>JAZSHT010000175.1:0-6053 GCA_045533435.1 Eubacteriales bacterium | reverse complement strand
TAAGAAAGAATAAAACAAGACTGCAAAAGCGTATTAAGGACGAGGGCTACGCAATAGTAGATGAGGAATACCCATACCTTGATGAAGAAGAAATTCTGCTTGATGATGTTAAGGTTAAAGCCTTCTCCTTTAAGCCTATGTCATTAGAAGAAGCAATACTTCAAATGAACCTTATCGGTCACGACTTCTATGTATTCAAGGATGCTGAAAATAACGAAACCTGTGTAGTTTATAAGCGCAAAGCAGGCGGATACGGCTTAATTGTTCCTGAATTATAATTCAAAACCGCTCTGCTTTGCAGGGCGGTTTTTTAGGGTGTAGGTATGCGCCGAAGGTGCATATCACGCGTAGCGTGTATTTAATCAATGCAAAGCATTGCATGTAATTGACTGAAGGTCGTATGGAATCAGTCAAGGACTGCATGTTACAGGGTGTAGGGTGGAGAGTGGCGTTAGAAGCATTGTGGACACTGCCTGCTGATATGCAACCTTTAGTTGATGATATACATTCCTTTGGAATGATGATATACAATGCTTCACATTGATGATATACACATCTGCGATGTGATTGCGAAAAATCGCACCACTGACCACTTGACATAAGATAAAAAGCAAGGCGAAATCGCCTTGCTTTTTATCTTATGTCTTTTATTACAGCTTCGGGTGGGGTGTCAAGTGTTTCTGGCTTTTTAAATAGTGTGCGCATATATTTAAGTGCAGATGCATAATAAAAGCCGTCGCAAATTCTTTCATCTAGGTTGTATGTAACCTCAACATAGTTGTATTTATAAACGCTTCCATCGGGATTTACTCTAAATTCTCTTTGCTTTGCACCAAATGCGCAGAAGGTTGGAACATTACCGAAATCGTACAAGTGGTGAACGATTGGTGGAATACCAAGTGAGCCCATTGATGTAATAAAGAATGATGCATGGAATGGACTAAGATTGGTAAGCGCCTTTGGGAGAAGTCCTAAATAATCAAGGAAGCGTAAAAATCTTACTGTCCATCTTAAGAAAATGCCTGGAATATAGTTAATGATTTTAATTAGCTTATCTAAGCTATTTTTCTTAACCTCTCTGTACTCCTCAATTTTATCATTTAATTGATTATATACATCCTCTGCTGTGCAATCGGGCTTTAACATAATTTTAATAACGGTATCAGGAGATTCAAGTGTCATTTCCTTTTTAATTACAAGGCAAACCTCAACATTCTCTCTTGAATAAATCTTTTGTCCTCTGATAAAGCGGTTGATGGCAGGACGCTGTGAGCATGTTCTAGCATATGCTGCAATCAAAATATGCATCATATTAAAGTTTTTAAGTCCTTGCTCCTGTTTTTTCTTTATGTACTTTTCGATTGGTGTTAAATTGATTTTATCAAAAATAAAGTTTTGTGAGCCGATGCGGTTTTCCATAATATATGGTATCAAGCGAGACATGGGAGAAATTCCACGAACTCTATGTACCTTGTTTTTTAATGGCTTAACCTTTACCTTTTTTTCCTTTTTCATGCAGTCCACCCTATTTCAGTTATATTTTAGTTTAATTTAAGGTAGTCTTATTTTACCATATTTTTTGCGTTTTGTACAGTATTTTTTTAGTTTTTTTACTGACTTGTCAACATTTTTTCAAGAAAACAAAGATACTCTGCTTGGTTTTTATTGATTTTAACAATAAAATGTGATATAATAAAATTGTAAGAAATTTAACTATAAGGGTGATAAATATGAAAAGAATTTTTTTAACTGTACTAGATAGCTTTGGCGTTGGGTTTTTGCCTGATGCAGACAAATTTGGAGATATGGGCGCTAACACATTAAAAAGTGTTTCAAAAAGCGAGCGCTTAAATATACCTAATCTTATAAAGTGCGGTCTCGGAAATATTGATGGGGTTGATTCTATCGCTAAATGCGACACACCTATCGGTATTTACGGTAGATTAAGAGAAAAATCAATGGGCAAGGATACAACCGTTGGGCATTGGGAAATTGGCGGTGTTGTATCAGATAGTCCCTTGCCTACCTATCCTAATGGATTTCCAAACGAGGTTTTAGAGGAGTTTACTGCTCTTACTGGCTATGGTGTATTATGTAACAAGCCATATTCGGGAACTCAGGTTATAAATGATTTTGGCAAGGAGCATCTTGAAACAGGAAAATTGATTATATACACATCTGCTGACAGCGTATTTCAAATTGCGGCTCATGAGGACTTAGTTCCTATCGAAAAGCTGTACTCTGTGTGCGAAATTGCAAGAAAAATGCTTGTAGGCAAGCATGGAGTTGGCAGAGTTATTGCAAGACCATTTGTGGGAGAATACCCTAATTTTAAGAGAACTTCAAACAGACGCGATTTTTCACTTGAGCCAACAGGCAAAACTGTGCTTGATGCATTATATGAAAGTAAATTTGATGTAATTTCAGTTGGCAAGATTTACGATATATTTGCCCATCGTGGAATAAACGAATATCATTTAACACATTCAAATACAGAGGGCATTTCTAAAATGCTTGAAATTATGGAGCGTGATTTTAACGGTCTATGCTTTACAAATTTAGTTGATTTTGATATGCTTTACGGACACAGAAACGATGTAAACGGATATGCAGCTGCTTTAAGTGAGTTTGACTTATGTATTCCTGAAATTATGAAGCGACTTAACGATGATGATATTTATATTATCACCGCAGACCACGGCTGCGACCCTGGAGATGTTAGCACAGACCATACAAGAGAGTATGTGCCTATTATTATTCTTGGCAAGAATATTGAAAGTAAGAATATCGGTACTATTGATTACTTCTCCACTATTGCTAAAACCATTGGAGATTTAATGGGACTTGAATATGAATGTGAGGGTACTTCCCTTGCAAATTTAATTAAGTGAGGTAATAAAATGATAAATTATGAAGAGCTTGTTCAGCTTGCGCTTTTTGCAAGACAAAGAGCTTATGCGCCTTATTCAAATTTTAAGGTTGGCGCATATCTTTTAGATGCTAATGATGAATGCTACTACGGTTGTAATGTTGAAAACGCTTCCTATTCTGCTACAATTTGTGCAGAGAGAGGTGCTTTTATGCAGGCGGTTTCTGTTGGCACAAGGAAATTCAAGGCAATTTGCATTGTTGGCGGATTAAATGAAATTACAGATTTTTGCTACCCCTGTGGCGTTTGTTTACAATTTATGAGCGAATTTTGCGACAAGGATTTTGAGATTGTGCTATTTAATGGCAAGGAAATTCGAGTACATACGCTTGGCGAGCTTTTGCCATATGTATTTGATAAGGAACAATTAAAATGAGAGCTTACGATATTATTTACAAAAAAAGACAAGGTCTTGCTAACACAAAAGAAGAAATTGAGTTCATGATTGATGGATACATGTCGGGAAGTGTGGCTGATTATCAGATTTCAGCATATCTTATGGCAATTTGCTTTTCATCAATGGATGAGAATGAAACATTTTATTTAACAGATGCTATGATGCGCTCAGGGGACTTGGTTGATTTAAGTCAATTTGGAAATTTATCAGTTGACAAGCACAGTACAGGCGGAGTTGGAGATAAAACTACACTCATTGTTGCACCTATTGTTGCTTCTCTTGGCTGCAAGGTAGCTAAGATGTCTGGCAGAGGTCTTGGTCATACAGGTGGTACTGTTGACAAATTAGAGTCCTTAAAGGGATATAAGTCCTCTTTATCATCAGAGCAATTTTTAGGTCAGGTTGAAAATATTGGAATTGCTGTTACAGGTCAAAGCGGAAATTTAGCTCCTGCTGATAAAAATCTTTATGCATTAAGAGATGTAACTGCAACGGTTGACTGTATTCCTTTAATTGCATCAAGCATTATGTCAAAGAAATTAGCTTCAGGCGCTAATACTATTGTGCTTGATGTAAAGTGCGGTAGTGGTGCATTTATGAAAAATCCCGATGATGCAAAAGCGTTAGCTAAGGCTATGATTGATATTGGCAAGAAATTTGGCAGAAGCGTTCGCGCTTTAATTACAAATATGGATGTTCCTCTTGGCTCTTTTGTGGGTAATGCCTTAGAGGTTTATGAGGCAGTACAGGTTTTAAGTGGTAATGGAGAGAAAAATCTTACTGAGATTTGTGTTGCTCTTGCTTCTAATATGGTTTCTCTTTCATTGAATATTGATATTGATGAAGCAAAATCGCATGTTGAAAACGCTATATCAAGTGGTACGGCTCTTTCTAAAATGAAGGAGTGGATAAAGGCTCAAGGCGGAGATATTGCTCCTTTGAAAAACACAGATGCTTTACTAAATGCAAAATGCAAAAAGGAATATAAAGCTAATAAAAGTGGATATATTTCAAAAATCAATGCGGAATGTGTTGGAGTTGCGTCAATGCTTTTAGGAGCAGGTCGCGCTAAAAAGGACGATATTATCGATTACTCTGCCGGTATTGAGCTTAAATGCAAGCAAGGACAATATGTAAATGAGGGCGATACGCTTTGCGTGCTTTATTCATCAAGCGAGGATTTATTTAAATCCTGTGAAGGAAAGCTTGATGAAGCGTTTTCATATGACAGCTGTGCTGTAAATGATAGCAAGCTGATTTATGACATACTATAAAAATTACTACCTGCGAAAATTTCGTGGGTAGTTTTTCTTTATGTATTGATTTTATAAAATTTTAGGTATATAATATAAGCGATAATATGAAACGAGGTAAATTTAAGATGTTCAAAACGGAATTACATTGCCATTCAAACGATATAAGTGCATGCGCTAAGGTAGGCACTAAGGAAATTATAGATACATTTGTTAATGCTGGATATTCTTCATTGGTTTTGGCAAACCATTTAAACAGCTGGACTGTTAACAATGTTTGTCCTAACGATTGGAATGGATTTGTTGACAAATATTATGATGCTTACGAAAAATTAAAGAAGGATGCTGAGGGCAAATTAAATATTTTGTTTGGTGCTGAATTAAGATTTAACGGAAGCAACAATGATTATTTAGTTTTCGGTATGACTAAGGAATTTTTATATGAGCATGCTGATATTTTTGATTTGCACGCAGAAAAGTTCCATAATCTTGCCAAGGAAAATAATATGCTCTTTATTCAAGCCCATCCATTTAGAAACTGGATGATGGTAATTGAGCCAAGAATGGTTGATGGCGTTGAGGTTTTTAACGGACATTTCGGTCATGATTCAAGAAATGAAATTGCTGACATGTGGGCTGAAAAGTATAATTTAATTAAGACATCAGGCACAGATTTCCACTATATTACCTCTCCTGCAAACGGCGGTATTTTCACAGAAGAAGAAATTACCGATATGGCTCAGCTTGTTGAAATTTTAAAGAGCGGTAATTACACTTTAAATAAAGATTGCTAATACGGAGTATATATGATTACACTTTCACAGTATAACGCTAAGTTTGAGGAATGCTACAAAAGAATGACAAGAGTTAGAAATCTTGCCAGCGCATTAAAGGACGGTCGCTTTTGGTTTGGTGCTACCTCGTTTAGATTAGATATTGACAAGTTTATGAAAACTATTAAATCTGTAAATGATGCATATAACTCTGCTCCATCATTCAAAAGTAAGGATTTTACACAGTATGTAGAAAAGCTTGAAAATGATGTTAAGGGATACGAGGAATATTTAATAAAGGTTAAGGAAATATCGGAAGCGACTAGAAAAGCAGGATATTAAAAAGCAAGAGGAAAATCCTCTTGCTTTTTTGTTATTCTGTTAGAGAGTTAATTGACACGCCTGTTGGTAGATTGGTTTGTAAATCTTGTAGATATACTGTTGTATCTCCCTCAGTTACATAGATTGCCATAACTACTGCTAGGTCTTTATTTGCATCGGTAAAGCCTGAAACCTTTAAGTCAAAGCCACAGTATTTTCTGTCTAGCTCTGCTTTTTGTGTAACGGATACTACCTCGCTGTCCAGCGGTGCTTTTCCGTTAAGCTTATTTTCAAGCGCTAGCACAACGCCGTAATTAAATGTGTTTTCTGTTAATTTTTCGTAGGTATCTATTGCTTCATTATTAATCATAAAGCCCATT
>JAZSHT010000114.1:0-10674 GCA_045533435.1 Eubacteriales bacterium | reverse complement strand
CTTGGCTCACAGAACGACATGGCTACGATCCGACTTGTGTCTGTTTTTGGTCTGTGCTTATTACGAGCCTGCGAGTAACAAGGTTCTGCGTAGCAGGTTCTTATTGCAACATCCCCGTTTTGCTAGCCTATTACCTTTATTTCAATATGGCTTGCTAATTCCTTTACCTTTTTTGCAAATGCTATGGCGCTTTCAAAATCATGACGTCTTATGGTTATCTCTGCTTTGACTTCTTTTTTCTTGTCTAAAATCACAGAATTTAATAGTGAATTATTATCAGCGCCAAATACCACTATGTTTTCTGAAACCCAAATGCACTTTATTTGCTCGTAATTAACCTTATATACATCGCCGAAATAGTAGTAAATAAGCTCGCCGCCAATAAAAGTGAAGAACGAGCAAGAGCCACCTACTGATATATTAGATTCAAGATATCTCTCAGTTGACTTTCCTCTATACATAGCAGCAATAACGCCTAGTCCTTCTAGATAATCTATCAATTCAATAACTAAGCTCATATCCTTTTTCTTAAATTCTATGTATTCATCGTTTATATTAACATATCCCCTTGATAAAAATCTGGGCTTTTTAATAAATACGATGTCAAGCTTATTAAACATATGCTTTTTTGATTCGTAAGAATTAGTAATTAGCCCATCTGCACCAAGCTCAATGGAGTTGCCTGTGGAAAATTCAAATTTTTTACTCATATAGTTACCTCTAAAAAATAATTAGGTTGTCTTAATAATATCATAAATTAAAAAGTACAGCCTTTTAGTTTTTCCAAATAAAAAGACACCGGAGTCTCCGCTGCCTCTTATCATTGTTACCGTTATTTTAGCGGCTTTTATATTCCTTTAAAATTTCCTTAGCTACATAATCGTTTACTCTGCCTTGATAGTGGATTAAGTCCCAACGGAAAATATTGCAGTCCCAGGCGTATTCATCATAAAGAGGGCATGTTCTTACATCATAAACTGATGCGTTTTTCATTTCCTTAGCAAGAGTATCAAAGGTATCATTGATATAATGCATGCTTTCAAGACGGCTTCCGCCATCCTCCTTATCACGGTTAGCAAACACCTTATTAAATGGGAAGCGGTGGAATACTACGGGCGCATCACACTCAATAGCATTACGGATACCGCCGAAGATTTCAAGGTATGTATCCTTTAAAAATGTCTCTAATTTAGACACAGGGTAGTCCGTTTCCTGCTCTCCGCCACGCCAATGTATGCCTACATAGTCAGGCGTTAGGTCATTTTCTTCCATATATTTTTTAAATAGAGTTAACACATGGATAGCAAGTGGATACATGGAAATATCGCAATCTCCAAGCTTACCGCGTATCATTTTAGGCGCACGCTTAGGGTCCCACATTCCCGTAACACCCTGTGAGCCGATTGCTATATGAATAATATAAAGGTCGGGCAATTCCACGCCACTGTCAATATCGTTTTGCCAATGCTTAGCAAGGCAGTTGGCAATAGAATAAGTGTTATCCTGTGTCTCTGCAAGGTTCATACCATAGCTTGTATAACCTGTAAACTTTAATTTTTCAGTGTCGTATGATTGGTTAGGCTCTCTATTTAAGCCCCATACATTTTTAAGAGGCACTTTAATAATATCCTCTTCACTCATAGGCATAGCGTGGCCAACTGCGTTTGATTGACCGAATAGCATAAAAATAGCTACCTTCTTCATTTTGTTTCTCCTTTTCGCTTTTCTTTACAAAAAGAAAAGCTTAGCAAAAGAAATGATACCTAAAAGCTATTCTTTTTGTGAGTTTAATTCATTTATTTAAAAATTGTATATTCATAGATAAGTATGATAAATAACGCTTTCGTTGCACGGACAAGGTTCTATTAACAAGCAGTGTAATATCTACCGCTTCCCAAAGAAGCACCCACGAGGCGATGTCAACCACATAGGACCAAATTTCGATATTATGCTCATTTAGAAAGATTGATACTGTCATTACGAAAATGCCCGCAAGCAACAGTATTAGTGCAACGAAATAATTACGCTTTAGCTCCTTTTCGTTGGCTAAATACTTTTCCGCATAATATTCCTTGATTGCGTTCTTATACACTTCCTTTTCATTGTCATCAATGCAACTTGAGTGTATTTTTAAACAAAGTTTTTCATTTGGTGGCAGAGAGTGTGTATTATTTTCAATAAAATTCGCAACATCGGTACTAATTACCGACATATTGTTTTCCGAAAACGGCGATAAAAATCCGCTATCGTCATTTACTGTCATATTGATAACAACATTTCCGTTTTCATCTCGTTCATGCTTTCTCGTTGATAGCTCCTTATCAACACTTTTCTTTAAATTTCTGTATTCTTTAAACCTCATTTTTTCAACCTTTCTTCAAGGGGACAGGGGATAGGGGCTCACAAGCTCGCAGGGAATAGGGAGCGATTTCATCGCTTTTTCCAGTCATTTATACAGCCATGTCCTTGACTATCCGTTATTTTTCTCTAATTTTATTATTATTGAATGTATCATTTTTGATATCTCATAGCATTGTTGCATTACATTTTCAACGGTTTCATTGTCAAAATAACATAACATCTTGCAAATTTCTAATTGCGTTTCAAGCTCTGCTCTTGATGCATTTGCAATATATAAAAATTGTATGTATTCTTTTGTGCTTTTTCTTTCGTGACCTTCGGCAATATTTGAAGGAATAGAAATAGTGCTTCTTTTCATTTGATCTGCTAAAGCAAACCTCTCATCTTTTGGTAATTGATTTATAAGCTCATACGCATTTTTTACCAAATCCATTGCTTTTTGCCAAACCACTAAATCTCTATAATCTCTCATAAACTAACCTCCCTGTGAGCAAAGCGAACCCCTGCGAATGCAGTGAGCCCCTGTCCTCTATCCCCTATGAAATAATTTCATACGAAAACATTTCGTACTTTAGCTTAGTGCCAATATCCACGCCCTCTGGCAATAATGCCATAGCGATAAATATCTCGTTTTCGCTGTTTTCCTCGCATATGTATGCGTATTCGCCCTCGATTTTTGTTACTGTATAATATTTTGTTTCCATGTATGGTTTGCTCCTTTTAGTCGCTTCACAGTGGTCGGTGGTCAGTGGTCAGCGAATTTTGATTTTGTTCAAAATTACATTTATTATACCACATTAGCATTTATTAAGCAAACAAGAAAGCCGACAAAGCATAAAATGCCTACGATTAGCAAAGTGATGCCTACTTTTTTCATATCTTTTTTATCGGCGTCAGTCCACTCTGCACGGTATGGATCCATTTTTTTATGGTTCATAGATTGGTAAACGCAACACAAGTGAGTAAATTCCATTTTTGTGCCGATTATGTAGTAAATGCCCGTCACAATAAATTCTAAAGGCAGATTAAGTAACGTTACAAAAAATAAAGTGTAATTATAATTGTCTGTAATTGCACCGATACCTCCAACTATCAGAAACGGCAGTATTGCAAGTGCAATTATGCCGTATCTCCAAAAACGTGCCCAAAACAATATTGTCCTATCGTTATTTTTCATTTATCGGCTCTCCTTTATTTCTTTTAGGTCTGTTTTTAATTATCTCATTATCGTCTATAATGTCGCATTCCAATTTCAAAAAATCATTTTCCCATTCATTTCTCGGTGCTTGAAAATGTGACGGAATAAGACTGCACACCTTATATTGAAACATAACTTTACTAGTTAATTTTTCGACAAATTTCATTTTAAAAACCGCAGGGTCTCTGCCCACAACGGGAAGTAATATAATTTGATATTGCTCAGGGGATATATCAATTTGCACATCCTTGTGCAAAATGCGGCTAACTAAAATCTTGTCGGAATATATGTATAGTGATTTACCCACGTTATTATACACTACTAATCCATTAACAATGATAATTACAACTATAAGCAACACAGGAATCATTGCGAAAATTACACCCTCGGTTATAGCAATAACAATAAAACCGATTATAACCAATGCTATCCCTATTCCCGCCACTATAAGTAATGCTTTTTCTCGTTTTTTAGATTTTTGATATTGCTCGTTTTCCTTTGGTACTTCCTTAAATAGAAGTTCGCTCATCTTTTTTGCTCCTTCCGTGCATCTTTCAGGCTTTTTGTGATTGATACTATTATGAATGTAAAAACCGCGACTATAACAAGAGCTAAAAAGCCTAAAATTAAAACCACTTCATAGTCCACATCCTTTTCAATACCAAGCAAGAAAACCACGCCTGTGCCAATAGCTCCAAGCAAAATTACGCCTACAAAATAAAAAATTATTTCAAACACTCCGCCAAGCAGTTCGTTTTTCACTAAATCACGATTATTATCGAAATACTCTCCGCTTCGCATATCCTTCCTATCGGTTTTGTGGTTGGATAATGCTTTTTTGGTGTATGCTTTTTTATGGTCCTTAAAGAATATTCTTTCATCTCTTTCAAGCTTAAATCTGCCTTGAAAATATCTTAATGAGTATCCGTAGTTGTAGCCATTTAAGTAAAAATAAAATGTCGCTTCTGTATTTAAATCGCACATACCGATAGCATTTTCAAAGCTGTATGCACCTGCGTAAAGTGATATTATTCTTTTCTTTTCCTGATCCCTTAAAAACTCAAATGCCTCTTTTGGTGTAGAACGAAAAACAATATTGTCAAAATCTCTTTCAAATTTTTCTCTTGCCATTACCCTTTCATCCATATTTTTCACCTCTTTATCTTATTGTAGCACAAAATAAGATGAAAATAAATATTAAAAAGTGCAAAATAGAGGTGTTTATTTTGCATTTTTTGCAAAATAGATATGTCTTTTTTGCATTTAATTATGAAATAAATTTTGATTTATAATTTTCAAAAAGAGAGGATATATCGTTTTCGCAAACTACAATATCAACATCATCAAGGGTGGCAAGGTCGCTAATGCAGGGCTCTCCGATTTTATGAGAGTCAAGAAGCAAAACAACCTTTTTTGACCTTGACATCATTGATTTGCGAATGATGTTTTCTTGTATGGAATTGTCGGTTAAGTGTCCGTTAATCGTTAAATTTGACACAGAGAAAAAGCAAATATCCGCATTAAATGACTTTACAAAATTTTCTGCATAGCTACCAACTAAAGCATAAGCATTTGTGGCAAGCTCTCCGCCGCAAACGAAAACCTTTGCATCTGTTTCTGCAAGCAGGACAGGTGCTTTTGCGTTATTGGTAATAATTACAAGTGATTTTTTTGCTCCTATAATTCTTAAAAGCGGTAACACGGTAGATGAGCCATCTATCATAACAGTATCGCCATCGTTTATAAGATGCAAGCATTTTTGAGCAATTGCGATTTTTGCATCAACATTCTCTCTTTCACGAAAATCCTGCGGTAAATTTACTCCCGGCTCACTTCTGTAAATTGCTCCACCGTGAGTTCTTACAAGCTTTTTTGCATTATGTAATTTTGTTAAATCTCGGCGCATAGTTGCTTCACTTACAAATAGCACCTTGCATAAATCCTCAATGCTTGCTTCCTTATGCTCCTTCATATATTCAAGTATAGCAAGCTCTCTTTCCTTAAAAGCCATTTTTCTATTCCTTTCATTGATTGTTGAATGTATATATTTGATTGAATAATCACATTTTTGCTCGATATAATCATAAATTGCACATATTTTTCAACAAAATAATATGATATTGACAAAATCGGTCAAAAGTATTATAACATAAGTATAAAATATAATCAAGTAAAAGGAGAGATTTTATAAGGATTATGAAAAACAAATTTTTAAGATTGTTATCCACATGCTTAATCGCCTTAATGCTTTTACCTATGGCATTTATGGGCGCTTACGCAGATAGCGGTGTTTACGACCCAACGTCAGAGGAAACGAAAAAGCTTGGCGCTACCTTTGATGGTTCCACAACCGCTAAAATGGAACAGATTTTGCCTTCACTACCATACACCTATGAAGCAGAAGTGCAAATTAACTCATCTGCCCGTGGCGGTGTAATTTTAGGTAACTATTCCGGATACGGCAAATGTATCAGCTTTGAAATTCACAATAATGGTAATCCCCGTATTTATGCGGCAAGTGGCAACGATGCTGTAAGCACTATTTTTACAGGCGTTAGCATTTTATCAACGGAGCTTGTTAGATTAACAATTACAGTTGATACAGCAAACAATATGGCTCATTGCTATGTAAATGGCGAGCTCAAGCAATCATTACCATTTAATTACAGTAAAATTGCAAATGCCATTCCAACTGAAAGACCTCTTATGGTGGGCGGCGACTACCGTAGCGGTAATACAACGCCATTCCTTGGTCAAATTAAGAGTGTTTATGCATATAGCGATATGCGTACCGCTGATGAAATAAAGCAAGGAACAAATATCAATGATAATAACCTTTTAGTTGCTTATGAATTTATGTCATCAGGCGGTAAAAACCTTTCAAAATATGAGGGGTACGACCTTACAATGACTGATTGGAAAATGGATATTGTAGGCGAAAATGCTCTTACATTCTCACCAGACAACACATACCAAGCTATGAAAGCCTTTGATAAGCCTATTCTAACATACGAAGCAGAGATATATTTCCCTGTAAGTAACGACACCAACACAAGAGGCGGTGTAGTTTTAGGTAACTATCCAGGAAATAGTTGTGTAAACTTTGAATTTAAGGAAAGAGGCACGCCTCGTCTTTACTTTGAGTTTGGAAGCAAGGGAGTAGATTTCCACTTTACTAATGTTGATGTCCGTGTAGGCAAGTTCGTTTTTGTTACAATTACTGTTGACCCTACAACAGGCGAAGGTAAATGCTATGTTGATGGCGAGCTAAAGCAAACCATAAACAAGGGTGCATTTGATATTTCCCAAGCAGCTTACGAAAATGCAATGTATCTTGGTAGAGATGGTAGAGGCGCAAGCGGATATCCATTCAAGGGTGCAATTAAGAGTCTTTCGGTATATAGCGATATTCGTACCGCTGACGAAATCAAATCGGATATGAATGCTCTTGACAAAAGTGCAAATAATCTTCTTGCTATGTACGAATTTAGCAAAGAGACAGGCAGAAGCGACATAAGTGGCAACTGCTACCATATTTGCTATAACGGTGAAACAAAGCCTGAGGACACTTCTACACCTGACACTCCTGATGTGCCTGACACTCCAGATACACCTGACACCCCTGTCAACCTTGATGGTTTAAACTTTAGCGCAACCGACTATGCAGTAGTTGGCAAATCGTTCCCTGTTGATAGCGAAGCATTTACATTTGAGGCGGTTATTTATCTTCCAACCGATATAACTGGTCGTGGCGGTATTATTTTAGGTAACTATAAGGATACTAACCACTTCTTAAACTTTGAAATTATTGCTAACGGTGTTCCAAGACTTTGTATAACAAGCTATGATAATACAGGCTCAAGATACGACTATCAATTCTCAAACGTTGATGTAAGAGGCGATAAGCCTGTTCATTTAGCAATAACTCTTGATAAATCAACAGGTGTTGCGGTATGCTATGTAAATGGCGAATCAAAGCAGGTTAGCAACAGAAATACTCAAATTACAATTAACCCATCTCTTAACGACTACTATATGGTTATCGGTAACGACCTACGAACAAATGACAATCAATGCTTCAAGGGAACTATCGGCTCTGTTGCTGTTTATACAGACATAAGAACGATGGAAGAGATTGCACTTGATTTAGAGGGAATCAACCTTGAAAACGATAACCTTGAAATGTACTTTAATCTTGCGGGCTTAAAGACAGGCGATGATATTTCCGACCTTACAGGTAACGGTTACGATGCTAAATTTGGCACAAGAGCAAGTGCTGAAAAAGGAAACTGGATTTACAATAAGGCAGAGGTTAAGGACTACCTTTATTCCTTTGCAGTTGTGGGCGATACACAAATTATCGCAAACAGATACGGCAGTAGCTTTGGTAAGATTTACGATTGGATTTTAAATAACCAAGTATCTAAAAAGATTGCACATGTATTCGGTCTTGGCGATATTACCGATGCAAACAGCAGTAGCGAATGGGCGCTTGCAAAAACACATATTCTTGAAAAATTAACAGGCGTTATTCCATATTCCGTTGTAAGAGGCAATCACGATGGCATTAGCCAAATTAACGCTGTTTTTGCAACAGAAGCATATATGAGCCAATTTGATGGCTTCTATAACGAAAATGATATTACAAATTCATACCGCTATTTTGAAATTGCAGATACAAAATATCTCTTTATCACTCTTGATTACGGTGCAAGCGATGATATTCTTAACTGGGCAGGGGAAATTATAAAAGCAAATCCTGACCGTAAGGTAATCATTACAACTCACGCGTACCTATTTAGAGATGGCACAACACTTGATGGTGGCGATGTTTGCCCACCTGCAACAAGCGGTGGCTACAATAACGGCGACCATATGTGGGATAAGCTTATTTCCAAGTATGAAAACATTTATCTTGTTATGTCAGGACACGACCCATATGCAAATGTTGTTGTTACACAAACAGAGGGCGTAAACGGTAACATTGTAACTCAAATTTTAACTGACCACCAAGGCGTTGACACATCAACACCAACAGGTATGGTAACAATGCTTTACTTTATGGCAGACGGAAGCATTGAGGTTGAAACATACTCAACAATTCAAGAAGCGTACTACAAGGAAAATAACCAATTTGTAATTGAGGAAACTGAGCATAGCTATACTAAAAATGTATCATACGCTTATGCAAACGGCTACCTACAAAATGGTGTATTTAGTGCCACCTGTGAGCATTGCGGCAAGGAAATCTCAAAGGACATAAAGCCTATAATTGTATTCCACGGCTATTCAATAAAAGAGGATAATACCGCTATGTGTGTGGATTATTCGGTAAATTATGACTTATTAAACGCTTATGAAAGCGCAAACGGTAAGAGTATAATTTTAGGCGTTGTTGCATGTGGCTATGATAACCTAGCAAACAAGGATGGCAAGCCAATAAATGCAGATGGAAGCGCAGCTGATGTAACTAGCGGCAGAGTTGTAAGCAATGTAATTGAAAACGAATATACATCCGTTTCCCTTATTATGCGCACAACGGATTGGTCAAAATATGCAAATCTTAATACAATTCTTTGTATGTATATAATTGACGAAAACGGTGTAAGCTATGCTTGCAATGAAGAAATCACAACAACAAGTGCAATTTCCGTAACATACAACGAGATTTTAAGCGGTCAAAGCAATGAAGGAGGTAATGATAATGAATAAGTATATTAAGCCAGAATACAATATTTTGGTGCTTCAATCAAATGACGTTATCACCACCTCAGGCTTTGAAATAAACCAAGATAATGACAATAATAAGGTTGATTACATAATCAATCCAGATAGCATCTTTGGTTTCTAAAACGAAATTTCAGCTCTGCAATTTATTTGCAGGGCTGTTTTTTTAATAATATTAAATATTTTCATTGAAATATAGATTTTTATGTGTTATAATACTATGTAAAATATTTTCTTTATAATATAAGGAGCTTAATATGAAAGAAAAATTAGAAGCGTTGCTTCGTGAGGGCTCTGAAAAAATTCAGAATGCTAAAAACGAGGCGGAGTTACAACAAATAAAGGGCGCATATCTTGGTAAGCAGGGTTCTGTTACCGAGCTTATGAAGGAAATGCCTAAATTAGACCCTGCTCTTCGTCCTGAAATGGGCAAGGCGGTAAACAATGTTAAAAACCTTTTAAGCGAGCAAATTGAGGGTAAGCGTGAGGAGCTTAAATTAAAGGCAGACGCTATTCCTGAGGATTTTGACTATACATTACCAGGCATTAAGCCAATGATTGGCGGTTTACATCCTATTACACAAATGTGCTACGACTTAAATGATGCATTCCGTTCAATGGGCTTTGAGGTATTCCACGGTCCTGAAATCACAAGCGAATATTACGCCTTTGATAACCTTAACTTCCCACCTAACCACCCTGCAAGAGAAAGCATGGATACATATTGGTTAGAGGGACACGATAGCGGCGAAGCTAACGAAAAGCTTTGCTTAAGACCTCACTTAACAGGCGGAAGCGTACGCTATATGCAAACACATAAGCCACCATACCGCTTTGTATATCCAGGTAGAGTTTATAGAAACGAAACTACTGACGCAAGACACGAAAGAGCATTCTTCCAATATGAAGCGCTTATCGTTGATAAGGACTTTACATATACTGCCGGTAAGGTAATGATTAAGAGCATTCTTTCTAAGGTATTCGGACAAGATGTTCCTGTAAGAATGAGAGCAGGCTTTTTCCCATTCGTTGAGCCAGGCTTTGAAATTGATATGGGCTGTCTCGTTTGTGGCGGTAAGGGTTGTAGCGTATGTAAGCATGTTGGTTGGATTGAAATTATGCCAGGTGGCACACCACATCCAAATGTACTTCGTTCAGCAGGACTTGACCCTGATGAATACACAGGCTTCTATGTAAATATCGGTCTTGACCGTCTTGTTATGATGCGCTATGGCGTTGATGATGTTCGCTTGTTCCATAGCACTGATTTACGCTTTTTAAATCAATTTAAATAAGCGTAAATAGGGGATAGGGGATAGGATATAGGATATAGGGATGGAATCCTTATACACAGTTTATCTAAAACTCTTTTATTCCCCGTTGTACTA
>JAZSHT010000030.1:0-9583 GCA_045533435.1 Eubacteriales bacterium | reverse complement strand
TAGGGGTTCGCTTTGCTCACAGGGTGGTTAGTTATTCCCTGCGACAAAGTCGCCCCTGCGAATACAATGAGCCCCTGCAACACAGTTGCCCCTGTTCCCTGTCCACCGATTGCTGACAAAAATCTCCGATTTTTGTCTAACAAAACGAGAGCAGACTTAAAATCTGCTCTCGCCGTGGTATCAACTGCGTGTATTATAGCACAAGAATTTTCCTTTTGCAAGTGTTTTTTTAATTTTTTTGTTTGATTTATAATTTATCATAATATTTCTTATATTTCTTTATATTATTTTATTAAAAAAGCATAATTTTTTAAGTACAATATTTACAAAAAAGCTTTTTTGTGGTACAATACTCTAATAAATATATATAGGAGTGAATTATATGGATAATTTTAATAATATAAACAGCTCAAATGACATAAATAACGAAACGCGTCTTAGCACGCAAGCAGAGGTGCAAGAATTAGTGAGCGCTCCACAAGGCGAGGAGCTTATCCCACAAGCCCCCCAATACGCTCCTAAGCAAAGCAAGGCGGTGGAAATTCTTATTGCACTTGCAAAATGCTTTGGCTTTCTTCTTGTGTGGCTTGGAGTTCAGTTCGTTTTAGTGCAAATTATGGGCGCTATAATAAAGCTTCAAAACCCAACAATATCAGCCGAGGGACTTACAGAGGCTGTATATAAGTATTCTCTTGAATTAACCGTTGACACAAACCTTATAGCTTTAATCATCTTTTTCTTAATTTATCGCATAAGAGGTAAATCACTTTTAAAGAAAATTGATGTGTCATTGCCCGACAAATCATCATACGCCCCCGTGGCTATCGTTGGCGCAACGGGACAGTTTGTTACAGCGTTGATTTTAGGCTTACTTATGAATGTTTTAAACATTTTCCCACAAAAATGGGTTGATGCTCTTAATGATGCAAGCGGAGCTGTAACTGAGGGTAATCCTTTACTTTCGTTCTTTGCGGTGGTAATTTTAGCACCTCTATTTGAGGAAATTCTATGTCGTGGCTTAATTTTAAGCACGCTAAAAAAGGTAATGCCAAAATGGTATGCAATCGTAATTTCCGCATCTATTTTCGGTATCATTCACGGAAATCCAATTCAGTTTATTTATGCAACCTCAATCGGAATTTTGCTTGGTTGGCTTTACACTAAGTATGACTCAATTTTCGTGCCTATGCTTTGCCACCTTGCATTTAATTTAGTATCCACCTTGGTTGGATATATTAACCCTGAAAATGTGTTTGCAGCCGCGGTTTTAGGCTTAATTATGTACGCTTCAATACCTGCATTCGTGCTAGCAATCATATATATAAACACTAAAAAAATTCAAAAAAAGGCCGAGGAAGTGTCTGAAAATCAAGCTTTTATCCCTGTTATTCCTGTAAATAACACACCCGAATATAACGCAAGCGTTATTTCAAAGCTTGAAGAGCAGCTTGAAGGAACAAATACAAATGATGAGGAGTAAAAAATGAATATTTATAATACTTTAACAAAAAAGGTTGAACAGTTTAAGGAAAACGAAAACGGCAAGGTAAAAATGTACACATGCGGTCCTACCGTTTACCACTTTGCGCACATTGGAAATCTCCGTACCTATATGATGGAGGATATTCTTGAAAAGTTCCTTCGTTACTCAGGTCTTGATGTGCTTCGCGTAATGAACATTACCGATGTAGGACACTTATCTAGCGATGGCGATACAGGCGAGGACAAAATGCTAAAGGGCGCTAAGCGTGAAAAGAAAACCGTGCTTGAAATTGCGGAGTTTTACAAAAATGCATTCTTTGAGGACTGCAAAAAATTAAATATCAAAACGCCTGACATCGTTGAGCCTGCAACTAACTGTATTCCTGAATTTATAAAGACAATCGAAGCTCTTATTGAAAAGGGCTATGCATACGAGGCAGATGGAAATATCTATTTTGACACATCAAAATTAGAGGACTACAATGTTTTAACAGGACATTCAAGCGAGGAATTAATGGTTGGCGTTCGTGATGATGTTACCGAGGATTTAAGCAAGAAAAACAAGAGCGACTTCGTTCTTTGGTTTACAAAATCAAAATTTGATGACCAAGAATTAAAGTGGAACAGCCCTTGGGGTATCGGTTATCCTGGCTGGCACATTGAATGCTCTGCTATTTCCATGAAGCATTGCGGCGAATATCTTGATATTCACTGCGGTGGCGTTGATAACATTTTTCCACACCATACAAACGAAATCGCACAAAGCGAAGCATATCTTGGACATAAGTGGTGCAATTATTGGTTTCATGTTCATCACTTAAATGATGAAACGGGCAAAATGTCAAAATCAAAGGGCGAATTTTTAACTGTTTCACTCCTTGAAAGCAAGGGATACAACCCACTTGCATACAGATTTTTCTGCTTACAATCACATTACAGAAAGCCACTTACATTCTCTTATGATGCTTTAGACCAAGCAACAGTAACATACAATAAGCTTCTTAAAAGAATTGATGCATTAAGCCCAAATACAGAGGTTGATAATGCATATTTTGAAAGCGCAAAAGCTAAATTTATCGACACAGTAGGCAACGATTTAAATACTGCCCTTGGTATTACATGTATTTACGATGTATTAAAGGCGGACACAACCGATGCTACAAAGCTAGCGGTATTAAAGAGCTTTGATGAGGTACTCTCTATCAATCTTGTAAGAGAAAAAACCGAGGAAGCTCCAAAGGAAAAGACAGAATTTGAGCTTCAAATTGAAGCCCTCATTGAGGAAAGAAAGCAAGCAAAGAAGGACAAAAACTTTGCCCGCGCTGATGAAATTAGAAATCAGCTCGCAAGTATGGGCGTAACTATTAAGGACACACGCGATGGAACTGTTTACACAATCGATTAGTCGATTGTGTAAACAGTTCCATCAAGGGGACAGGAGACAGGGGCTCATTGCATTCGCAGGGGCAACTTCGTTGCAGGGATTTCAGAAGAAAATTGTTTGCTAGCCACCCTGTGAGCGTAGCGAACCCCTATCCCCTGTATCCTATCCCCTAAAAGCGACTGAAAGGAGCTTTTGAACATGAACTGCGAAACATGCGAATACTACGACTACGATGAGGAATACGAAGCATATGTATGCAAAATAAACCTTGATGAGGATGAGTATCTAAAATTTATTACAAACAAAACTCAAAATTGCCCGTACTATAAGTATTACGATGAATACAAATCGGTAAGGCGACAAAATTAGTTTTGTCGCAGCGAATAGCTGTGAGCGGTTAGCTGTCAGCGAGAATAGATAATCAAGCTTTCTAACCACTACAAAGCGACTAAAAGGAGCGAGCTATGAACAACTTTATTATTGAACAGTCTATTTTAGTAGAATACACAGGCAAGGAGCAAGTTGTCAAAATTCCCGACACCGTTACTCATATCGGTGCTTACGCATTTAGAGGCTGTGATATGATAACCGCTGTTGAAATTCCTGACGGTGTTACAGAAATTATGCTTGAAGCATTTCGTGATTGCACAAATTTAACAAGCATTAAAATTCCAAATAGCGTTACATCTATTTGGAAGGGTGCATTTTGGGGCTGTGAAAGCTTAAAGAGCATTGAAATTCCAAAGGGTGTTACTTCCATTGAAGACTTCTCGTTTTGGTGTTGTTCAAGCTTGGCAAGTGTTAAGCTTCCCGATAACATTACATATATTGGCGAAAAAGCATTTTACGATTGCATAAGCTTAACAACCATTGAAATTCCAGATAGCGTTAAAACAATTTGCAAGGGTGCATTTGCTCACGCATCTCACTTGACAAGCGTTCAACTTCCAAGCAATTTAAAATTCATAGATGACCAAGCATTTTACCATTGTAAAAGCTTAAAGAGCATTACACTTCCAAATGGTGTAAAAACCATTGGCGAATATGCATTTGGCAATTGCACGAATTTATCATCTATAAACATTCCCGACGGCGTTACAGAAATCGGTAACTATGCATTTGAGGATAGCACGGGACTTATAAGCATTGAAATTCCAAAAAGCGTTAAAGAAATCGGCTTTGGTGCATTTCAAGGCTGTACCGGCTTAAAAACAATAAAAATCCCCGAGGGATGTATCCTTGGAAATCGTTGGAACAATTTGTGTAAGGCGGAGATTGCTTTTTATTAGGCGACAAAACAATTTGTCGCAGCAGTTAGCTGTTAGCGGTTAGCGGTCAGCGAGATTTCTCATGTGCATTTCCCTACGACTAACAGGCTGATATCTAACATCTCACGGCAAACCATAAAACAAACTAAAACAACAACCGCTAACCAAACGTTAGCAAAATCATACATCTAATTTCGCTGACGGCTAGCGGCTAACGGCTGACGGCTTTCTATCCCCTATCCCCTATCCCCTATCCCCTATCCCCTATCCCCTATCCCCTATCCCCTAAATCCAAGGAGCGAACATATGAATTTTAAAAACAAAATAATTCTCGCTCCAATGGCGGGAATAACGGACTATGCATTCCGTGAAATTGCAAGAGAATACGGTGCAGACCTATGCGTTAGCGAAATGGTAAGCGCCAAGGCAATGCATTATAAGGATGAAAAAACTGCCGTTTTGGCGCGCATAAGAAAAACGGATACCCCAATAGGTATCCAAATTTTCGGCAGTGAGCCGGATATTATGGCTGAGTGTGCTTATCTTATATCAACAAATTCCTATGAGCATAATTTAAGCGACACTCCCCCAAGCTATATTGACATAAACATGGGCTGTCCCGTTAAGAAAATCGTATCTAATGGCGAGGGTAGTGCGCTACTTAAAAACCCCACCCTGTGTGGACAAATTGTAAAAAAATGTGTGGAAGCAACTAAAATTCCCATAACTGTAAAGATACGCGCAGGCTGGGACAAGCATTCAATTAACGCCACAGAGGTGGCTAAAATCGTTGAAGCTAACGGTGCTTCTGCTATTGCCATTCACGGTCGTACAAGAGAGCAAATGTACGAGCCTTATGCCGATTGGCAAATTATAAAAGAGGTTAAAAAAGCGGTCAATATTCCCGTTATCGGTAATGGCGATATTTTCTCCGCATCCGACGCATTAAGAATGTATGAGGAAACAGGCGTTGACTCCGTTATGATAGGCAGAGGCGCGCTTGGAAATCCCTTTATTTTTGAAGAAATTAAATGTCTTTTAGAGGGAAAATCATACACTCCCCCCACAATTTCGCAAAAAATCGCAACTGCAAGAAAGCAAGTTGAGCTTATGATAGAGGACAAAGGCGAACAAGTTGCCATATGCGAAGCACGAAAGCACCTTGCATGGTACATCAAGGGACTTCGCGGTTGCACCGATATTAAGGTGGCTATTAACAAGGCTACCACATTTGATGAGCTAAATGAAATTTTAACATGCTATGAGAATGAGTTAAAATGAGTTTAGCTCATTTAACTTTTTGCACAGGAGCATACTAAAACAAATTCATTCACATAATCTGTTGACAAATTACATAAAATATTTTATAATATTGATGGTTTCAAAAAATGAAATTTTTTAAAGTTTCGAAAGTGAGTGATGATTTTGAAGTATATTGAGAGAACAGATTATCTACACAGGCTAATAGATTTACAAAACACTCCTGATATAAAAATTATAACGGGAATAAGGCGTTCGGGTAAATCTAAGCTCATGGAAGCATATATCGATTATTTAAGAAACAACAACGAAAATGCTAATATTATTTTCATTGACTTTTTTGATATTAAATATGAGCATCTAAAAGAATATCACAAATTACATGATTATATTGAATCGCGTTTTCAAAAGAATAAGGATAACTATCTTTTTATTGATGAAATTCAGCTTTGCGAAAAGTTTGAAATCGCAATTAACAGCCTATACACAGGCGGTAAATACGACATATATATTACAGGCTCAAATGCATTCTTACTTAGCAACGATTTAGCAACCTTATTTACTGGAAGATATATAGAAATTCATGTTTTCCCCTTCAGCTTTAAGGAGTTCGTTCTTTATAATGAAAATCAGCATAATATAGATGAGTTATTTAAACAATACACACTTAAGGGTGGTTTAGCTGGTTCTTATGTCTATAAAAACGAACGAGACAGAGTGAAGTATATTTCAGAGGTGTATAATACCATTGTAAACAGAGATTTAGTCGCAAAATATAATTTGCCTGATACTTATGTTTTAGAGCGTCTTTCTGAATATTTAATGGATAATGTAAGTAATTTAACATCTCCAAACAAAGTAAGCGACACGCTCACATCAAACAAAATAACAACAAATCATGTTACTATTGGAAAATATGTTAAATATCTTTGTAACGCCTTTATGTTTTATGACATAAAAAGATACGATATAAAGGGCAAAAAATATCTTGATACCTCAGACAAATATTATTTATGCGATGTTGGATTTCGATATGCTTTATTGGGCAGCAGAAATATGGACTATGGAAGGATTTATGAAAATATCGTTTGCATAGAGCTTTTACGCCGTGGATATGAAATTTACATTGGAAAGCTCTACCAAAAGGAAGTTGATTTTATTGCCAAGAGAGGTAATGAACAAATATATATTCAAGTAAGCGATAATATAGAAAGCCCTGAAACATTCAAGCGTGAGTACGAGCCACTTTTAAAAATAGCCGATGCTCACCCAAAAATTATAATCGCTAACACAAAGCACGATGAATATTCCTACGAAGGAATTCGAATATTCGATATTGCTCTTTGGTTACTTAAAGAATAATCCTCGATTATTTAGTGCTTAACATTATCCATATAAAAAGGAGCTGTATGAAAAAAACAAAGCTACTATACCCATTTATCTGCCTGCTTGCCGCCGTAATTTGGGGCTCAAGCTTTCCATTTCAGGATATGGCAGGCGCGAATGCAGACAAATTAGACTGCTTTATGTTTAACTCATTACGATTTTTTATCGGTAGTGTGGTTATAATTCCCGTTTATTTGCTTTTTGAAAAGGAGTCCTTTTCAACAAAGACAGAGGAAAAATCAAGGCTCAAGAGCAATTTAATTTTCGGCTCAATCTCAGGCGTAATTCTTGCCGCCGCTGCCGCATTTCAGCAATTTGGCATACAGCTAACGGGAGAGAGTGGAAAAGCAGGCTTCATTACAGGTCTTTACTTAATTATTGTGCCGATTGCAGGCTTTATTCTCTTTAAGCAAAAAGCATCTTTATTCGTTTGGATTGCTATTCCAATTTCAGTTGTAGGTCTATATTTCCTATCTATTCAAGATGGATTTACAATTAAAGCAGGCGACCTTTTCGTTATCGCATGTGCATTTTGTTATGCATCACAAATTGTGCTTATTGACAGAGTTAGCAACAAAATAAGTGCAATAAGATTTTCATCTATTCAGTTCTTTGTAACTGGTGTTGTTTGCTTTATTCTTAGCCTAATCTTTGGTAATGCCACATGGGAAGGCGTAATAGACACTATTGTGCCTATTCTCTATTGCGGTATTTTATCATCAGGTGCGGCATTTACTCTCCAAACGGTGGGACAAAAGCATACTGCCCCTGCCGTGGCTTCCCTTCTCTTTGCCACCGAGGGACTTTTTGCCACAATCTTTGAATGTATCTTTGATAAAAAGCTCCCTGCAACACGCATTGCCATCGGCTGCGTATTTATGATGGTCGCTATTATACTATCTCAGATAACTTTTTCTCCTAAGAAAAAGCTATAATGCGACTTTATCGCAATTCATGACCGCAGGTCAATTCATGTCTTACTTTTTTCTTTGGACTTACTTTTTTCTTTGGAAAAAGAAAAAAGGTAAGCAAAAAAGAAATCAAAATAAACACTAATCAAGCTCATCTCCTTTTTAAATGTTTGATAAAAAGAGGCATCAATATGAAAAATCTCGCCAAATTTCTTTTAAAAATCCTCAAGTACCTTATAATCGCGGTACTTCTTGTCGTTACGCTTCCGTTTTGGCTTATATATTTAATTGCAACAATATTTGACCGCATTAAATACAAAAGGTCGGAGTTTTACAAGGATTTTAAGATTAAATATTCCCGCGATATTGAAGTGTCCTACATATATCAAATTTATCCCTATGTAAAATCAAATCCAAGCATTGAGCTTGTCAAGGAAAACGGAACGGACTTTTACCTAAAAGGCGAAAGCGCAATCGGTATTCTCTGCCCCTTTATGGGAATTTACTACGATAACGACAAAATTATGTACTCCGTCGAGGAGGGCGATGAAGAAACGCTTTCTTACTACAATCTCACGTACGAATACGAAAAATTAGCCGAGCAATACAAAGCTCTTGGCAAAAAAGTCAAGCTTCTTGTCTATGAGGACTATTTCGAAACCGAAAGACAATTCGCTCTTGCCAAAAACGACGATTTATTCATTACCGTTGAATCCCTTGACGATTATAAAACCATAAAGTTCTAATAAACACGCCTGTAAATCCTATGATTTACGGGCTTTTTTCATTTCAACGAATGTGATAATCCCACTATCACTATTAAAAAGCGATATTGTCGGTAAAAGTGTACCGGTCAGTCCCGGTTTTTTTGTTATATAATATTTTTACCACACAAAATAACTTAAAGAGAGGTAACAAAATGAACACAGAAAACGGCTGGTCAAAAATCAGAAATAACATACACGACGACCCACTATTAAACAAGGACAGCGAATATTTAAGCGTATGGATATATTTAATAACACATCAAGCATACGGCGAATATAAAGCAATGTTTTCAGGCAAGGTTATAACATTAAAGGAAGGTCAGCTTTTAACATCTCTTGGGGAAATATCAAAAAAGACAGGTGTAACAACAAGCAAAATCAATCGAATTTTAAAAATGCTAAAAAGTGAAAAACGAATTGAAACACAAACTGACATGCAAAAAACCCTTGTAACGCTTGACACCTTAGGCTGTTGTGAAACAGAAAGTGAAAAAGGAAATGAAAAACGAATGAAAAACGAGTGGAAAACGATAAAAGAAACAGAAAACGAAAAAGAGAAAAGAAGCAAAAGAGAAAAAGATAAAGAAAAAGAAATAAATAAGACTATTAAGAAGGAAAAGAATATATACCCCTCTTTATCTCCCCTAGGAGAAAAGGGACGAGAGGACTTTTCTCTCCCTTCGGGAAAATCTCTTTTTTCTTTTGATAAGGAAAATGTCTATATTCCTAAAACCGAAGAAGAGCTTGACAGGTGGCTCTGCGAGGATGACGGTATTGATGAGTGGGATAAAGTTCAAATTTATTATAGAAATTTGAACAGCCGTCAGCAGTTAGCAGGTAGCAGTCAGCAGGATAGCGATACGGAAGATAACGAGGCTGACAGCCTTGCACCTACCAATCTTATTCAGCGAAAAAAGAAAGAAATAAATATAAACTCCCCCCAGCCCCCCTCTTGCGAAGCAAATCACACCGAAGGTGTGCATATCATCAAGGCAGAGCCTTGTATATCATCATCCCAAAGGGATGTATATCATCAACCGCGAAGGTTGTATAATTGCGAAGCAAATCACACCGAAGGTGTGCATATCATCAAGGCAGAGCCTTGTATATCATCATCGCAAAGGG
>JAZSHT010000157.1:0-8905 GCA_045533435.1 Eubacteriales bacterium | reverse complement strand
CCTGACTATGATGCTATCGGTGCTTCTGTCGGTATATCAAAATTCTGTCAGCTTTGCGGAGTAAAATACAACATTGTAACCGATTTTAAAAACACAAATGTAGAAAAATCATTAAAATATCTTGATGGTATTGATGAATATTATGGCAAATTCATTGACAAGCACGAGGCTCTTGATTTAGTATCCGAAAATACGCTGTTAGTCTTAGTAGATGTAAACAGTCCTAAGCAGCTAGAATCTAAGGATTTGGCAGAAAATATAGAAAAGCACATAATCATTGACCACCATAGAAAGGGCGATGATTTTATAAAAGAGCCTATCATTTCATATATTGAAACATCTGCCTCTAGTGCAAGTGAAATAGTTACTGAAATGCTTGAGCAAACAATTCGTGATGAAAATGTTTTACCATGCGAGGCTAAGCTGCTTTTTGCAGGAATTACCCTTGATACAAAGCAATTTACCAAAAACACCGGTACAAAAACATATGGCGCGTCTATGTATCTAAGAGAAAGAGGCGCAAGCTATGATGATATTGCAGACCTATTTAAATCAACACTTGATGACTTTTTACAAGAGGTATCATTTGGAGAGCATGTTGAGCTATACGGCGACAATATGGCAATCGCTGTTAAGGAAGGCGGTGCTGGCAAGGGTGCAGAAATTACAGCGGCGAAGGTTGCCGATAATCTACTTACAATTTCAGGTGTTGAGGCTTCATTCGTTGTTACAAAATTTGATAACATGGTAAAAATCTCTGCCCGCTCAAACGGCAATATCAATGTTCAAATTATTCTTAATGAAATAGGCGGTGGAGGACACTTTAACTCTGCGGCAGGTACATTTGTTGGAGAAAGCGTTAAGGATGTAGTTAAAAAGCTAAAGGAAGCTATTGATAAGTATAAGCTTTAAAATTAAACATTTAAAATACAAAAATACACAAAAGGAGAAACGAAAATGAAGGTGCTTTTATTACAGGATGTTAAATCCCAAGGCAAAAAGGATCAAATTATAGATGTATCTGAGGGCTATGCAAGAAATTTCTTATTTCCTAA
Organism: Eubacteriales bacterium; assembly: GCA_045533435.1. Classification (GTDB taxonomy): domain Bacteria; phylum Bacillota; class Clostridia; order Oscillospirales; family CAG-272; genus RGIG2000. The sequence continues at coordinate 7,850 of JAZSHT010000157.1, read as the reverse complement.
GAAGCTTGCAATTCCAGCAGATGCTAAGGCAGTTACAGATGCTAAAAACAGAAAGGACTCTCAAAACCATAAGGTTGAGCTTGAAAAGCAAGCAGCAAACGAGCTTTCAAAGAAAATTGGAGAAGCAACAGTTAAAATCGTTGGCGATGCTGGCGAGGGTGGCAGATTTTACGGTGCGGTAACCTCAAAGGATATTGCAGAAGCATTAAAATCACAGTTTAATATTGAAATTGACAAAAGAAAGTTTGAGCTTGATGCTCCAATTAAAGCATTTGGCACATATAGAATTGATGTAAAGCTTTACCAGGGCATTACAGGTAAGCTTACAGTTATGGTGGTGGAAAAATAATGGATGCATTACAAAAAAAGCTTCCCTATTCACTTGATGCGGAGCAATCAGTTTTAGGCTCAATCTTAATTGACCCTGAATGCTTTGATGATGTTGCGCAAATTGTAAGGGCTGATGACTTTTATCTTGAAACCCACGGCTCAATTTTTGCTCTTATGCAAAAATACAGCATGCAGAGCAAAAATATTGATGTTATTACTCTTATAAACTCATTAGTTGCAAACGGAGTATATGAGGATGATGCAGCTGCTCGTTCATACATCAAGCTTCTTGTTGACATTGTTCCTGGAAGCGCTAACGCTAAGGACTACGCGGAAATTGTAAGAGATAAATCTACTCTTCGCCGCCTTATAAATGCAACAGAGGAAATTCAAAGGGATGCATACTCTGAGGGAGAGGATGTATCCAAAATAGTTGACCTTGCTGAGCAAAGAATTTTTGAAATTGCGGAAAAGAATATTCGCCGCGACTTTGTTCATATAAGAGATGTTATTGTTGAAACATATGAGCGTCTTGGCAAGCTTCAAGAGGGTAACAATGAGGAGCTTCACGGTGTTGATACAGGCTTTACTGATCTTGATAGATACATTGGTGGCTTTGGTAAGGGCAACCTTATTATCGTAGGCGCTCGTCCTGGTATCGGTAAAACATCATTCTGTTTAAATATTGGTACAAACATTGCTAAGAAAGCAAAAAAAGCAGTTTGCTTCTTCTCTCTTGAAATGTCAAATGAGGAGCTTGTTACCCGTGTAATTTCAAGCGAGTCAATGGTGCTTTCCGAAAGACTTAGAAACGGCAAGCTTGACAAGGATGACTGGTCAAAGATTGCTACCGCTTGCTCTGTTTTATCCGAAACAGACATATACATTGATGATACATCAAACATCGGCTTAACAGCCATGAAGGCTAAGCTTAGAAGAGTTAAAAATCTTGGTCTTGTGGTTGTGGACTACTTACAGCTTATGGAATCAGAAACAAAGCGCAAGGATGGAAGCCGTGTAAATGAAATTGGCGACATTTCAAGAGGCTTAAAGCTTCTTGCAAAGGAATTAAATGTTCCCGTTATCGTTTGTTCACAGCTCTCCCGTAGCTCCGAAAAGGAAAAGGACAAGAGAAAGCCTATGCTTTCCGACCTTCGTGATTCAGGCTCTATTGAGCAGGATGCGGATATGGTTATTTTCTTATCTCGTGATTTCTATGGTGAGGACCCTGAAAAGGCTAACCTAGTTGATGTTACGCTAGCGAAAAACCGTCATGGTAGCTCAGGCACAGTTACAATGAGCTGGCTTGGACAATACTATAAGTTTTCAACCTTGGAAAACAATTTGAGCGAAAATTAAATTTCAGGGAACAAGAGACAGAGGACAGGGAATAGCTAACTATCCCTGTGAGCAAAGCGAACCCCTATCCCCTATCCCCTATCCCCTAAAAAATAACAAAGGAGCGAATTATGGCTAAAAGATATGATAGATATATAGACAGATTTTTTGATGAAGAAAATTTTGACAATGTAAAGCTTGAGGACAATAGCGGCATGGAAATTGAGTTTGAGCAGGTTGCTGTTGTTGACTACGAGGAAAAATACTATGTGATTTTACATCCTGTAACTAAAATGGAAGGCGTTAATGAGGATGAGGCGCTCGTTTTCCTTATTGATGAGGACAAGGATGAATTAGTTTACTGCGATGATGAAAGCACCGCTCAGGCTGTTTTCGCAGTTTTCTATGAAGATATGGAGATTGACGAGGAGTAACATAGTGGTCAGTGGTTAGTGGTCAGTGGTCAGTTGTGCAGATGCGCTCCGTGTAACCTGCTGACAGCTAACGGCTAACAGCTAACAGCTATTATAATGAACAACTTTTTACCTATCACAAAAAGGGAATGTGATGAGCTTGGATGGGGCGCGCCTGATTTTGTTTATGTTTCGGGCGATGCTTATGTTGACCATCCATCCTTTGGCACGGCGATTATTACAAGAGTTTTAGAGAACGCAGGCTTTAGGGTTGCAGTTTTAGCTCAGCCCGATTATAAATCCTGTGAGGACTTTAAGCGCCTTGGCAAGCCTCGACTTGGCTTCCTTGTAAGTGCAGGCAACATTGACTCAATGGTTGCTCACTACACCGTATCAAAGAAAAAGCGTTCCTATGACTACTATTCCCCTGGTGGAAAAATGGGATATCGCCCTGACAGAGCTGTTATAGTTTACTGTAACAGAATAAGGGAAGCGTATGGAGATGTGCCAATTATTATTGGCGGTCTTGAAGCTTCCTTACGCCGTTTTGCCCACTATGACTATTGGGACAATAAAATTCGCCGTTCAATTTTAGTGGATTCCCGCGCGGATATTCTAACCTACGGTATGGGAGAGAGCATCATTTTAAAGCTCGCTAAGCTCCTTGACCGTGGTGTGCCTATTAAAAAAATCCGCTCTGAGCGTGGATGTGTTTATCTTTGCAAGCGAGAGGATGAGGTTTCATTCCCTGTTGCTTGTGAATTTGACTTTAATGTAATCAAAGAGAGCAAGGAAGAATATGCAAAAGCATTCGGTATTCAGTACAAAAATCAAGATGCTATTTACGGCAAGGCGATAGTTGAATACTACGATAATAAAAAGCTTGTGCAAAATCCCCCTGCATTCCCTCTTGAAAGAGAGGAGCTTGACAGAGTTTACGCTTTGCCTTACATGAGAACATACCACCCTTCCTACGAAAAGGATGGCGGTGTACCTGCAATTAGCGAGGTTAAATTCTCTATTACTCATAATAGAGGCTGCTTTGGTGGCTGTAACTTCTGCGCGCTTGCATTCCATCAAGGTCGTAGCGTAAGGTCAAGAAGCATTGAGTCAGTTTTGGCTGAGGCTAAGCTGATTACTGAAATGGATGATTTTAAGGGCTACATACATGATGTTGGCGGTCCTACCGCTAACTTCCGATATCCTGCATGTGAAAAGCAATTAAAGGACGGAGTGTGCAGGGATCGCAAATGCTTAGTGCCTACACCTTGCAAAAATCTTATTGCAGACCATACTGAATATATTGAGCTTTTAAATAAAATTCAAGCGTTGCCTAGGGTTAAAAAGGTATTTATCCGTTCAGGTATTCGCTTTGACTATATGCTTGCGGACAAGAACGATGCATTTTTTAGGAAGCTGGTTTCGGAGCATGTAAGCGGTCAATTAAAGGTTGCGCCTGAGCATTGCTCATCAAATGTGCTTAAATATATGGGCAAGCCCGACATTACCACATACGATAAATTTTACAAAAAATACTTCGACCTGTGTCGCGAATTTAACCTAGAGCAGTATTTAGTTCCCTATCTTATGTCATCACATCCGGGTAGCACGGTTAATGATGCGGTTGAGCTTTCGCTGTATCTTAAAAATATGGGCTGTAATCCGGAGCAGGTTCAAGACTTTTATCCTACGCCGGGTACTGCCTCAACGGTTATGTACTACACGGGCATAAATCCTCTTGACATGAAAAAGGTGTACTGCCCTACCGATTACCGTGAAAAGCAAATGCAACGAGCATTACTTCAATACGGCAAGCCAGAAAACAGAAATTTAGTTCGCGAGGCGCTAAAAATGGCAGGTCGCGAGGACTTAATCGGCTTTGATTCAAAATGCTTAGTTAAGCCTGACATGAGAGCAGGCAGCGATTATATGAAATCGCAAAAAGCATACGGTCAAAGGTCAAATAACAAGCAAGATAAAAACGCTAAAAATCAAAAAAATTCAAGAAGCGCAAATACAAAAAGCACAAAAAGCAAGTCAAATATTAAGTTAGATAATAAGAAAAATAGCAAAAATATTAGTAAAAATAATGTAAAATCTAATATAAAAAAGAAAAAATAGTATATATTTTCTAAAAATTAACTAATTTATTAAAAAATACTTGACAACTGTAAAAAATGTGTGTATAATATTCGTGTCTTAAATTCTAGATTATTATTCAGCTTTCAAGTTGCGATATGCGATTTAGCTTCCAATTTGAATAAGGAGGTGCAATTATGTTAAGAACTTATCAACCAAAGAAGCGTCAAAGAAAAAAGGAGCACGGCTTCAGAAAAAGAATGAGAACTGCTGACGGCAGAAAGGTTTTAAAGAGAAGACGCGCAAAGGGCAGAGCAAGATTAACTTATTAATCGGTGGCTTTTGTTAATCGGGACTCCTCATTGGTGTCCCGATTTTTTAACGCCTTAAATCGTGGCTTCGCCACAGCTAAATTCGCTTTGCGAGCTAAATTGCCTTCGGCAGCTAAATTCCTTGCGGAGCTAAATTTGCGTAAACGCAAGCTAAATTGCGAATTTAATTTAGCTTCACGAAGTGAAATTTAGCTAATGCGAAAGCAATGGTATTTTTAAGATGTGAGCTTTTGTGGCTCGCGCTTGAGCATTAATTTAGCTATTTTGCAGAGCAAAATAATTTAGCTAAAAAGCAGTAAAGCAATTGCTTTACTAAATCGTGAAGGAAAAAGTGCAGGAATGCTACCTGCAGGAATTTTTGAAATAAAATTCAATTAGGAATTTAAGAACGATAAAAATTATATTTTACGGAAGCGAAAGCAAGGCTGAAAAACAAACGCTGAAATTTCAGTAAGAAAGGAAGGCGAAATTATGAAGCATATAACCATATGCGAAAATCACTTATACTCAAAGGCTTATAGTAAGGGCGCAAAATATGTTGGCAAAAGCATAGTTGTTTATATTTTAAAGGACCAAAAGGCCAACCTACTTAAAAAAGCTCATCCCGATAAAATCAAGGTAAACCGTATCGGTCTTACCGTTACGAAAAAAATCGGTGGTGCGGTTATAAGAAGCAGAGTTAAAAGAATTTTGCGCGAGGGCTTAAGACAAGCCGAAAAAGAAAACAACATTAAAAAAGGCTATCTTATTATTTTGGTTGCACGACCAAGCGCAGTTGATTTAAAATCAACGGATATTGCAAAGGATATAGATAAAGCCTTTCACAAGCTAAACTTAATAGAAACTTCTATTAACGACAACCAGTAACCTTGAAAAAGATTTTTATTTTTATTATAAAAGGCTACCACAAATATATTTCTCCAATTTTGCCAGGTGCGTGTAGATTTACTCCTACCTGCTCTGTTTATACTGCGGAAGCTATTGAGCGTTTCGGTATTATTCGCGGTATTTTGCTTGGCGCTTGGCGAATATTAAGGTGTAATCCATTCTCATGTGGTGGCTATGATCCCGTTCCCGAAAAATTTACCTTTAAAAGACAAAAATCTCATTTTTGTGGGGATACTTGTCATAAGGATACGGACACAGGCTATTGCGAAAATGAGCCTACGATTGTAAATAACGAGGAAACGGAAGATTTAGGAGAAAAATAATGGGATTTTTAGAAACTTTATTCGGTTATGTTATGAGAGGCTGCTATTGGCTAACTCATAACTACATCGTATCACTTCTCTTGTTTGCTATTATTTTCCAATTAGTTTTATTCCCACTTGGATTAAAGCAGCAAAAGAACATGGTGAAGCAAGCTAAGCTTCGCCCACAGGAAATGGCAATTAGAAGCAAGTATAAGGGCAGAAACGACCAAAAGACAATGCAGAAAATGCAACAGGAGCTTATGGAGCTTCAACAAAAGAACGGTTACAGCCCACTTTCAGGCTGCTTACCTATGCTTGTTCAAATGATTATCATTTTCCCACTTTACTGGGTAGTTATTAGACCACTTCAATACTGTGGCGGTCTTACCTACTCTACATGCTACCGCTTAGCAGAAATTTTCGGACTTGAATTTGGCAAAACGGCTGAAGGAATAAACACTCAGCCTGTATCAACATCATTCCAGGTTGAATTAGCAACTAAGCTTTCACAGGACGGATGGAGAGAAACAATTTTAAATAGCGGCAATTTACTTGACTCTGATGGTACTAATGTGCTTGAAGCAGTTGAAAATATGATGGCTCGCTTTGGTGGAGATATTCCTAACGCAACGCTTTTCGGCTTTGACTTAGGCGTTACACCATTTGATGCATTAAGAAGCGCTTGGTGGTTAATTCTTATTCCACTTATCAACCTTGGCTTAATGTATCTTTCACAGTTTGTATCAAAGAAGCTTAACTATCAAAGCGTACAGCAAGAGGCTCAAAATCAAGCTAACGGCTCTATGAAGATTATGATGTTAGCATTACCACTCATGACATTCTTCGTAACAGCTAACTTTGCTTCTGCTATCGGTGTTTATTGGATTTTCAGAACAATTCTCTCAATGGGTCAGCAGTTTATTCTTTATAAGGCTATGCCATATCCTACCTTTACTGAAGAAGAATATAAGCAAGCTGAAAAGGATTACAAAAAGGGTAATTTATCCTCTCCATCTGCAAGACAGATACCTGAAAGAGAGTATCGCTCATTACATCATGACGATGATGACGAATAATAGGACAATTATTAGAATTAAGGAATTATAAGTTTTTATGAAACAGGAATTTAATGTAAAGGGTAAGTCCGTTGATGAGGCTTACAGAAAAGCAGTTGAATTATATTCAGTTATGGGAGACATCTCTCTTGAAGAGGTTGTAAACCCAGGTAAGAAGGGCTTTTTAGGAATTTTCGGTGCAGTTGATGCTGAAATTAGAATTTCAGTTGATGATGGTACACCTGAAAGAAAGATAAAGAACAAAAAGCCACAACAAAACCAACCAAAGAATAACCAACAAAATAATCAACCTAAGCCACAGCAAAAGCAAGAAAAGAAAGCTGAGCCAAAGCAAGAAAAGAAAGCTGAGCCAAAGCAGGAAAGCAAGCAAGAAAAGAAGGTACAAGCTGAAAAGAAGCAAGCCCCTGCTACAAAGAACGATGCTCCTCAAAATGAAGAAAAGAAAATGATTAAGGATGAGGACATTGAGGTAACCGCAAGCGAAAAGACACTTGCCATGAACTTCTTAAAGAAGTTTGTAGAGGATGCAGGTCTTGAGTGCACAGTTTCAGGCGATATGACTGTTAATGAGAATGGCTTTGTTTCACGCCTTATCGTAATTGAAGGTAAGGATGCATCAACTCTTATCGGTCATAGAGGCGAAACTCTCGATGCGCTTCAATACCTTTCAAACCTTTGCTTAGCTAGAAAGAGCGAGGGCGACAACAAGGAATATGTTAAGGTTGTAATTGACATTGAAAATTACAGAGAAAAGAGAGAAATGGCTCTTCGCGCTCTTGCAAGAAGAATGTCAGAAAAGGCTATCAAGTATCAAAGAAATGTAGTTCTTGAGCCAATGAACCCATACGAAAGAATGATTATTCACTCTGAGGTTCAATCCATTGAGGGCGTTTCAACTCACTCAGTTGGCTACGATGAAAACCGTAAAATTGTTATTACAGTTGACGGCTTAAAGAAAAAGCCATATAAGAAAAACAACAATAACAACTAAATAAAATAACCACTTAAGGCAACTGCTTTAAGTGGTTATTTATTTGACTTTTTTACTTGCATGTAGTATAATATGTTATAGAATAAATTTTTGTGAGG
>JAZSHT010000083.1:0-17639 GCA_045533435.1 Eubacteriales bacterium | reverse complement strand
GGGTCAGTTAAGTCATCGGCTGGCACATATACTGCTTGAACTGATGTAATTGAGCCTTTTTTAGTTGATGTAATTCTTTCCTGTAATGCGCCCATTTCTGTTGCAAGCGTTGGCTGATAACCAACGGCAGATGGCATTCTTCCAAGAAGCGCAGAAACCTCACTTCCCGCCTGTGTGAAACGGAAAATATTATCAATAAAGAGAAGCACATCTTGATTTTCTTGGTCTCTAAAGTATTCAGCCATAGTAAGACCTGAAAGTGCAACTCTCATTCTTGCTCCAGGTGGCTCGTTCATTTGTCCGTAAACAAGCGCGGTATTACCTAAAACGCCTGATTGCTTCATTTCATTATATAGGTCGTTACCCTCACGGGTTCTTTCGCCTACGCCTGTAAATACGGAAAGACCACCGTGCTGCTTGGCGATATTGTTAATAAGCTCCATAATAAGAACTGTTTTACCAACGCCCGCACCGCCGAAAAGACCTATCTTACCGCCCTTAGAGTATGGGCAGATAAGGTCAATAACCTTAATACCTGTTTCAAGAATTTCCTTAGATGTGGAAAGCTCGTCAAAATCAGGCGCGTGGCGGTGGATTGTCCATCTTTCATCAGCATTTACTGCTTCGCCGTTATCAACGGTATCGCCTAAAACATTAAAAATTCTGCCAAGCGTTTCTCTACCAACAGGAACGCTGATTGACTTGCCTGTGTCAGTAACCTTAGCCTGTCTTCTAAGTCCATCGGTTGATGACATGGCAATGCAACGAACAACATTATCGCCTATATGCTGAGCAACCTCAACGGTTAATGTTTTTTCGCCGTTTTCTATTGTTAATGCATTAAATATTGCAGGTAATTTGCCCTCGTCGAATTTTACATCGACAACCGGTCCCATGACCTGGCTTACATATCCTATGTTTGACATTGTTTCTCCTTTTGCGGACTTGTAGAGACCGGTGAAACCAGCCAAGCTGTCAGCGGTCAGCTGTCAGCCACCAGCAAGGTTAGATAACGACCTATAAAGTCCTTCATTGTTTGTTGTTTTTAGCTAAATTGCTTCGCAGCTAAATAATTTTTCTCCGCAAAATTGCGAAATTAATGCTCAATGCTTTCGCATTAGCTAAATTAAATTTGCTATTTTCAGCTCGCGTAAGCGAATTTAGCTCACGAAGTGAATTTAGCTCGCTAGAGGCGAATTTAGCTTGCGTTTACGCAAATTTAGCTGTAATGGCTTCGCCATTACTCGCCTGAGCCTGCTACAATCTCGGTAATTTCCTGAGTGATTGCGCCTTGGCGGGCTCTGTTGTATTTTAGCTGTAAATCATCTATCATTGTTGTAGCATTCTTGCCTGCGGAATCCATTGCGCTACGCCTTGCTACAACCTCGCAAGCGAAGCTTTCTCTTGTGGCTTGATATATAATGCCTGCCACATAAATTGGCACTGCTTCGTTTAATATTGCAAGCTCGTTTGGCTCAAAAACTGCGCCTGTATCCCCTGATTTTTCTGTTTTTGTCAATGGAAGTATCCAATTTAGCTTTGGCTCTTGACTAATCATTGAGATATACTCAGTTGATACAATGCCGATTTTGGCATATTTTCCGTTTTCAAAGTCCTTGCATAGCTCCTTTGCAAGATTGTATGCATCATCGTATGAAAATTGCTCAGATGAAACAACTGCTTGACCGTATTTTTCGCACGCTTTTTTGCCTATGGGATATATATCCACATTTTGTAGCTCCTTAACTAAACGGAATACATTTACATTGTATCCCCCCGCAAGACCACGGTCGCCTGCAATTACTACAATTTTTGCTTTGCCCTCTCGAATACTCATAAATGGGCTTTTTTCACATTCCTGTGATGCTGACAAAACATCAACGATAGAGCCAAGAGCGTTTTTATACTCTTCGCTTTTTAGCCTTGCTTCCTGCGCTCTTCTGATTTTAGAGGAAGCAACTAAGCCCATCGCCTTTGTTAAGTGCAATGTTGATTTAACGCTTTTTATTCTATTTCTTAAACTTTTTATATCTTGCGACATTGCTTACTCCTTTCATGAGCAGGATATAGGGGATAGGGGATAGGGGATAGGGGTTCGCTGCGCTCACAGGGAAGGTTAGCTGACCACCGACCTCTAAAACGGTGTTGCTTCGCAAATGAAGTTGAACCATGTTCAAATGAAGTTGTCCTGCGGACAAACGAAGTTGCCTGCGGCAAACTGACCGCTGACCGCTGACCACTGACCACTGACCACTGACCACTAACCACTGACCACTGACCACTGACCACTGACCACTTCTATTTTAACTCAGTTAAAATAGATTTAAGCTCCTCAATATCGGATTTTTCCCAGCTACCGCCTTCAACTCTTTCAAGCCATGATTTGTATTCATGCTCTAGCTTTTCATAAAGGCGCGCTTCATATTTCTTTACCTTATCAACAGATACCTTATCAAGATAGCCATTGATTACGGCGTAAACGATTGCTACCTGTGCACCTGCTCTAACAGGTGAGTTTCTTGGCTGCTTTAATACCTCAACTATTCTTTCGCCAAGTGCAAGACGGCGTTTTGTGTCTGCATCAAGGTCGCTACCAAACTGAGCAAAGCCCTTTAATTCTCTATATTGAGAATATAAAAGCTTTAATTCGCCTGATACCTTTTTCATAGCCTTGATTTGAGCTGAGCCACCTACACGGGATACTGATACACCCGGGTTGATAGCAGGCATAATGCCTGAATTAAACAGCTCTGTTTCAAGGAATATTTGTCCATCGGTAATTGAAATTACATTGGTTGGAATATATGCAGATACATCGCCTGCTTGTGTTTCAATAATTGGTAATGCGGTAATTGAGCCACCGCCATACGCTTCATCAACACATGCGGCTCTTTCAAGTAATCTTGAATGTAAGTAGAATACATCGCCCGGGTATGCCTCTCTGCCCGGTGGGCGGCGAATAAGCAATGAGAGCGCTCTATATGCAACGGCGTGCTTTGATAAATCATCATAAATAATAAGCACATCCTTGCCTTGCTCTCTAAAGTATTCAGCCATAGCACAGCCTGAATATGGCGCGATATATTGAAGTGGCGCGCTTTCAGAGGCTGAGGCGGACACGATAATAGTATATTCCATAGCACCGCTCTTAGAAAGCTCATTTGCTAACTGAACAACAGATGTGCTTTTTTGACCGATTGCTACATAAATACAGATAACGCCTGTATTCCTTTGGTTAATGATTGTATCAATACAAATTTCAGTTTTACCTGTTTGTCTATCTCCTATAACAAGCTCTCTTTGTCCTCTGCCGATAGGAATCATACTGTCAATGGCTTTAATTCCTGTTTGAAGTGGTACACAAACGCTTTTTCTTTCAATAATGCCAGGCGCTTCTGCTTCTATTGGCTTTGTGCCGTTATTTTCAATAGGCCCCTTGCCATCAATAGGCTCGCCTAATGCATTTACAATTCTGCCGAGGAATTTTTCGCCAACAGGCACGGAAACTACCTTTCCTGTACGGCGAACAATGCTTCCCTCACGGATATTACTTGTATCGGATAAAACTGCAACGGAAACTGTTTCTGTTTCAAGGTTTTGAGCCATACCGAAGCTTCCATCCTCAAATTCAAGAAGCTCACTTGACATACAGTCTCTTAGTCCATAAACCTTAGCAATACCGTCGCCTACTAGGATAACGGTGCCTGTTTCCTTCATTTCTATTTTAGATTTATAATTTTTAATTTGTTCTTTGATTATGCTACTGATTTCCTCAGGTCTTTGATTCATCGCTAATCACTTCCTTTACATCGCGCATTTTGCGTTTAAGGCTACCATCAATAATGGTGTCCTCAGTTTTTATGATAATACCGCCGATGATGCTTTCATCCACTTGGCATACAAGCTCAACCTTGTTTTTAAATTTCTTTTCAAGAGCTGATATGATTTTTGCTTTTTCGCTTTCGTTAAGCTCTACCGCACTTGTTACGCTTGCAACAATTACGCGCTTAACCTCGTTATATAGCTTTTCGTATATATTAAAGCATGGATATAATTCATCTATGCGGTTATTTTCGCACATTATCTTTAAAAAAGATACAACATGCTCGTTAATTCTATCCGCAAACGCGTTTTCTATTAAAGCTAGCTTTTCATCCTTGGAAATTGCAGGGGAACGGAGCAGCTCTATATAATCAGGCTCACTATCAAATATCGCCTTGACCATTTTTAGGTCATTAAGATATTGCTCCTCGCTTTTTTCCTCGCAGGATAAAAGGAATAATGCTTCCGCATATTCGTGACTAATATTATTCTTCATCGCCGTCACCTATTTGCGTAATGAAGCTATCAATTAACTTATGGTGGTCCTCTTCTTTAATTTCTCTTTCAATAATCTTCTTAGAAAGCTCAAAGGACACATCAACGATTTGAGTTTTAATTTCGCTTTCTGCCTTTTTCATTTCAAGCTCGGCGTTAGTTTTTGCTTGGCGGATAATGCTTTCTGCCTCATCTCTTGCCTCATCTAAAATCTTTTCCTTGCGGCGCTGAGCGTTGACTGTTGCCTCATTAAGTATGTTATCAGCTTGATTTTCTGCATCGTTAAGCTTTGCTTCAAGCTCCGCTTTTGTTCTTTCAGCATCGCTTAAATACTCAGATGCCTTATTATTTTGCTCATCAATTTTGTCTTGACGGCTTTTTAATACATTTTTAACGGGCTGATATAAGAATTTTTTAATTATTAAAAAGAGTATTACAAGGTTTAAAAGTGAAGCCACAATTTGCCATAAATTGACTGAAATAATTTCAGATGGTTGCATACTTTCTCCTGTTTTGTTTATTTATTAGAATAAGCCTGCCTCGGAAGCCTTCTTTAATACATTGATAAATGTGTTTGGTGCAACGAAGATAAGAAGAATTGCTACGATAAGAGCATAAAGACCCGTTGTTTCTGCGATTGCGCATCCCATAATCATTGTAGATGTAACTGCGCCCTTTGATTCTGGTTGGCGTCCGATTGATTCACATGCCTTTGCTACCGCGTTACCTTCACCGATACCAGGACCGATACCTGCTATCATTGCTATGCCTGCGCCAAGTGCGCAGCAGCCTAAAATAATACCAATTGCTAATGCCATTTTTCTTTTCCTCCGAAAATTTAATTTGTTTTATTTTTTAATTTTTTTGCTTGTTTTTTGCGCTTATATTCTGTAAACGCGTCTAAGTCGAATGCTCCCGATACATAAAGCATTGTGAGCATTGCGAAAATGAATGCTTGTAAAAGTCCGCTAAATACATCAAAGTAAACGGACAGTATTGCAGGGATACCCACTTGAAGTAGCGGAATTGAACCTATAAAGCTGCCCGCCCAGCCAAGAAGCATTTTTGAAAGCCCTTGTAATGCTGCGCCTACAAGCACGGAAACAACTACGCCTGAAAGCACATTTCCGTAATGTCGGAATGCCATTGAGATAGGTGTTGCAAATTCGCCTATAACATTGATAGGTGTTAAAACTGCAACAGGCTTTGTAAATTCCTTCATATAGTTAAGCGGACCGCACTTTAACTTGTAGTAGGTTATAATGCCGAATACTAATATTGACCATCCTGCAACTACATTCATATCCGATGTTGGCGGGAATAAGCCAAATAAGGACATAAGGCTTGAAAATGCGGAAATTGCCATAATTGCCATAATAAACGGAGTGAATACCATGTAGTAATCTCCCATATTATCGCTAATTAGCGCTTCTGCCTTTTCTACCATCATTTCGGCAAAATGCTGTCTTTTAAGTGTTGGATTTTCCGAAAGACCATGTGTCATATAAAGGCACACTCCGAAAATCGTAATTAAAATGAGCCATGAGTTAATTTGCGCCTCGGTAATTACGATATCTTGAATTACAAATGGAATTCTAACATAAATCAGCGCGCCCGTTACATTAACGCCCTCGCTTGCGGGGGTAAATAATACCCTTAATGTAATAGCTGCCGCTATGGGCAAAATCATCATAAGGATATAAAGAATATCCACGATTTTGAACCTTAGTGTAATTTCATTTTTTACTTGCTCATTGTTCATTTGTGTCGCCTCCCTGTTTACTTAATAGGATTTGACGGATTATCATTGCAATTCTTGGGAAAAATACAGGAATTATCGTTGCCCATAGGTTAAATACATCAAAAATCGCGCCTAATGCAATTACTGCGCCCATCATTAAAAGTCTTAATGACTGGGACATTTTCATAAGATTTTTGGCGTACTTTTCATCCCCTGAGTTAACTGCTCTTTGTACCGTTAAGCCAAGCAAGAAAAAGTTAAAAACGCTCATTACTCCGCTTAAAAGGTTGCCAAGAAGCACAGTATAATCCCATTTCCCGATTACAAGAAATACTGCTTCCATAAGCACGCTGAAAATCAGCGTCCAAATACCGATAAATGCAGTTTCCTTCAAAACGGTTTTATCTATCTTTATTATAATCACCTCTTTATAGGTTTTTGCATACTTATCTATATAATATAATATTTTAAGTAAAAAGTCAAGATTTATGATATCTAAAATGTGCAAAAGTAATTGTAAAATGTTTTTTAAAGAAAAAAGCTGTATGGATTTCTCCATGCAGCTCTTTATATGTTTATTTGAATAAGTCTAGCGCTTTCATTATTACGCTGACCTTTCTGTCATCGTTTTGCTCAATTTCATATTTAGAGCCTTGATTTATGGAAGCGGTTATAATATCCTTTAATGCTATAACAGCCATTTCATATTGTGGTGTTACATATCACACTGAGGTACTTAGTCTTCATCTGAAGGCTTTCCTGCAATGTCGTAATAAGATACAAAGCTATATTTTTCGCCCACAATTGGTGTACCATATTGTATGTATGAATATTCAGTAGTCTTACCATCGCTTACTGCTACATATGCTCCCATAGCAAGCTTGGCATCCTTATATTCATCTGTAAAGCCAACTATTTTTAAGTCAAAGGAAGCAAAATTATAGCTTGATATTTCAGCAGTAACCGCATTACTTGCTGCTGTGCCATCGCTTGCGAATATATAATTATCGCCTAGCTTTTGCTTTGCTACTGCAAATGCGCCGTATTTTAAAGACTTATTTGTTGCTTTTTCATATTCCTTAATAGCTTCATTATCTACTGTAAAGCTTACCGCAATTCCGCCGGTACCGTTTTCAGGTGCGGAATAGCCAGAGCATGTGAATAAAGGATTTAATTCTTTGTCAAGCTTATAGCCACAACCCGCGTTTGCGCAAGTTACTATTTTTTGACCCGTAGCCATAAATCCGTTTTTATATTCGGCAACAACCGTCTCATAATCGCTTATGTGGTTAACTATCTTATCATTACATACTGAGCACGCAGAAACGCAAGGACTTATCTGAGATGTTTTATGTGCGCCATCATAGAATGCCTCACAATAGTTATAGCCGTACACGATATAGTTCTTCGTACTATCTGCCTCTGCTCTTACAAAGTCATCGATTGATACAATCGTAGCATAAGCCAGCTTAGCGTTGTTGGTTGTTGTAAGCGCCTTTGATTGTAATGCTTCAGCCTGCGCTTTTGTACCAGTATAGTAGAAAATCATCTTCGGCGATTCGTCCTTAGTTGCTGTTGAGTTCCAAATGAACATTCCGTTATTTAAGGTTACTCCCTCGCCACCAAATTTAGCAGAGATATAAAACTCCTTGTGGCTTATATTCGCATTGCTTGTACCTACAAAGTTTACATTGGAGGCCGCAAGCGTCTCAAATCCTGCACCAAAAATTACGGTTTTAAGAGATTTACAATTTTCAAACATCTGAGCACCTGCTGTCTTCAGGTTGTTTGGTAGTCTTACATACTCAAGAGCCTTGCTGTTGCGAAACATCTGGCTACCAAACATTGTGCTATCAAGAGGAGTTTCGCCGTCAGCAAACTCAATCATTCTAATTGAAGAACAGTCTGAAAACGCTCCGCTCCAGCCATTGCCATCTCCATAATTAACAACAGTACCCGGTACCTTGCAGTATAATATATTTGTATAACCGCTAAAGGTCCACAATTTAAAATGAGTTATGCCTGTTGGTGCCTCAACCATAACAACAGATGTCTTGTCATAGCTCTTGCCTGTCGCGGTTTTGATAGCGCTAAAACTCATTTCAAAGGTTGTGCTGTCACTTGTGATGTAGTATGTAGGATATGTAACATACTCACTTCCATCATAGAGAAGCACTCTTTCGGTGGTATTCACAAATCTTTGTGATGGGGGTGTAAAGCTTGGGATTTCTTGCACCTCTCCAAAGCTTACGCCAAGGTCAGGCTTTTGAGGAGCTGCGCTAATGCTTAAGGTGAATAAGCATGCAATAGCCACCAAAGCAAGCATTAAAAATAATTTTTTCTTCATATACAAAATACTCCTTTATAAGTATTATTTGACTTTCGTCAAGTTTTATGATACACTATATATAAGTAAATTAAAAGGGACATTTTAACAAAAATGGGGTATTATTTGACATGGAGGTTATATGAAGAGCTTTGCGCATTATCTGAAGGATTATGATTTAAAAAATTTTCGCGACACAACCTTTTACGGTAACGACAGCTCAAATGAGCTACCGCTTTTGGTAAATTGCGCGGGGCTAACCTTTTCAGGAGTGGAGCATACTAACTCAAACGATAGGGGTAGATTAGATTATTACCTTATATATATGTTAGAGGATGAAATGCACATATTTCGCCAAGGCAAATGGGAAATTCTATTACCGGGCAATGCTTTTATCATACCGCCAAGCACACCATATAAATGCAAATGCGTAAGTGAAAACACAAGCTTTTTATGGGTGCATTTTACAGGTAGCGATGTAGAAAAGACA
Source organism: Eubacteriales bacterium (assembly GCA_045533435.1). GTDB lineage: Bacteria > Bacillota > Clostridia > Oscillospirales > CAG-272 > RGIG2000. The sequence goes on along the minus strand of JAZSHT010000083.1, from coordinate 8,765 downwards.
CTTGACCGTTATAAAATAGGGCTTTATCCTGCCATTTATAAAACTGCTGCTGTAAATAATATTTCCGCAAGGTTTCAAAAGCTTTTTGAGGGCTTTGCAAGAAATGACTCATATAGAGCTTACGATTTGTCTGCTCTTTTAGATAGGCTTCTTATAGAAATAGGCAGAGCTATTGAAAAAAACGAAACGGAAAGAGTAAGTCTTTCAAAATCTATCAGATTTCTTAACGAAAATTATGCCACACAAATCAAAATTCCAACTCTTGCGCAAATGGAAAATATGTGTATGACTGCATACAATATGGAATTTAAAAAGCAAACGGGTATGCCACCTACAAAATACATAATTAAGCTACGCGTAAACAATGCAAAGGAGCTTTTGCGCACAACTAATTTAACAATTAAGGAACTTGGCGCAATTTGTGGCTATGATGATGTAATTTTCTTTAGAAAAACCTTTAAAAAAGAGGTGGGTGTATCTCCCTCTGAATATCGAAAAAAATTTTATCTTGTCTAATATAAAATAAGGACCTCCAAATGGAAGTCCTTAATTTTATTTATGCACAATTTTATTTAAGGTATTTATCGCCGTATTTTTCGATGATGTAGTCCATATCCTTGTCGCCTCTACCTGATAGGCAGATAAGAACAGAGCCCTTGCCCATTTTCTTGGCTAATTTAATGCCGTAGGCTACCGCATGGGCGCTTTCAATGGCAGGGATAATTCCCTCTAAGCGCGAAAGCTCAAAGAATGCATCAACTGTTTCCTCATCGTTTACAACATCGTATTTTACTCTACCAAGTGTGTGTAAAAATGCATGCTCAGGGCCTGATGATGGATAATCAAGACCGCTTGCAACTGAATATACAGGAGCAGGCTCGCCGTTTTCATCCTTTAACATAATACTGTTAAAGCCGTGCATAATGCCCTCTTCTCCGTATTGTAAGCTTGCGGCGTGGTCGCCAAGGGCTGTACCTCTGCCAAGAGGCTCAACACCGTAAATATCAACAGGGTCATTTAAGAAGCCTGAGAACATACCCATTGAGTTAGAGCCACCGCCAACGCAAGCAACTACCGCGTCAGGTAGCTCGCCTGTGGTGTCTAAAAATTGCTCTCTTGCTTCAATTCCCACAACGCTTTGGAAGTCTCTTACCATCATTGGGAATGGGTGTGGACCTACAACTGAGCCGATACAGTAAATTGAGTTTTTGTAGTCCTTTGCATACGCTTCAAATGCTGCATCAACTGCTTCCTTAAGTGTGGCAAGACCGTGTGTAACTTCAACTACGTTTGCACCTAAAATCTTCATTCTTGCTACATTTGGCGCTTGCTTTTTAATATCAACAGAGCCCATATAAATATCACATTCAAGACCAAAATATGCAGCGGCAGTAGCAAGTGCAACACCGTGTTGACCTGCGCCTGTTTCAGCAATAAGCTTTTTCTTGCCCATATATTTTGCAAGTAGCGCTTCGCCCATACAATGATTTAATTTATGAGCGCCTGTGTGGTTTAAGTCCTCTCTTTTAACATAGAGCTGAACATTACCGTATTTGTTTGAAAGTCTTTCAAGGTGTGAAATAGGTGTTGGTCTGCCTTGAAATTCCTTTCTAATTCTTCTAAGCTCACCGATAAACTTGCTTGATTTACAGATTGTAAAATAAGCCTCGGTAATTTCATCCATTGCCTTTTTTAGGTCCTCATTTACATAAGCGCCACCGAATTTTCCATAGTAGCCCTCTTCGTTTGGATAGTTTTTAAAGTAAGTATCAAAGTTTACACCGTTAAATTCCATAAATTCTCCTTTTTAGTGATCAGTGGTCAGTGGTCAGTGATCAGTAGTTAGTTTTACAATTTTATTTTTAAATTAAGCGATTAGTTTAAGATTTGCCATCGTTTTGTTAGCAGCTTCATTGTTTTTCTCCTTTTAGTCGCACTAAACAAAAAATCGCCTCGACAGAATACTGTCAAGGACGAATAAAATATTCGCTAATGCCACCTTGATTTTTTGGGATACTCCGTTGCCTTTTATATCCCTGACATCTAACGGGTGCCCTCCGTCGTAGAATACTCGGTTTTTAGGCTTAGTAGTAGATTTAAAAAAGATACTGCGAAGCAGTCCCTATCCCCTATTCTCTATCCCCTATCCCCTAATAGCCTTTGGCTACGCCCTCAACGGTCCATTTAATAATCTGTTTTTCACCTAACTCTCACCACCGTAGGCTCTCTGTGGAAGCATAATTATTTTTATCTCCGTATCAACGGTTTGTATTAAAAGATATTTTGATTTTAGCACAGTAAAGTATGTTTGTCAAGGGTTTTTTTGAAAAAGTGGTCAGTGGTCAGTGGTCAGTGGTCAGCTGGATAGCTAACGATGATTTGCAAGCGGTGACACGCCCCCGTCCCCTGTCACCGCGCCCCCGTCCCCTGTCACCGTAGGAAAATTAAATGTCAATAGGAAAATTGAAAATTTTCAGCTGATAGCGGTTAGCAGTTAGCGATTAGCTGGCTAGATTTTTGATTTGAACGAAATAGTTACTGAAAGCAAGGCGTAAACAAATTTCGCTGGCGGCTGGCGGCTGATGGCTAACAGCTGTGAGCAACACAGTTGCTCACTTGTGCATTTTCCCGGGTAAAACCTTGCCTTGCTCCTTTTTGGGCATTTTGTCTTCATCAAGAATTATGGCGGGCTTAATGGCGCTAGCGCCGTATTCCTGCTTTATTTCATCAATTACCTTACTTAGCTTTTCGCGTTTTTCTCTTGCTTCGTAATCAAAAAACATACTGATTTGCTCGTTTGCATCCTCGCTTTCAAGGTTGATGGCGGTAACGGTTAATGCTCTTATTATATGGTGAGGATCGTAATGCTTTTTTAATATTTCGCAAGCGGCTTTTGCTATTGTGGCTTCATCTTGGCTTGGACAATCAAGCTTTACTTGGTAGCCTTGATATGTTAAATTTTGAAATTTAACGCCTAGGCTTACGCCCTTAGCCTTCATTTTGGCTTCTCTTAGTCTATATCCTATGTCTTGGCAAAGTGAATAGATTACCTTGTTTGCATCATCAAGCTTTTTTATATCGGAAACACATGTAATTCCGTGTCCTACGCTTTTTGGTGGCACATAGTCATCCTTATGGGCAACGGAGCTATTATCAAGACCGTTTGCATAAATCCATAAATCGTTTCCTGCCTTGCCAAATCTTTCTATCATATATTCCCTAGTTAGCTCAGCTATTTGACCTATGGTTTTTACTCCTATATGCTTTAATTTTTCGGTCATACTGCGACCACAATAAAGCAGGTCGCTACATGGAAGTCCCCACACCTGACTTTTAAAGCTTTCCTCAGTTATTTCTGTTATTGCATCAGGCTTTTTAAGGTCGCTTCCAAGCTTAGCAAAAACCTTATTAAAGGACACGCCTATGCTGACAGTAAGTCCTAATTCATCCTTAACCGCCTGTCGTATCTCCTGGGCGATTTCCATAGGGGATTTTAGACATCCTGTAACATCAAGCCAACATTCATCAAGACCAAATGGCTCAACTAAATCGGTATAGCGGTAATATATTTTATGAAGCATTTTTGAAAACCTTGAATAATATTCAAAATGAGGCTTAACTATAATTATATCGGGGCATTTTTCTCTTGCCTCCCAGCAGGGCATTCCTGTTGTAACACCTGCTCTTTTAGCCTTTTCGCTTTTGGCAAGGACTATTCCGTGGCGGTCCTTTTCAGAGCCACAAACGGCTACCGCCTTATCTCGGAGTTCTGGATTTAAAACCGCTTCAACGGAAGCATAAAAGCAGTTTGCATCGCTGTGTAAAATTGCTCGTTTCATTTTTCTCCGCTTTTTCTCCTTTGGCGAAAATAGGGGATAGGGGACAGGGGATAGGGGTTCGCTTTGCTCACAGGGAAAATTTCTCTATACACAAATTTCAACTTTTTTCCTGTCTCTTGGCGTTTGCTACATACAATCTACTGTTGATTACATATAACACTTTGCTAATTATATGCTTTGCGTGATATGCGACCTTGTCGCATCCCCTATATCCTATCCCCTATATCCTATCCCCTGTTTTCTGATTTTACTGAAAACCACATAAATGTATCAGGCTCAAAGTAAATTTTCTTTTCTATATTATCTATCATTATTGTATATTCAATAGGGGCAATGCAAGGCACTTCCTTTGGGCAATAGCGGCGTTTTCTTACCACCTTGCGAATGTCAAAGCGTTTCTCATCAAAAATAAGTGTTTTTGGCATCATGTTGCCCTCTTTTGTAAATATAACATCTATCATTAAGGGTATTCTTTCGTATTTCATACGCTCTTTATTATTTTTGTGGCAACTCCTTGGATAACGATATCCTTTACCACAATATCCTCCATTTCCTTATTTTCGGGATGAAGAATTACTACTCTTTTCTCCTCATTTGGCATATATCTTTTAAGCGTGTTTTTGCCATCGGCAAGTGCAACTACAATATCGCCATATTTAGCGTGGTTTTGTAGTTTAATAAGCACCAAATCTCCGTCATCAATTCCTGCATCTATCATAGAATTGCCTGAGGCGGTAAGCAAGTAAAACTCGCCCTCTCCTGTTATAACTCTTGGTAGCTTTATATATTCCTCAATATGCTCCTCTTCCTCACTTAAAGGTCCACAAGGAATAGAGCCTACTCTTGGCACGCTTATAAGGTCGCTACCTAATTTGGCGGTCTTTTTAGTTTCGTAGCCTCGCTCAGTTTTAGTTACTATTCCCTCATTTTCCATATAAGCAATATATCTTTGCACGGTGCTTTTGGGCACATCTATCATAGTAGATATTTCCCTAATTGATGGGGACATATCCTCGCTTATAAAATAATTCTCTATGCTATTTTTGATTTTTTCAATAATTTCTTGCTTCATTTCGTTTTTACCTTTCTGGGACATTCTGTCCCAATAAGTATAGCACAGAAAAATTCGTTTGTCAATGGTTTTTCTCTCTTTGGAGCAACTAAAAACGAAGCTCTACTATTGCTTGCAGCTTCACTGCCGAAATTTTGCATAGTGTAAACTTTTTGTAACACACAATTTTTTTATTGACAAGTCAATAGTTTTGATGTATTATTTAGGCGAAATCAAAATTTAATAAATAAATTAAAGGAGATTTTATGGAATTATTAAAATCGCTAATTCTTTTGCTTGCAGGCGTTGGTATATTCATTATTGGTATGAATATGATGGGCGATGGTCTTGAAAAGGGCGCAGGCAAGGGGCTAAAAAAGCTACTTAGCAAAATCAGTAACAATCGTATTGCCGGTGTTGGTATCGGCGCTGCGGTAACAGGTATTATTCAATCTTCATCGGCTACATCTGTCATGGTAATCGGTCTTGTAAATGCAGGCGTTATGACTCTTTTCCAAGCGGCAGCCATCATTATGGGCGCTAACATTGGTACAACTGTAACAGGCCTTATTGTTGCGCTTTCAGGCTCAAAGGGAGCTATTTCCTTTAGTGATGTTGCAATTTTACTTGCATTTATCGGTGTAATGATGATGTTTGTAAAGAAGGAAAGAGTTAAGCTTATTGGCTCTATTCTTTGCGGTCTTGGCACTATCTTTGTTGGCCTTGACATTATGGGAGGCTCTCTTGATGGAGATGCAATTTCCACATTCTTTAAGGGCATTTTTGAGGTAGTTGACTTTCCTCTTTTGCTTATTATCATAGGCGCAATTTTTACCGCAGTTATTCAGAGCTCCTCTGCTGCAACAGGTATTGTTATCGTTATGGCAGGAAGTGGAGTTATTTCCGTTTCAAGCGCATTATTTATCGTGCTTGGCTCAAACATCGGTACTTGTGTAACTGCATTACTTGCTTGTATTGGCACAGGCACAAACGCAAAAAGAACAGCGTTTATTCACTTTATTTTCAATGTAATAGGCTCAGTTATCTTTACTGCAATTTTATGGCCAACGGGGGATTTACTACCAAATATTTTAGCAAAGCTTCCAACCTACCAAATGCAAATTGCGGTATTCCATGTAATATTCAATGCAACAACAACATTAGTTTTAGTTCCATTTACTAATTATCTTGTTAAGCTTGCAACAATGGTTATTAAGGATAAAAAAGCAGATGAAAGAAAGCATCTTAAATATGTTGATGAAAGACTGCTTGTTACTCCTGCTATTGCTTACCAGCAGGTAAAGCGTGAAATTGAGCATATGGCTCATTTAGCTAAGGCTAATATTGATGCTTCACTTACTGACATAAGCCAGCCAAACAAGTCTGTTCCACCTATTATTTACGAAAGAGAAAATACTATCAACTTTACAAATAAAGCATTAACGGACTTCTTAATTAAGCTTTCAAGTGAGGTTTCAAATGAGGATGAAAAGCATATCGGTGCTTTCTTCCACGTTATAAACGACCTTGAAAGAATAGGCGACCATGCTAAAAATTTCATTGAAATCAGTGAAGAAATGGTGGAAAAGGAGCTTAAATTCTCGCAAGAGGCTAAGAGTGAAATTGCTGAAATGAGTGGAAAAATCATGCGCATGTTTGACTTAACTGTTGATATTTTTGATACGGAAAAGGCAGAAATGTCCACATCGAAGCTCGCTGAGCTTTCCGCTCTTGAGGCTGAAACGGACAAATTAAAGAAGGAAAATATTGCAAAGCATTATAACCGTCTTTCAAGCAATATTTGCGATGCAACCCACTCTCCTTACTATGTGTCTATAATTACACGACTTGAAAGAGTTGGCGACCACCTTGTAAATGTGGGATATAGCGTTGTAAATCCTACGGGCTCTCAAGCATAGGCGACCTTGTCGCAGTGGTCAGTGGTCAGTGGCTAGCAAGATTAATAAACGATAATTAACAAAAACATAAAAAGTCAACTCGCATGAGTTGGCTTTTTTGCTGACCGCTAACTGCTGACTGCTAACTGCTAACTGCTAACTGCTGACTGCTAACGGCTGGCAGCTAAAAAACCATTGACATTTTTCGCCCTTTATGATAATATTAAAATAGGTAAATGTGGCAATTTACCATTCTACTTCAGGAGAATACTATGGAACTTTTAAAATCTTTGCTCCTTCTTCTTGCCGGTGTTGGCGTATTCATCGTTGGTATGAACATGATGGGAGAGGGTCTTGAAAAGGGCGCAGGCAACGGTCTTAAGCGATTGCTTGGTAAAATCAGCAACAGCCGTCTTATCGGTGTAGGTATCGGTACTGCGGTTACTGCTATTATTCAATCATCATCTGCTACATCCGTCATGGTTATCGGTCTTGTAAATGCAGGCGTTATGACGCTTTTCCAAGCGGCATCTATTATTCTTGGTGCAAATATCGGTACAACTGTAACGGGTCTTATTGTCGCACTTTCAGGCTCTAAGGGTGCTATTTCCTTTAGTGATATTGCAATTACTCTTGCATTTATTGGCGTTATGATGATGTTCGTTAAGAAAAACGACAGAGTTAAGCTAATTGGTACTATTCTTTGCGGTCTTGGCGTTATCTTCGTAGGTCTTGATATTATGAGTGGTGCGCTTGATGGCGATGCAATTTCAAGCTTCTTTACAGGCGTTTTTGAGTCTGTAACTGCTCCTGTTTTACTCATTATTTTAGGCGCAATCTTTACAGCTATTATTCAATCATCATCGGCTGCTACCGGTATTGTTATTATCATGGTTGGTAGCGGTGTTATTCCTGTTGCAAGCGCATTATTTATCGTGCTTGGCTCAAATATCGGTACTTGTGCAACTGCACTTCTTGCTTGTATCGGCACAGGCACAAACGCTAAGCGTACAACCTTTATTCACTTCTTTGTTAAAATTGTTGGTAATGTAGTATTCGCTACGATACTTTGGATAACAGGCGATTGGTTTGCAGGTGTTTTATCAGGCATTACTGATGATACACAATTCCAAATTGCGTTCTTCCATGTAATATTTAATGTTCTTAATACGCTTATGCTTCTTCCGTTCGTTAAATATCTTGTTAAGCTTTCCGAAATCGCTATCAAGGAAAAGAAAACAGATACAGAAGAAGAGCATCTTAAATATGTTGATGAAAGACTTTTAGTTACTCCTGCTATTGCTTACCAGCAGGTAAAGCGTGAAATTGAGCATATGGCTCATATGGCTAAGGACAATATTACCGCTTCACTTAATGATATTGCAAATCCTAACAAGGATGTTCAAGCTCAAATTTACAAGCGTGAGGCAACCATCAACTTTACAAACAAATCATTAACAGACTTCTTAATTAAGCTTTCAAGCGAGGTTAATATGAGCGATGAAAAGCATATTGGTGCTTTCTTCCATGTTTTAAATGACCTTGAAAGAATTGGCGACCATGCGAAAAACTTCATTGAAATTAGTGAAGAAATGGTTGAAAAGGATCTTAAGTTCTCACAGGATGCTAATAATGAAATCGCTGAAATGAGCCAAAAGGTTATGAGAATGTTTGACTTAACCGTTGATATTTTTGATACTGAAAAGGCAGAAATGTCCACATCGAAGCTTGCAGAGCTTTCCGCTCTTGAGTCCGAAACAGACAAGCTTAAGAAGGAAAATCTTACAAGACATTATACGCGTCTTTCAAGCAATATTTGCGATGCTACACATTCCCCATACTATGTGTCTATAATTACACGACTTGAAAGAGTTGGCGACCACCTTGTAAATGTGGGATATAGTGTTGTAAATCCTACCGGTTCACAGGCGTGAACCGAGGGGATAGGGGATAGGATATAAGAACCTGCTACGCAGA
>JAZSHT010000089.1:0-6888 GCA_045533435.1 Eubacteriales bacterium | reverse complement strand
GCAATATAACCTGCAACCACAACTTCCTGACCAACCATTGTTTCGTCAAGATTTGTGGAATAGTGGGTTCTGCGCATGTTACCCATTGTTTCCATAATAAAGTACCTCTTGTATAAAAATTATTTCAGCTGTTCTTTCAATGGCTGTGTCAGGTCCAGTGTAACCTGTTCTTTTGTAGCCATGTTTTTTGCTACAGCTGTTTTGTTTGCGATTTCATCATCGGACTCGCCTCCCTTGTTAAGCTCAACTGCCGCCTTTATGCAATCCTCTAATGAGCTTATTTTATAGGATTTTGGCTTCTTTATGCCTATATCCTCATTTCTTTCCTCGCCTGTTATATTGCTTCTTGTGCCTAAATGATAAAGTGCTATTTCATCGTACTTAACAACTACTCGTGTTTGTGGGCTTACAAGCTCGAATATATAGGTTGAGTCCTTATCAAGCTTATCAAATGGGATATCCTTATAGTTTACGGCTTGGCGAATTAATGCGCCATAGGCTATATTGCTAAATGCATCTGTTGTAGCATTTTCGGCATTTATTACTCCGTTAGTAGAAAACTGCCATGCTTCAGTTATTTTGTTGTACCATAGCTTTATTATTGAGCCATCTACCTTTTCAAGGACTACTGCATTATTCCAATCAATTGGGTCAGCATAGGATTCTGTATAGTTACCGAATTTTCTAAAGGGCCAACATACTACTTCCATTTTTTCGTGGTCTATTATTATGCCACGAGCTTCTTGAACTATTGGATCTCTAAAATCACATTCTATGTTGTAGCTGAATATTGCTAAGGAATCTTCCTTTTTTATTCTTATGCCGTAGTCCTTATGAAGTGCTTCATACCAATCGGTGGGATGATCGTTTATGTATTTGCATATTACTGAGTTTGCGTTCATTTTGTTGCTCCTTTCGTTGTGTTAATGAGCAAATCTGTCGGCTTGATTTATAAGCATAATTTCCTCAATGAATTTTTCGCCAAAAAGATCTTTATCGTTTTTCTTAGCGTTAGGGGAATCGCGCCATATGCTTAATGGTCTCATATGGCAGTTTATAAGATTTGCTTCGTATAATATTTGGTCAAATTCTTCTTTTGTTAAGTTTTTACCGCAACACATTTCTGTTAGGTATATGTATGCGCCGAAATTTTCGTGTCCGTAATAGTGGGCAATTTCCGTTGTCTCGCCACGGCGGTTTAAAAATGCTTTCGTATAATATTTACCGATATCGTGGTATTTTAAGACCTTTAAAATATAGTCGGGATAGTTATTTTCAACACCGTACTGATATGCGCTATCCATATGCTCAAAAAGAGTTTTTGTGTGATGTGGGTTATCCTGATTAAAGCTTTTTGTTTCTTCCATTGGAAACTGGTAGGGTGTTTCGTTTATAATTGGAATAATTTCATCCCAGCCTTCCCAATAGTATGGTGCTTCAAAATTTCGAAGCATTGTTTCCATAGAATCATCAGGAACTCTTGCATAGCCTTCTCTTAATTTATTACGTTCAATGCATATATCCTTATGTATAATGAAAAGTATGCATATTTTTTTGCAATGTGTACGATTTAAATGAGATAAAAGGTTCTTTCTCTTTTTTCTGCCTAAGTTAGTAGCATCTAAAACTACATTTTTGCCATCCTTTAAAAGTGTCGATGCGGTTTTTCTTATATATTCAAAAACCATACCGTTTAGTTGCCCTAATATGCTTTGATCATACGGCTCCCAGCATTGCTCCTTGGCAATTTGCAAACGAATTTCATCAGAGGATAAAATATAATATCCTTGCTCTTTATATTTTTTTGTTAATGTGCTTTTGCCACAGGCAGGTATGCCTACAAGCATTATAAGCTCAGGTTGAGTCATGATTTTATCCTCCTTTTTGTTTTTTATGATTATAGCATGATGATTATTAAGTTAGGCTTAATTTTTCCAATATATTATATTGTAGCATATGGTATTATGATATGTCAACAAAAAATCGCCCTTGTAATCAAGGGCGATTTAGTTATAGATTGTCTATGTCTATTGGTAAATAGAATGGGCGCTCATTTGGTGTTTCGTTTGGAGAATGGTAAACGAAGTTGTCTTTGCCATTAAGGTCGGTAAAAATCATACCATGACCGCCGTTTTTTTCGTAAAGGAGCTTTTCATCAATTGTCCATTTTCCTTTGATGCTTCCGTTATCGCTACGGGAAACGGCTTCAACGTATTCACCCTTGCTAAATGATGACCAAATGCAAAGAAGCTCACCGTTTTTCTTTCTAACAAGATATGGTCCGTCGGTTACGTATGAGCCGTTACCACGGATATCATCTGCCCAAGGTGCATCGCCTGCTGACCAAAGCTTGATAGGTGCGCCTACTGTTTTTTTTAAGTCTTTGGAAAGTTCGATAGCGCAGACTTCTCCGTTTTTGATTTGTGTCCATTCGTGACAGAAAACTACATAAGGAGTGTCGTTTTCTACATAGAGTGTGCCGTCAAGACATTCCCAATCCTTTGGGGTTATTGCTCCGTTTGTGTGTTCCTTGAAGGTGCCATCTGGAGTGTCGCATTCAAATATTGCTGTTCCTCTATGGTATCCATCGGCGGTAAAGGACGCGAGCATATAGAATTTGCCGTTATACTTATGTACCTCAGGTGCCCAAAATTGAGTTTCTCCCCAAAAACTGTCATAATACTCAAATATCGGTTTTGGATCGCTCCAATTTTCAAGGTCGGTGCTTATATAAACATCAAAGCCTTGGGTATAGATTGGCACTCTATCCCATGTATTTTTGGCTCTTGTGCCGTACATATAGTATTTGCCGTTATATGTTAGAATAAAGGGGTCACGAATATTAATTTCGCTTCGTTTCACTTTAAGAATACCTCAATAACAGGTACGATTGAATTTGGCTTAACGATTGGAATTTTGAAAGCTACAAGGTCTGCACTTTGTGTTCTTGCTTCGCTAAAGTGGTCTATTGAGCCGATTGTATATAATACTTCGCTTCCATCGTGTAAGAATTGAGCGTAGTCAATTTTGTCTGCAAGTCCTCTAAATTCAAGAAATTCGTATGGGTATTCAACAAGGTGGATATAGAGGCGTTTTCCATCAGTGCTTTGGGTAAGTCTTGTGCCTCTTGGGGCGGTAAATTCTGGCTCTGCCATTGTGCAGCCGTAGATTGAACGGCTATTATACTTCATCCAATCTGCATAAACGCCAAGCGCCTTTTCTGCTCTGTAATCAAGATAGCCACGAGCGGTTGGTCCTACATTCATTAAAAGGTTACCACCTATGCAAACTGTGTTTATGAGCATATTGATAAGCATTTCAGGGGATTTCCATGTTGATTCATCTCTATGATATCCCCAAGAGCCTGAGAATGTTTGGCATGCTTCCCAGGTTACAAGCTCGCCTGTTTCAGCATGCTTTACCCATTCAAGTGGTTGATATTGCTCAGGAGTCCAAATGTCTTGCTCTAATTCTGTTCTATTATCAATAATGATGCCCGGTTGAAGCTTTCTTGCAAGTGCGATAAGCTCCTCTGCTTCCCAGTCATCCTTGCCCTTGCCCTTAAGGTTAGGATACTGTGGGTTTGGATTAGAATAAGAAAAGTCAAACCAAAGGATATCAATTTTGCCGTAGTTGGTTAAAAGCTCCTCAACTTGGTCACGCATATATTTTGCGTATCTCTTCATATCTCTGCCTTCGTTAAGTGATTCGGCGTTTTTATCATTTCTTCTTGGGTGGATTGGGTCAACGGTAAAATCAGGGTGGTGCCAGTCAATAAGTGAGTAATAGAAGCCTATTCTAATGCCCTCGGCTCTGAATGCATCAACATATTCTCTTACAAGGTCGCATCCTGCAGGTGTGTTTGTGCATTTGTAGTCAGTATATTTAGTATCAAACATACAAAAGCCCTCGTGGTGCTTTGTTGTTAATACTGCATACTTCATGCCTGCTGCCTTTGCCATTTTAGCCCATGATTTGGGATCATACATATCAGGGTTGAAGTATTTGAAATATTTATCGTATATTTCATCAGTTTGGCACTCAATATGCTTAATCCATTCGTTGCGGGCAGGCATTGCGTAGAGTCCCCAGTGAATGAACATACCAAAGCGGTCATGCTCAAACCATTCGGTATCTCCTAAGGTTTTCTTTGTTACATAGCTTGACATAGTTTTGTCTCCTTAAACATAAAATATTGTGATTTAAGTATATCATTTTCATTACAAATTTGCAACAAGAAAAGGCGTTTTTAATTATGTTTTTAAGTGAATTTTTGCACTAAAAAAATTTTTTTATTTTTTTGAAAAAAACTATTGACAAGCACTCTTGCTTATGCTATAATAGTCAAGCGTTGAGCGAGTAAATGGCGGAATAGCTCAGAGGCTAGAGCATCCGGTTCATACCCGGCAGGTCATAGGTTCAAATCCCATTTCCGCCACCATTTTATCTGGCCCGTTGGTCAAGCGGTTAAGACACGGCCCTTTCACGGCTGTAACATGGGTTCGATTCCCGTACGGGTCACCATAGTATTACCAGTCGAACCTTTCGACTGGTTTTACTTTTTATAGGTGATAATCACTTATTTAACTCAAAGATAGCAGTAAAGCATCTTTGGGTTATTTTCATTTTTGTGCCAAATAAAAGAAAGTCCCGATGAACCTCTGTTAAGGTTTCATCGGGATTTGTGTTTTTAGAGTATCTAAAGCTGATTTCTATTTTATCCTCGTAGAGCGTTACTTTTTCTACCAAGATTTCAATTAGTGTTTTTGCATCTGAATTCAGAGCATCTATTATGTAGCCTTCAACATCACTTTTCTTTAATGTTCTTTCAAGCTTAGTTTCTTCTGCCGATATTTTGATATTGATATCTGCAAGTGAATTTTCAAGCTCATTCATTCTTGCTTTCGTGGTAGGTGTTAAAATACCTTCCTCAATAGCTCGCATAACATTATTTAGCGTTGTTTGAATTTTTGCTCGTTCATCCTGTAACAAGTGAAGCACACTTTGCTCCCTTGTTATTTGACTATGTAAAGCTATAATCTCATCTGCAATTTTAGAAATGTTTTTAGGGTCACTTAAAAGCTTTACTGTTTCATCAATAACGATTTTTTCAAGTTCTTCCTTTTTAATGCTTGCCTTGTCACATTTTCTAAATCTCTTTTTGTTTGAGCAGGTGTAGTAATATTTCTTTGCTCCTGTGTGGGATGTTCCGCTATCTCCGTTAATTCTCATTCCGCACAAGCCACAATATACCTTGTCCTTTAGCATGAATTCTACGTTACGGCTTGGAGCACCCTTTTTGTTCTTTGACATCATTCTTTGTACCCTTTCAAATTGTTCCTTTGGTATTATCTGAGGATAGATTTTAGTATAGACTTTACCATCCAATTCATACACTCCTGTGTACTTTTTGAGCTTTAGGATTTTAAATAGTGTAGTTTGGTATATCGGCTTTCCGTTATACACAATACCCCTTTCGTTAAGCTCTTCTAAAATCTCTCTGACGTATTTACCGGATATATAAAGGTCAAATATTAGCCTTACAACCTCGGCTCTTTCTTCGTCAATTACAAGCTTTTTGCCTTCAACTCTGTATCCATATGGCACTCTGCCTCCTGTGTAATTTCCTTTTTCACGGCTTTCTCTTCGTCCACGCTTAACCTTTTGGCTGAGTTCAACCGAATAATACTCAGATAAGCCTACAAGCACACTTTCAAGGATAATTCCGTCAAGGTTCTTGCTACCATCTATGTTTACAGAGGTTCTTTGTGTAGCAGAAATTAGAATAACATTGTTTTTCTGTAATCTCTGCTTATTTACTGCAATATCAATGGTGTTTCTGCCAAAACGGTCAAGAGCATATACTAAAACTATGTCCCATATAGGATTCTTGTCAGAGTCGGCAAGCATCTTTTGAAATGCAGCACGATTGTCGTTTGTACCAGTTGTAGCCCTGTCGATATACGTATCAACAATTTTAATATCGTTTTTAGCTGCAAATTCTTGGCACACACGAAGTTGTCCTTCAATAGATTGTTCAGTTTGCTTTTCACTGGAATAACGAGCATATACAACAGCTGTTTTCACTGAGTTTTCTCCTTTCTTTATTTATTTTTTCTGTCTTTCGACGAGAGTGAACCATAAACGGAGCCGTCACGGATGTCAAGGGATTAAGAACAAATATATTGCATTGTGCTTTTAGCATTTTATGTTTTCAGCAATATATTTTTCCCCTTGACAGAAGGGGCGGCTTCGTTTACACTCTCAGCGCGAAAGATAGAAAATTACTCGTAATTTTCCAGTTTCATAATAACCTCAGGACTAACCGTGCCAAGCGCTTCACCATTTTTAAGACAAAGGAAATTATCAAACATAATAACCTTGCCCTCTATTTCCTCTTTGCCATCGCTAAAACCATACGGACAAGCTATGTCATCCACTAAAATATCAACAGTAAAGGTTTCGTGAACATTCCTTGCAAAGTTAATTCTTCTGCCTGACTTTTCAAGATATTTAACCATATACATAACTGCATTATTAAGCAAATGCTGATTTATGGGTGAAAAATCGTTTCTTCCAAAGCGTTCCAAAAAATATGTATTTTGTAGTGCCTTTTGCCTTTTATGGTGTCTTGTATCATAATCACTTTTTTCTACAAGCTCACCAACCATTTGACCGTCTGGTATTCTTAAAAGAGCGTGGAAATGTAATCTTCCGTTTTCTGCTCCCTCTTCCCAAGCACCTACATATTTCCAACCTTTACGGGTTGACAAATTATTGAGTGCTTGCATAAGCTTCTTTTTAAATTGCTCTGGGGTGATTTTTGTACTATCATAAGTGAATGTGCAAAAATAGTTGGCAAACAAAAGATTTACCTTTCTGTAAAGG
>JAZSHT010000031.1:0-1617 GCA_045533435.1 Eubacteriales bacterium | reverse complement strand
ATTACAGGCGATGTAGCTGGTACAAATGTAATGGAGGTTGATATTCAAGTTAAGAATGCAAACGGCGAATTCGTAACAGTTAAGTCAGGCGTTACATCCTATGACCAAACAAAGCGTGAGTACATAGTATCAGTTCAATTTGATGCTCCTGTATTAACTGATGATGTTCGTATCGTTTACCAATCTAACGGTATGGTATTCCCATACATCAAGGAGCTTGAGATTTATAGCAGTGAATTCTACTACGGTGCATACCGTGGATACCAAATCGGTCAAAGAACAAACGGCGGTAAAGCACCAAATGTACTTGAGGACTTTGCAAAAAAATCTCCAATTCCTCGTTCAAATTATCTTGATAAGATCTCACCTATCCAATACTTTGAAATCCCAAGCACATCAATGATTCGTGCAACTCAAATGGATAAGCTTGCTCCAATTCAATATTTCAGAATTGCAAAGCAATATGATATCAATGTTTTAGCTTGGATTTAATTGTTTAAAAAACTCTCTCAATTTGAGAGAGTTTTTTATTTCCTTCAATATGTAAAAACCGCTTGCTTATATAAGAAAGCAAGCGGTAAATTTTAATATTCAAATTTAACTGTTTGATTTAACTCTGCTGACTTAAATGCATGCTCCATGATTTTCATATCAAGGCGCATTTGCTCATGAGTTACTAATTGAGTAGCCTCTCCATCAATAGCCTTTACAATGTTACGATAATAATCATGAACATCACTCTTTGGAATATCTACCTCATAAGTATCCATAGTTATGCTATCTCTTGGAGCCATAGTCTTTGTAAGACCTGCCGCAGTTTGAACAGGAATAACCTCACTTTCGTGCCAATGCTTGCACTTCGCGATTTTACCCTTTTTCTGCCAATCCTCAATTATCATAGTGCCATGCTCGCTCTTCATGTAGAATCTTGGTAGAGCAATAAAGTTATATGTGCCAACCTCAACGAAAGCAACAGCGCCACTCTTAAATGTAATTGTGAGATAGAAGCCGTCATCAACCTCTTTATTAGTGATATTTGTAATAGTACAGTTAATAGTATCAATCACATCATCCTTATAAACTAGCATAAGCTGATCAATTAAGTGAATACCCCAGTCAAGAATCATTCCACCACCTTGAGCCTTAGTGCCTCTCCAGTCGGAAGGAATACCGCGAGAACCGTGAATTCTTGATTCAATACGAAGTGGCTTGCCAATCTCTCCGCTATCACATATTTTTTGTATAGCTAAATAGTCAACATCCCATCTTCTGTTTTGATGGACAGTAAATAGCTTTCCGTTTTTGTTTGCACATTCAATCATCTCATCTAAGTCAGATGAAGAAAGAGCAACAGGCTTTTCGCAAATTACGTTCTTTCCTGCATTAAGACAAGCTAAAACAACCTCTAAATGCACATCATTAGGAATAGCAATAGTAACAAGCTCAACGCTCTTATCATTTAATAATTCATCAAGTGAGCCATAAGCATATATACCACGACTGCTTGCTAAATCTCTTTTCTTTATATCAATATCCCAAATACCGCAAAGGTCAAGCACATCACTTTTTAAAGCGTGATTTACATGCCATGAGCCCATTCCGCCGTATCCGATAACT
>JAZSHT010000166.1:0-3210 GCA_045533435.1 Eubacteriales bacterium | reverse complement strand
TGTATATCATCAACCACAGGCTGTATATAGTGATCAGTGGTCAGTAAGTTACTTATATGAATACATCCAACAAACAAATTTATACTAAAATATAAAATCCAATATAGTAAATCTTCGCTTGTAAGATGGTTTTGGACAGTTAGGTGTTCAGTCTAACCGCTGATCACTGACCACTGACCACTGACCACTTTCCTTTGCGAAGCGAAAGGAACAAATGCTAAATTTAAATGACATCTTAGAAACAATAAATATGATAAAGCAAGAAAATCTTGATATTCGTACCATTACAATGGGAATTTCATTATTTGATTGCATTTCTGATGACCAGAAAAGACTTGAAACGAAAATTTACGATAAAATCACAAAAAGCGCAGAGAAGCTTGTTGCCACAGCAGATGAGCTTGAAGCTACATACGGTATTCCAATTATAAATAAGAGAGTTTCCGTAACTCCAATTTCCTTAGTGGGCGCAAATCTTGACAAGGATGGATATATCCGCCTTGCCCATGTGCTTGAAAGAGCGGCAGATCAGCTTGGTATTAACTTTATCGGTGGCTTTGGCGCGTTAGTTCAAAAGGGAATGACCAAGGGCGCATCAAATTTAATTGATGCAATCCCTGAAGCGCTTGCAACCACAAATAAGGTATGCTCCAGCGTTAATGTTGCCACCACAAAGGCGGGCATCAATATGGATGCTGTTAAGAGAATGGGACAGGTAATTAAGGAAGCTGCATACTTAACCAAGGATAGAGATTCTATCGGTTGTGCAAAATTAGTTGTATTTTCTAACATTCCTGAGGATAACCCATTTATGGCAGGCGCAATACACGGTATGGGCGAGCCTGACACGGTAATCAATGTAGGTGTTTCCGGTCCTGGCGTTGTGGCATCTGCAATTAAGAGAGAGGGCTTTTGTGATTTTTCACGCCTTGCAGATACTATTAAAAAGACTGCATTTAAGATTACAAGAGTGGGTCAGTTAATCGCTTACGAAGCATCAAAGAAGCTAAATACACCTTATGGTATTATAGATTTATCACTTGCTCCAACTCCAGCAGTTGGCGACTCCGTTGCTCACATTCTTGAAAATATGGGACTTGAAAAGTGTGGTACACACGGAACAACCGCGGCACTTGCAATGCTTAATGATGCAGTTAAGAAGGGTGGCGTTATGGCATCAAGTCATGTAGGTGGCTTAAGTGGTGCATTTATTCCTGTTTCTGAGGATGCAGGCATGATAAGCGCAGCAGAATGTGGCGCACTCACTATTGAAAAGCTTGAAGCAATGACAGCAGTATGCTCTGTTGGTCTTGATATGATTGCTATTCCAGGTAGCACAACTGCCGAAACAATCAGCGGTATTATTGCCGATGAAATTGCTATCGGTGTTATCAATAATAAAACAACCGCAGTCCGTGTAATCCCTGTTGAGGGCAAGGGCGTAGGCGAAACCGTTGAATTCGGCGGACTTCTTGGCTATGCTCCAATTATGAAGCTAAACGATTATTCCTGTAAGGAATTTATTGACCGTGGCGGCAGAATTCCTGCGCCTATACACAGTTTACGAAATTAATTTCGAAAACTGTGAGCTAAATTTGCGTAGCAAATTTTATTTCGCTATTTTGCGAATAGCAAAATTATCTCGTTACATTGCTTGCAATGTTATCTCGCTACAATGTGTAATATTGTTATTTCGCTAAAAACAAAAAATACAGTTAGACAATATTTCTTGTATTTGTCTGCTTCGCAGAGCGAGATGTGCTACGCACACGATATACGCTTATATACATAAGCGAACGATATAAAATTACTTCGTAATTTCACGAAATGCAATGCTTAGCATTGCGCGTATATAGAAAGGAACAAAACATGAAGTTAGACACAATATGCATCCAAGGAGGCTACAAGCCAAAGAGCGGCGAGCCTCGTGTAGTGCCAATAGCACAAAGCACAACATTCTTTTATGAAAAGGCAGGAGAAATGGCTGACCTTTTCGACCTTAAGGCTGACGGTTACTTCTATACCCGTCTTGCTAACCCAACAGTAGATGCTTTTGAAAAGAAGCTTGCAGAGCTTGATGGCGGTACAGTTGGTATTGCAACTGCATCCGGTATGAGCGCAACATTACTTGCAATTTTAAATGTATGTAATGCAGGAGACAACATTGTTTCCTCAAATGCAGTTTACGGTGGCACTTATAACCTATTTTCCGTAACACTTCCAAAGTACGGTATTGAATGCCGTTTCTTTGACCCAGATGATACAAAGGAAAACATTGAAAAATTAGTTGATGACAAAACAAAGGTAATTTTTGCTGAAACCGTTGCAAATCCTACCATTGTTGTTCTTGATTTTGAGAAAATTGCCGACATTGCAAAAAGAAATCAAGTATTATTTATGGTAGATAATACATTAGTAACACCTATCCTTTGCCGCCCACTTGATTTTGGCGCAAATGTTGTTTTATATTCATCATCAAAGTACCTTGATGGACACGCAGTTGCTCTTGGTGGCTGTATTATTGATGGCGGTAACTTTGACTTTACAAAGACAAATCGCTATGAGGAATTTTTAAAGCCTGATGAAAGCTATCACGGTCTTGTTTATTCATCCCTTGGCAATACTGCATTCGGTGTTAAATGCAGAGTACAAATGATGAGAGACCTTGGTGCGATTATGAGCCCACAAAACGCATTTTTAACAAATCTTGGTATGGAAACTCTTGCGCTTCGTATGGAAAGACATTGCGAAAACGCAGCCAAGGTTGCTAAATTCCTTGAAAATCATCCAAAGGTTGAATGGATTAAGCATGCATCCTTAGAGAGCAACAAATACCACGACCTTGCAATGAAATATATGCCTAACGGTCAAGGCGGTATGATGTCATTTGGTGTTAAGGGTGGATGCGAAAAGGCATCACAGTTTATGGAAGCACTTAATATGATTGCAATCGTAACCCATGTAGCCGATGCAAGAAGCTGTGTTTTACATCCTGCATCAACCACACATAGACAATTATCAAAGGCTGACCTTGACGCTATCGGTATTGCAGATAATCTTATTCGTTTATCTGTTGGTATTGAAAACGCTGAGGATATTATAGCTGATATAGAGCAGGCTCTTAATCAGATATAAGTGGTCAGTGGTCAGTGATCAGTGATCAGCGCGCACGGAAGGTGCGTATCACTTCGCGTTTGGCGGAATATCGCG
>JAZSHT010000051.1:0-12207 GCA_045533435.1 Eubacteriales bacterium | reverse complement strand
ATAGCCTTGTATATCATCAGCCATAGGCTGTATAGAGCTTAGAAAGGAGTATTATACCGTGAGAGTATTTAAGGTTAGTGGAATGTCTTGCTCTGCTTGCTCAGCAAGAGTGGAAAAGGCAGTTTTGTCGTTAGATGGAATAGAAGGCTGCTCGGTTAATCTTTTAAGCAACTCAATGACTGTTGAGGGAAGCGCGAAAACAGCCGATATTATAAGCGCAGTTAAAAAAGCTGGCTACGGTATAAGGCTAGACAATAACGAAATAGAAAGCGACTCTCAAGAGGACAACGAGTCGGCGCAACTTTTCAAAAGATTTATATATTCCACACTCTTTTTATTAGCTCTTATGTATATTTCAATGGGATATACCATGTGGAATTTTCCATTGCCGAGGTTTTTAGTAAATAACCCCATAATTATCGCACTTTTGCAAGGAGTGCTTGCGCTATGTGTGATGATTATAAACCGTAAATTTTTCATAAACGGTGTAAAGGGCGTGTTAAACGGTGGAGCAAACATGGATACATTAGTATCCCTTGGCTCTCTTGCATCGTTTTTATATAGCCTAGTGTCAACGCTTTTAATGATAGGCAAAAATATTGAAGCTCAAAATCATACGCTTCATAACCTTTATTTTGAGTCAAGCGCAATGATTTTAGCGCTGATAACCTTGGGTAAATCCTTAGAAGCCTACTCCAAGGGCAAAACCACAAGCGCACTTCGCTCGCTAATGGACCTAACGCCTAAAACCGCAACGATAATAGTTGACGGAAACGAGAAAATTATTCCTGCCAGCGAAATTAAGGCGGGGGATGTGTTTATAGTTAAGGCAGGAGAGCAAATTTCATGCGATGGAGTTGTCATAGATGGGGAAAGCGATGTAAATGAGTCTATGCTCACAGGAGAAAGCATGCCTGCCCACAAAAAAGTTGGGGAGAGTGTCTTTTCTGCCACTATAAATGGAAACGGATTTTTAAAATGTCAAGCTACAAAATCAAGCGGCGAAACTGTCCTTGATGAAATAATAAAAACAGTAAAGGAAGCATCAAACACAAAAGCACCTGCTCAAAAGCTAGCAGATAGGGTGTCAGGAATTTTCGTGCCAATAGTTATATCATTAGCTATTTTAACCACACTTGCGTGGATTATATTTAGCGATAACACCTTCGGTTATGCGCTTGCAAGAGGCGTGTCAGTTCTAGTAATCAGCTGTCCTTGTGCATTGGGACTTGCAACACCCGTTGCTATTATGGTTGCAAGCGGAGTAGGCGCAAAAAACGGTATTCTTTACAAAAACGCCACCGCCATTGAGGAAGCAGGCAAAATAAATATTGTAGCCTTTGATAAAACAGGCACCTTAACAAAGGGAAATATGCAAATTACCGACATTGTTCCCATAGACTGCACCAAGGAGCATTTAATGGAAATTGCATGCTCCCTTGAAAAAAATAGCGAGCATCCATTATCCAACGCCATTACCACATACGGCAAGGAAAATAATATTATCCTTCGTGATGTGTCTGATTTTAATGCGATTTCGGGCAAGGGCGTATATGGAAAAATTGAGGGTGTAGATGCATATGGTGGTAAAGCATCGTATATAAATGAGATATCTGAAATATCTGAAAATGTCAAGGAGCAAATTGAAAAATTATCATCACAGGGCAAAACGGTAACTGTATTTTATTATACCAAGCTAATTGGAATCATTGCATGCGCTGATACGGTTAAGGATGATAGCGCTGAAGCGATTAAAGAGCTTCAAAAAATGAATATAAAAGCTGTTATGATAACAGGCGATAATTATGCAACTGCAAAGGAAATAGCCACACAGGTGTGCATAAATGAGGTTTACAGCGAGGTTTTACCTACTGAAAAATCACAGGTAATAGAGGAGCTAAAGAAAAAAGGCAATGTTGCCATGGTGGGCGATGGAATAAACGATGCGGTAGCATTAACCACAGCCGATATGGGTATTGCGGTAGGCACAGGCACAGATATTGCCATAAGCTCTTCTCAAATAGTTGTAACAAAAAATAATCTTACCGATATACCAAGGCTTATTAAGCTAAGCAAAAAAGCGTTAAGAATAATCAAGCAAAATCTATTCTGGGCATTTATCTACAATTTGATTTGCATACCAATAGCCATGGGCGTTTTTGTGCCATTGGGTATAACACTAAACCCAATGCTTGGCGCTCTTGCCATGAGCTTATCAAGCATTTTTGTTGTAACGAATGCTTTGCGTTTGGATGTTCGCTAGGCTCACAGTGGTCAGTGGTCAGTGCGCGACAAAGTCGCTATCACGCAAAGCGTGTATATCATCAATCCGTAGGATTGTATATCATCACGCCAAGGGTGTGTATATCATCAAGGCTAGCCTTGTATATCATCAGCCAAAGGCTGTATGTAGCCGTCAGCGGTTAGCGGTTAGCTGTCAGCGAGAGTTGTTTATTGGTTTAACTAACTATTATCACGCGGAGCGTGTATATCATCGCACGAAGTGTGCATATCATCAGTCCGCAAGGATTGTATATCATCAAGGCAGAGCCTTGTATATCATCAGCCAAAGGCTGTATGTAGCGGTCAGCGGTGACAGGGGACGGGGGCGTGTCACCGACAAGGTGGCAATCACACATAGTGTATATATCATCAAGGCAGAGATTTGCATATAACAGGGAGAAGAAAATGATATTTAATAGTGTAACAGAGATAATAGGCAAAACGCCGTTAATTAATCTTGGAAATATTAAAAGAGAATTAAATTTAAGTAGTGATATAATTGCAAAGGCGGAATGTGTAAGCCCCGGTGGCTCTATTAAGGACCGCGTAGCTCTAAAAATGATTGAGGACTACGAAAAAAACGGACTTATAACAAAGGATACCGTAATTATTGAGCCTACCTCAGGCAATACAGGAATAGGCCTTGCGCTAGTTTGCGCTCAGCGTGGCTATACGCTGAAAATCGTAATGCCTGACAATATGTCAAGGGAAAGAATTCAGCTAATGCGAGCATACGGCGCAGAGGTAATTTTAACCGATGGCGCGTTTGGTATGCAGCTTGCAATAGAGAAAGCCAATGAAATTAAAGCAAGCATAGAAAACAGCATAATAGCAGGTCAATTTGAAAACATGTCTAACCCCCAAGCCCACTATTTAACCACAGGTCCTGAGATTTTTGCGGATACTGAGGGGAAAATTGACATTTTAGTGTGCGGAGTAGGTACAGGCGGAACGATAACAGGCGTTTCAAAATACTTAAAGGAGCAAAGCCCAAGCATTAAGGTTGTGGCTATTGAGCCATATACCTCAGCGGTTCTATCGGGAGAGGAAAAGGGAGCTCACGGATTACAGGGAATAGGCGCAGGCTTTATTCCATCGGTCCTTGACACTAACGCCTATGATGAAATAATCAAGGTTAAGGATGATGATGCTATAAGCTGTATGAGGCTCCTTGCTAAAAAAGAGGGAATACTTTGCGGTATATCCTCAGGCGCAGCTCTTTACGGCGCAATAGAAATAGCCAAAAAAGAGGAAAGCAAGGGAAAAAATATTGTGGTAATTTTGCCCGATACAGGCACAAGATATTTAAGCTCCATAGAGCTTTAATAAATGATCACTAAATTATATATCTTGATTTGACAAATGAGCATTACATGTCAAAGCGCCTTACTAAAAATCATCATTTAAGATTTGTAAACAGCGAAAGGGAATAGCACAAAATGAAATATTTACCGGGACAAAGGGAATGTATGGAGCTTATGACAAGGCTTGATAAATTTATAGGCAGAATTTTTGGTATTGACAAGGAAGATGAGAATATGACTGAGGAAAAAGAGATAGAGAATGCTGAAAAGGTAGAGACTGATAATAAAGCAAAGGAAAATTCAGAAGATATCTTGACCGAGGAAGAATATAGCGAAGCTCCTAAAGAGGAAGAGGAGCTTGAAATCGTTGTGGAAGAGGATGAAAACGGACTTGTAAATGTAACGGTTGCAGATTTAATCAGCAAAGATGAAATTAACGAGGAAGCACAAGGTCAAAACGCTTATACTGAAAAGGAAGCTGAGGAATCCTATGATGAGGCTGAAAAAATCACGGAAAATGAAGCTGAGCTTGATGAGATAGAAAATATTGAGGTACAGGATACTGAAATGGAAAATTCTCAGGCGGAAATTGATGTGCAATGCACCGATGATTTAGAGGCTGAAAATGATTTAGTGATTAGCGAAAACGATTTAGTAATTAGCGAAAATGATTTAGTAATTAGCGAAAATAATGATCAAAATGATGAGAGTGAGGACGCTTCTCAAATTTTAAATAAAGAAATTGAGGAAGCGAGAAAAATCCTTGAAGAGGCTAAAATGCAAGCTGAAAGCATAATAAAGGAAGCCGAAAGCAACGCGCAGCTGATTATTGAGGAGGCGCAGGGTAGCGCAAATGAAATTCTTGATGATGCAAAGGACTTTTTAAGGATAGCCTTAGAAAGCGAAGAAAAGTATTTATATGATTATAAGCGCTTTGTGGCTGAAAAAAAGGACGAGGTGTCCTCTTTTGTAATAGCAGATAGGGCAAGCGTTAAAAAATCGGTTGTTGATACAAGATTAAGCATGGATGAGGTTAAAGCGACATTAAGTGGCGCACAGGACTCATTTAAAGCGGTTGAAGCGGTTTTAAGTGCTATTTCAAGCACAATAAACGAAGCTGTAAATGGCTTAACAGGCTCATTAAATCAGGTTGCAAGCGATGTAGAATATAAAAATACAGAGTATGCATGGAGTCAATTTTCACAAATTTACGACCAGCTTTCAGCTACATACAACGCTTACCGTTATGGAAATTCTGATGATTTCATTCCAAAATTTGATGTTTTAAATAGACTTGAAATGTTCATGGAAATCGTTGAGCTTTGCCTTGAGGACTACGCGTTAGTACCATTTGAAACTCCCGTAGGGGAAAAATACGATATAAGAAAGCATAAGGCAAGAGTGCAAGGCAATGATTACGACCCGCGCAACTCATATGTAGCAAAAAGCGTGAAAAAGGGCTTTATGTGGGGCGATGTTGTAAGGGTAAAGGAAGAGGTTGAAATTTGCGCTAGCATTGATAGCTTGATTGATGACACTCAAAGGTTAGATAACGAAACGGATAACAGCGAAGAATAAAATCATCTATCTTAGTTAAGATGTAAAAAATATAGGAGAGTAGAAACCATGTATTTAGGAGTAGATTTAGGCACCTCGTTTTCACAGGTGGCTGTTGATAATAATAATCATGTATTAAGATTAGTTTCCGCCGGAGTATATGGCTTACCATCATCATTTTACTATGATGATATAGACGGCGAGGTTGTAGGAGAAGAGGCGGAAAACCTAGCCCAGGGCTTTAACGCCGCAAATGTTTTAAGAGAAGTCAAAATGAAGCTTGGACAACGCTTTGTAATAGGTGGCAGAGAATTTTCCTCTGATGAAATTGTTCAAAAAATATACAGAGCGATATTAGAGCAGGCTGATGATGAGGGCAGAAAGAACATTATGGACTTTACCATTGATGGAATAGTTATTACACATCCGGCAAAGTTCAATATTAAGGAAATTAACACTCTTTGCGAGGCTGCAAAAAACGCCATTGACACGCAAGCTGTTCCTGTGGTAGGCGCATTAAAGGAGCCTGTTGCTGCAGCAATATCATATTACCGTGATGCTCGTGATAATTTTGATAACGGCGATGGAATAATTGTATTTGACTTAGGCGGCGGAACATGTGATGTTGCATTAGTGCAGGTTGATGAAAATGATGATGCTGAATATCGCGTTGCAGATAGCGATATGATAAGAGTTGGCGGCAGAGATTGGGACAAGGTGCTTTATGATTACGCCATTGAAAAAATTAGCGCAGGAACAAACGGTGCAGTTAATATAGTAGGCGATGCAGCTATGGAAAACGATTTAAGAAAAGCTGTAAATACAGCTAAGCATCATCTTTCCAAAAAGGAAGAATGCTTAATAAGACCAACAATTAGCGCGCTATATTCATATTCAAGATTATCAAGAGGTATTCAAATTACCAGAAGCAAATTTGAGGAGCTAAGCTCAGGCTTGCTAAGTGATGCAATAGACTTACTTGATAGAGTATATCAAAGAAACCGTGATAGCGTAAAAATCAAAGAAATTATTTGCGTTGGTGGAGCATCAAATATGCCACAAATCGGCGAAGCAATTAGAAATAAATTTACTGACTGTGTTGTAAGAATTTATAAGCCCGAATACGCCACCGTAAATGGCGCAGCTATTTTCGCAGGAAAAATCATGAATAAAATGATTGAAAACGGCTACGGCTTAAATCCATCAGAAAATGACCCAATTATAGAAAGAACAACAGGGGTTGTAATAAGAGATATTATTGAGGACACTCTCCCATTCTCTTACGGAATTCGTTGCAGAGAATTTGTTGGCTCAAATAATTTTGTAGTTCATAACATTCTTAAAAAGGGAGACACCTTGCCTGCAACAGGAAGCTATGACAATTTTAGATTAGTAGGTAGCGGAACATCTGTAAAAATTGAGGTTTACGAATCTGAATGTAGCGAGCTTAATTATCCTTTAAACGGCTCTGTAAATTCAGAGGAGGTGGGCCATATTTTACTTGAAATACCAAACGGCATTATGGAAGGCGTACAGGTTGAATGTGCGTTGATGATGAATAGCTTAGATAATATTCAGCTTGAAGCCCACGATGAGAATGGAAATCACATCAAGGCTGAATTTAAAATTGCTAAATGATAAAATTCCTTAAATTGAATTATTTTAGCGTTTTGAGTTATTAAGGGGGAACAAAAATGTATATAGGCGTAGATTTTGGAACGGTGTTTTCACAAACTGCTGTATTCCATAATAAAAATTCATTAAGACTTTTATCAAGCGGAACATATGGTACTCCATCGCTATTTTACTATGATTCTGTTCAAGACATAATTGTAGGCGATGAGGCAAATGATGCGGCACAGGGAATATTTGCCGATAATATAGTTCGTGATGTAAAAATGAAGATAGACCAATGCTTCAATTTAGATGGAAGAACATTTTCTGCCGAGGAAATTATAAAGTCAATTTATGAAGAGGTGCTTGAGCATGCATCAGAGGAGGGCAAGGAGCAAATAAACGACCCTCAAATCAAGGGAATAGTTGTTTGCCATCCTGCCAAGTTTAGCATGACTGAAATTAGCGTTCTTACAAGGAGCGCCTCAACATGCTTAGGTAAAACGCCCATAAAAATTTTAGGAAGAATTAAAGAGCCTGTTGCAGCAGCTCTTGCTTATTACCATAATAATCCTGAAAGACCGGAGTCAGGCAAGGGAATATTGGTGTATGACCTTGGTGGTGGAACATGTGATATTGCTCTTGTTTGCGCTGACAGCAATGAGCTTGCTGAATATACCGTATTAGACAGCGATACAGTAAGAGTTGGCGGAAGAAATTGGGACAAGGTGCTTTTTGATTATGTTATAGACAAGGCAGAGGAATCAAGAGTAGAAAGAAGAGATATTTTAAACAGCCAAGCCAACCAAAACGAAATCTTGAAGGCTGTTATAAAGGCGAAGGAGGACCTTAGCAAAAGAGCTGAGGTAAAAATTCGCGTGAATCTTGATTTAGAGGGAAAAGCAAAGCTCCTTGAAATTCCAATATCAAGAGAAACCTTTAATGAAATGACTGTTGAGCTTTTAGATGAAACCATAAGCAAGCTTGAAAAAATCTATAATAGACATTGTGGAAAAATAGAAATAGAGGAAATTATCTGTGTTGGTGGAGCATCTAATATGCCTCAGGTAAGAGAAGCATTAGAGGACAGATTTGGAGACTGCGAAATTATATTACATATACCGGAATATGCAATAGCCGATGGAGCTGCTATTTACGCAAAAAAAATTGTAGATAAGGTGGAATCCCTTGGATATAATGTAGATGAGGTTGAGGATTTTGAAAGCATTGTAAATCCATCTAAGTGCTATGCAAATGGCGTGGTATTACCATCATGCGAAAGCGTTACAGGTGTTATGCTAAGCAGTAATCATACAAGCCAACATTCAAGAGGACTTATTGAGGATATTTTGCCATTATCCTATGGCGTTAGATGTCAAAAGAAGGACTCTAACGAGTATGTGGTGCAAAATCTGCTTAAAAAGGGCGATAGCCTACCCGTTACCGCAAAATTTGGCGGGCTTGCTCCTGCCGATAACGGAAAGGATATAAAGGCTATTGAAATCGAAATATGTGAGTCTGAATGTACCGATGACCGCTTTGCGTGTGATATGGGAAAGGGGGAGCGTGTAATAGGCACAATATCACTTTATAAGCCAGATGGCGTAAGCGCAGATGATGATATTGAATGTACCCTCACTATTTCATGCTTGGACTATATTAAGGCAGAGGCGCGTGATAATAAAGGCTCTAAAATAGAGGTAGAGGTTAATTTAAACGGCTTTACATGTAGCCCTAACGAATAACTTAATATTTTGCCATAGGATATGATGCAATGATGCTTATTATCCTGTGGCAATTTTTTTGGAAAAACTACATAGTAGAAATTATATATAAATGATATAATATACCTAAATATAGACTATTTAAAGAAAGGAATTATAATAATGTATATAGGTGTAGATTTCGGCACATCATTTTCTCAGGCTGCCGTTTTTTATAATAATAACCCATTACCGCTAGTATCGGCAGGCGTTTACGGAGTTCCATCATTGTTTTATTATGATAGCGAAATAAAAGAATTGACAGGAGAATACGCTCACGATGCATCTCAGGGAGCATATGCTAAAAATTTAGTACGCGATGTGAAAATGCGCCTTAATGAAAGCTTTATCCTTGATGGAAAAGCATTTATGCCTAAGGACATTATTAAGGCAATATATAAAGAGGTAATAGAGCAAGCCCAAATTGCGGGAGAGCAAAGCATAAGCGATTTTAAAATCGATGGAATTGTAATATCCCACCCAGCAAAATTTTCAATGCAGGAAATAAGCATTCTTACAAATGCAGCAAAAAACTGTATAAGCGGTCAGCCATTAAATGTTTTAGGAACAATTAAAGAGCCTGTGGCTGCTGCATTATCCTATTATCACGATAACCCTCAGCCTGATGGCACAAATATTCTAGTGTATGATTTAGGCGGCGGAACATGTGATTTAGCTATTGTAACCGCGGACAAAAGTGAGGCGGCTGAGTTTAAGGTGCTTGATAGCGATATGATAAAAATAGGCGGAAGAAATTGGGATGAGCTTCTTATTGATTATGCTATTAACAAAATCAACGCCCAAGCACGAAGAGACCTTGATATAAGGAACAACGAGGAATATTTAGAAGAGGTAAGAAAAAGAGCTCAGGCTGCTAAAATTACTCTAAGCAAAAGGGAAGATGCCACAATGCGAATAAACATCGGCTATGAAAGATACGATGTGAAAATCACTCGCGACCAATTTGAGGCGCTTACGGTAGAGCTACTTGAAAATACCATTGATAAGCTTGAGGAGATATATAGAAGAAATCCTGACATAATGGGTAGCGTTAAGGAAATTATTTGCGTTGGTGGCTCATCTAATATGAAGCAAGTAAAAAATGGTATTAAAGCAAGATTTCCAAATTGCACGGTAAAGATTTACAAGCCTGAGTATGCAGTATGCACAGGCGCTTCAATCTATGCAAGCAAGATGATAAGCATCCTTGACTTTGTGCCATTTTCATACGGTATCCGTGGAAAAACCACCGCTTTTTCAAATGATTATGCTGTTAAGAACATAATAACGAAGGGCGAAAGATATCCCGTTAGCCATGAAAGCAGAGGCTTTATTATTCCAAAGGGGTCAAAGGAAGTAAAAATTGCAGTTTACGAATCGGAAAGCACCGAGGGCGTTTATTCCTGTAATAGTAGGGAAAATGAAACGCTTATAGGACATATTATCTTAAAGCTATCCCGCGAGGCGGTAAGTGATGAGAGAATTACCTGCGTGCTTACAATAAACTCACTTGACACCATTGAGCTTGAAGCCCACGATGAGAGGGGCGCATATGTTACAGCGAAATTTTCATTAAATAAAATAAACGCTTAAAAAATGACCGTTTAAAAGCGGTCTTTTTTAATTTTAAGATTAAAAGCACAGATAATAAACTCCTTGAATTTTCCTTTGAATTATGCTACAATAAAGCAAGTAAATATTAAGGAGCAAGATATGGGAAAATACTTAGAAATACCATTTCCAACCGTTAAAGACATCTTTGACGGACATATACATATACACAGGTGGCGTGATGAAAAGACAGGGGAAAGCTACATTCACGGGCTTGAAGAATACAGAAGGACCTGTGGGCTTAAATATATAGCTCTTGCCTCACTACCATCAGGCAATCCTATTCCTGTGCCAAGAGATGTAAGCAACAATATTATGTGTGCATTTTATAAGCTTGCAAATAAGGATACCTTTGCATATGGCGGCTTTATATATCCATCATATCCTGCAAACGAGGAAGAAATGAAAAAAGCTGATATGTCTCTTACAGCTCAGCTTGATGAGCTTAATGAAATCGGCTTTGATGGGATTAAAATGCTTGAGGGCAAGCCTAATTTATATGCAAGGGTAGGCAAGGCTCTTGATAGCGACTTCTTTGATGAAGCATTTGCTAAAATGGAAAGAGAGGGAACATACCTTCTTATGCATGCTGTTGACCCATCAAGCTTTTGGGAAAATGGCACAGAGGAAGCAATAGCTAAGGGCTGGTTTTATGGAGATGAAAGTAAATATCCCCATTATAACGACCTTTATAATCAGGTTGAAAGCTTCCTTGAAAAGCATCCAAGCTTAAATCTTTGCTTGGCGCATTTCTTCTTCTGCTCGGAAAATCCTGAAAAAATAGAGAATATGCTTGAAAAATACAAAAACCTTACATTTGACATTACCCCAGGCGGAGAAATGTATATCGGCTTTAATAAAAGATACGATTATTTTAAGGACTTCTTTACAAAGCATCAGGACAGAATAATATTTGGTACAGATATGGACTTTACACCTCATTTAGAGGCG
The DNA here is from genome assembly GCA_045533435.1 of Eubacteriales bacterium. Taxonomy (GTDB): domain Bacteria; phylum Bacillota; class Clostridia; order Oscillospirales; family CAG-272; genus RGIG2000. The sequence continues at coordinate 1,124 of JAZSHT010000051.1, read as the reverse complement.
GGCGTTTGGCTCTGCGACAGAGTTTACCGTTTTCTTGCCACCGATGAGGTAATATCATCCTTTGATGACCATATGATAAAGGGAATTAAGCTTGATACCGAGGCTGTTCAAAAAATCACATCAGACAATCTATTAAATAAGCTTGGCAGAAAGCCAAAGGAAATTAACAAGGATGCTCTAAGGCGATATATTAAAAAGTATAACCACTTAATTGAGGACAGAGAGCTTGCAAAATATATAGAGGAGCTGTCTAAGGAATATCTATAAAAGAAAATCACCAAATGAAGTAATTCATTTGGTGATTTCTTTATGCGATTTTTTGTCCGTTTACAGTTAAAGCAAAGGTAACTCCAAGATAGTTACACGCTTTTTTGCACATAACCATTCTTTCAAGGAAAATTTCAAAATAATCCATAACGGAGCTAATTTCCGTATCTATTTCAAGTGATAATGTAAGCTCTGTTTTGCTTTTGTTAAATTCAAGATTTGAGCTTATAACGGAGTAGTTTACCTTGTCGTGAATATCAAATTTTGCAGAGTCTATTTCGGAAACACGACTTCTGCGTACATCTGTCTTGTCGCCTAAAATAAGTGCGGCGGCAATAGGATTTACGCTTCCCCCTGTACCCTCATCATGATTGCCGATGGCGCAAACCACCTTTGCAAGCTCGCTTGCATCCATACCCATATTGTCAAGAAGCCTAAATGCAATTATAGCGCCGCTTTGAGCGTGGTCGCGCCTGTTGACTATATTGCCTATATCATGCATAAAAGCGGCAATTTTAGAAAGCTCAATATCTCTTTCGCTATAACCAAGCTCCTTTAAAATATAGCTTGCTCTGTCAGCCACTAAGCCCACATGAGCAAAGCCATGCTCGGTGTAGCCAATCTCTCTTAGACTGTTGTACGCTTCCTTTATAAATGCTCTTATTTTTGTATCGTTACGAATTTGCTCAAAGGTAATCATAATCCACCCTCATTTTTCAAATTTACACACATATTGTATCATATAAAGAAATAAATTTCAAGAAATTTATTAAAAGCTGATAGCTATCGGCTGACCGCTGACCACTACATACAGCCTTTGGCTGATGATATACAAGGCTCTGCCTTGATGATATACA
>JAZSHT010000065.1:0-7098 GCA_045533435.1 Eubacteriales bacterium | reverse complement strand
GTATTTGCCCTTATATTTAAAATAGTCGGGGCATTCGGGGTGGTCGCTGTTTTCGTGAATGTAAATAGGACTTTCCGCCTCTTGCCACCTTTCAAGGTCAGAAGAAATATAGTGAGCCAAGCAGCCTAAATTTTCCTTAACAAGTACGGTTGTTAAAAACATATGATAAATTCCGCTATCATCCTTTATAACCTTTGGGTCTCTTGCTACGGGGCCGTTAAATTTTTCTGAAAGGGTAAAGCCAAAATCCTTGTCTTTTGTAAAATGATATCCGTCATCTGACATGCTTCGGCTAATAATTGCAGGCAAACCGTTTGTGCGTCTTACCGTGTAATACAGATACTCCCTGCCATCCTTTTCAATATGTGAGCCTGTACAAATTGAGCATTCCCAGCTTTCCGTAATAGGCACTGCCATTGGATGCACAAGCCAAGTTTTGAAGTCCTTTGTTGAAATATGCTCCCACTGATGAGCGCCCATTCCCCATTTGCTTCCGTGATGGCGGCGGTCCTTTAGGTATAAAACATGGTATTCATCATTTTTTCTGTACGGCATACAGTCGCCTACAAAAACGCCGTTTTCTGGTCGCCACCCCTCTGCATTTTCAAATGATGATATAATGCTTGGCTCTGCCTCTTTTGCTTGGTTACAATAAGACACGGTTACCTTTTCGCTTCCTTCAATTTTGTCGCCAAGCTCAAAATATCCTTTACCGTACTGCCAATTTTCATCTACAAGCACATTGTTTACATATAACTCAATTATGTATTCGCGCAAAATTATCGACACACAGTCGCCTATTTTAACGCTTGATGATAGATTTAACGGCTTTTCGCTATAATCATACCAAAACGATACCAAAAGTTCGCATTCTGCACTCTGTGCTTCAAATGATTTTCGCTCATTTTTATATGCCACAATATTTAAATTTAGATTATCAATTTCAAATTCGATTTTAATATCCTTCATAAATAAATTTTACCTTTTTCTTATGTAGTCGGAAAAGCCGTTTTTATAGTCTATTTTTCCAAGAGCAAGCGCCGAAAACAGCGCCGCGCCTGTTGCTGCTTCTTCTTTGAATGTATTTCCCGTTACTTCCATCGAAAAAATGTCCTTGATTAGCAGCTGTAAAACCTCGTTTTTCTTTATTGCTCCGCCTGAGGCTATTACATTGGTGCATTTTTTAGAAAATTGCTCGTATAATTCGTAAAGCTCGGCGCACATGCCTCTTAACACTCCTAAAATAAGATTAGAGGGGGTAAAATTATCCTTGTCTATATCTAAAATGGAGCCACGATAATGCGGGTTGCTTCTTTTACCACAAAATGATGTGTCAACTAAAAGTCCCCTTTCACCATTTTGGTATCCATCCTTGGCAATTTGGTTCATAATTTTATATTGAGGCACATCGCTCATTTTACAGCTTTGCGTATAGCTTCTAAAAAATTCCTCAAGCATTTGATATGCAAGTCCTCCACATAATGCAGAGCCACATACTAGATACTTGCCCTCAATAAAGGGGCGTGTTTCAATATCTCCTGATGTGCTTTGATACTCGCCTACCATGCTTACCTGTGAGCCTGTACCCATATTTACGAGTATTGTATCATTGTTATTGTCAACTGACCCTAAAAAGCTTGCTTGATTATCGCCTATTGGAATACTAACAGGAATATCTCTGCATTTACCTATTATTATACTTTTATCAGTTACGCTTGGTAAAAAGCTCCTTTCAATTCCTAATGATAACAGCTTATCATACATAAATTCCGATTTTTGTACATCAAAAATTCCTAAGCTTACAGCTACCGAGGTATGGGTTACCGGTTTTTCAATACCACAAATTTGTATAGCGAATAAGTCCATTATGCTACATACAGATGTGGCGTTTTTAGGAACTATGTTATTTAACATATTATAATAATGCGTTGCAATACCATAGCCTGTTGAAATATGCTCTTTAGTAATATCATATATCATTTGACATGTTGTTTTGCCACTATTTAATACTTTATCCGCTCTTTTATCCTGCCAATTTATAAGATTTGACACGGGATTAAATTTATTATCTAAATACACAATTCCGTGCATTTGGCCTGTTATGCCAATTGATGCTACGCCCTTATATGTATCAAGTATATGGAAAAGAAGCTTTTTTGCTTTTCCTAAAATAATAGACACATCCTGCTCTGAAAATTCTTCTATATCTACTCTGGAGTTATGTGCAAGCGAATATGCTTCAATTTGCTCCTTGTTATCAATATCATATATAGAGGCACTTACTGTTGTTGTTCCAATATCTATGCCTACAATAAGCGTGCCATAATTTTTTATTTCTGCCTCATTACTTTCATCAAAGTCAAAATGGATTAAATCATCCGCCGAGTTATTGCTTAAAATGCTTTCGCAAATATGATATTTCTCAGAGTTTTTGCCGCTTTCCTTTAATATCTCTGATTTGCGCTTATTTATCAGCTCATCTTTAGTAATAACGCCGAACATATAAAGCTTAATATCGGAAATAGAAGCACCTATGGTTCTTAAAAGCTTGATTGCTTTTAGGTCATCAACATTTATATTTGAATAGTTTCGATAGCCGTTTTCATCTCTTGCTACGGTAACTAATCCACTACTTTCATATAAACGAATAGCTTTTTTTGAAAGTCCTGTTATTTTTTCTACATCATTTATTTTCAAAATAGCCACCCCCTTATAATAATATTAAACTATTCCCTTAGGTTAATGTCAAGTGTTTTCGATATAAATATATGCTTTAATATTCAAAAAGCATAATATCATATCGTAAATAGATATTTTCTTTATTCTAAAAGCCGTGTGGAAAATTCCACACGGCTTTGAATTATTTAAATATATCTAATGCATTCATTATGATATTGCCCTTGCCCTGTTCATTAAGGTCATGTTGGATTTCAAACTTACCCTTTGAGGTGGTTATAATATCTTTTGTTTCTATAATTGCATTTTCATATTTTGGTGTAATGTACTTCATTTTTGCACCTCATTATTTATGAATTTACAACTTCGTCATATGAGATAAATGCATATTTTTCGTTTTCGTCAGGTGTGCCTGATTGAATGTATGAATATTCGGATTTTTCGCCGCTTGTTGTTATTACGTATGCGCCAAGAGCAAGCTTATCGTCCTTGTATTCATCTGTAAAGCCTGTGATTTTAAGCTCAAAGGAAGAAAATTCATAAGATGTGATTTCAGCGGCAATAGCGCCGTTTGCTACTTCGCCGTTTTCGCTAAAAATATCGCTTGCGCCAAGCTTTTCCTGTGCTACTGCAAATGCACCGTATTTTAAAGTCTTGCCTGTTATCGCTTCGTACTCCTTAATTGCTTCGCTGTTTATGTCAAAGCCGATTGCAATTTGTCCTCTGCCATCCTCAGGCATTGAATATCCAAGACATTCAATAAGCGCAGGAGCAATTTCCTCCTTGATTATATGACAGTCTAAGCATTCATATGTTATTTTTCCTGTATTGCCATATCCGTTTGCGTAGGTAATAGACTTAATTTCATAATTATGCTCTATTTCGTCAGTGCCTTGTTGTAATTCAACACAATATTGTGCAGCTGCAATCCACTTAGCATTTACAAAATCGCGTCCCTTTACAACTACTCTGTCTCTGTAAATCTCAACATAGTAGCCTTGGCTACCGTCAAGATGCTCGCCTGTTGTCTTATTAAAGCCACTCCATAAATAGCTAACTGATGCGCAGTTAAAGATGTTTATTGGAAGCTCCTCTGTGGCATCAAACATATTGCCTTTAGAATTCATTTCCCAGTGGGTGTGTCCGTTAAACATTATAATTTCAGGATACTTACTGATTACCGCCTTGAGTGCATCCTCATTTGTAACTCCGTGCCAGCCCTCTCCAGGTAAGCTACCTGAAACTGTATTAAACATAGGCTGATGTAGGAAAATGAATGTTGGCTTGCCTTCATCTCTGCCTTGTGCAAGTGTTGTATCAAGCCATGCAAGTGTTTCCTCGGTAAATGTTGCATTAAGTCCTGATGGACTGTCACTACCAAGCATAATATAATGATAGCCGTTAAACCAAAAATCGTAGCATGTATCTGTTGGATGAGTGCCATCAGGTAAAACTGCATATGATAGGAATGCACTTGTAGCGGCAGGGTAATCATGGTTGCCGATTGCAAAGAACATTGGGTAATCACTTGCATTTACACCCATTTCCGCCATTACCTCGCTATGAATAGCGACCGCTTGTGCGTATTGGTCCTCTCTGCCGCCATCTGCAATATCGCCTGCTATAAAGATAGCTACACCGTTAGGATTTAATGAAACCGCATCCTTAAGCATAAGCTTAAAATGCTTTGCTCCGTTTGCAGAGCCGATGTGAACATCACTGATTGCATAGAATGATGTAATCTTATTACTTGTTATGTTCATTTGTGAGCCTTGTGGCAATTCAACTGTTACATACTCACTTGACATTTCGCCTGTTGAGCTCTTTTGTGAATAAATTAAAAGTCTTGTAGCATCCTTAGGAATAATAACGCTCTTAGTAAAGGTATATGATGCAGTTGTGCTTGTAGCCTTAAAGCGCGCATGGGGAGTATATCCCTCAAGAATTCCGTTTTCATTTCCCCAATACATAACGATGTTATGGGAGTTAAGGGCTTCTATTGGCATAGTAACCTCAACTGTGCCACCTGCATATCCGTTTATGCTTGGTACATATACTGCGCTTGTTGGCGGAATAACTCCATAAGCAGGTGTGTTACCGCCTGTTTGTGTACCGCCCTCCGTTTTGCCATTGTCTGCATCCTCTATGTCACCTATTGAAACATTTATGCTAAAGGTATAGCCATTCTTTAAATATCCGTCCTTTTCAACAAGGTAGATTGTATAAGGTCCTTCGGGTAAATCCTTTAAATGACCAAGGTTTCCTCCGATGTTTGGCGCGCTTCTAATATCGTATTCCTCGCCATTTCCTACATTTGCAATGTAATACCAACGAATTGTTGCCTCAGTATAATTACGCTGTGCAATACCGATCCAGTCCTTAGCGTGAACGCCTACTGCGGAAACTAAAATTTCCTCGCCTACATCAAATTTTGTTTTATTTACTGTAAGTGAGTGTGTATCGTTTGAAACTGTAACGCCGTTTGAAGGAGTAATAGGCTCTTCGGGATCGGTTGTTTCGCCACCTTCAGGATCAGTTGTTCCACCACCTTCAGGATCGGTTGTTCCGCCCTCGTCGGGATCGACTACCTCATTGAAATCTATGGAATAGTTATAATCATCTGTAATAATGATATTTGTGTATGCAATCAGCTGTGATGTAGCATATGCTCCGTCATTAGGCACTAATGCTATTATATATGATCCCGCAGGGAATTTGTTTCCTTGCAACACATCATATGCAACACCTGAGCCAACATTGCTTACATAATGATATTTTGATGAATTAGTTGAGCCTGAGGAAATAAGTCCTACCCAGTCCTTGCCTGAGCCAACCGCAGAAACCATAATAGGCTCACCAACGCTGAATACTCTCTTTTCTAATGAAAGCCTTGTTGCATCCCCGCTTATAGCAGGTGGATTGCCAACTCTAATTTTAATAAGAGCCTTTGCAGTGGTGTGATTTGTTTGATTGTTAGGCATAAGACGGATAATATATTCTCCCTCGGGAATATCCTTAAGTGATGCCTGACCGTTTTCAACAACGCCATTTCTTATATCAAACTGCACGCCTGAGCCGTGTGTTGTAATGTAGTCATAACGAATTGAGCCAATGCCTCTTGTATCGTAAATGCCTATCCAGTCCTTGCCTGAGCCGACGCCTGAAACCATAATAGGCTCGCCAACATCGAACTGCGTTTTGTTTACGGTTAATGAATAATTACCGTTTGTAATTGTAACCGGTTCATTTACCGAAGAATTTGGTATATCGCCATCGGCAAATGATGTAATCGGCACAAGCGCCATTACACCTACAACCATAATAACGGCAATTAAAGCACATAAAAATTTGCACGTTTTCATAATAAAATCTCCTTGCTTTTATATTACAATTATGTTATAATTCATTTGAGCAAATTTGTCAACAATATGCAAGTTTTATGAGCAAAATGCTCATTTTTTGATTAAAAATAAAAAAATATAATCATATATTATTACAAGAGGTCAAAATGTCATTTAAGGATAGAGAAAAAATCATACTTGAATATTTAAGTCAAAATCGTGAGGCTACTATTGAAGAGCTTTGCGCAAAGCTTTTTGTCAGCGGACCTACAATACGAAGAGACTTAAAAGTATTGGCTGATGATGGCAAGATTATACGCACACACGGTGGGGCTTTTCTTAACAATCTTCCTTGGGAAAGCACGCCTCAAGAGCTTAGAGAAAAGGAATATGTTACAGAAAAAGACATTATCGTAAAAAAATGCCTTGAGTTAATAAAGGATGGCGATACTGTAATGATAGATGCATCATCAACGGGCTTACAGCTTATTAAGCTTTTAAACGATAAAAACTCCATAATTGTTATTACCAACAGTACAAAAGCATCTTTTATTTCTGCAAAAACGGGAGTGAAAATCTTTGTTTCAGGTGGCGAAACATCCAAAACCTCATTTGGTTATATTGGTTCGTTTGCAGAAGAATTTATAAGAAAATTCAATGCAGATATTTGCTTTTTCTCTGTATCTGCTTTAACCTATGATGGCAAGCTTACAGACAATTCCATTTCCGAAAATCAAATAAGCAAAGCAATGATGAAGTGTTCAAAAAAATCAGTTTTAATGCTTAATTCACAAAAAATAGGTGCAATTCAAAGAAACACGCTTTGCACGCTTAACGATGTTGACCTTGTGGTATCGGAAAGAGAAATATCCGATAAATTCCCACAGTATAAGGAAAAATTTATATAAAAGGTTCTTTGTGCTTTGCATATTAATAAATGTTTTTTATTTTATATAATATTTTATAAGTCTTATAAGCACCATAAAAGCCGTGTGGAAAATTCCACACGGCTTTTAATTATTTAAATATATCTAATGCATTCATTATGATATTGCCCTTGCCCTGTTCATTAAGGTCATGT
>JAZSHT010000025.1:0-44238 GCA_045533435.1 Eubacteriales bacterium | reverse complement strand
ATATCAAGTGTTATTTTATCATAAACAAACGAAATTGTCAAGAGATATTTATCATTTTGCAATGGTGACAAGCCCCCGTCCCCTGTCACCGCTACTAAAAACGATGTTGCTTCGCAAATGAAGTCGCTACGCGAATGAAGTTGAGGCTACGCCTCAAACGAGGTTACCTTGGGCAAACATAAAAACCATTTACAAACAAAAACAAGCCAAACGGAATTTCCGTTTGGCTTTGTTTTTATAATGTTTTGTAAATAGTTTTTAATTGTGGATAGATAGATGCGAAAATACGGTAGTATTTTTCGTATTCCTCTACATCCTTTGGCTGATGTGGTTTGGTGAATTTAATAAGCTTTTTACACGCTTCCTCAACGCTTGGATATACGCCTGTGCCAACGCCTGCTAAGATAGCAACGCCAAGGGCAGGACCCTCGCCTGCTTCTATTGTTTTAACCGGCAGGTTAAATGTGCCACAAAGCATTTCGCGCCATAATGCGCTTGTACCTCCGCCGCCTACTGCTACCATATCGGAAAGTGGAATATCCATTTCCTTTAATACTTCAAGGCAATCGCGAAGTGAGTAGGTTACTCCCTCTAAAACTGCGCGAAGGAAATGCTTTTTCTCGTGCATTGCGCTAATGCCGAAGAATACGCCTCTTGCATCGGGGTCAAGGTGTGGTGTTCTCTCTCCCATTAAATATGGTAAGTATAAAAGGCTTTCTGCACCGATTTTAACAGTAGCTGCAAGCTCATCAATTTCCTTGTAGTTAAGCTCTTGTGCAAAGTTTGTTCTAAACCATTTAAGTGAAAGTCCTGCGCCTTGAGTTACGCCCATTACATGCCATTTATTAGGCACTGCGCAACAGAATGTATGTACTCTGCCGCATTTATCAATTACGGGCTTATCTGTGTGAGCATAAACCACTCCGCTAGTCCCTATTGTTGTAAATGCTTTTCCGCCTTCAACAACACCTGAGCCAACGGCTGCGGCTGCATTATCGCCTGCACCGCCAACTACCGGTACTCCCTCTAAAATGCCAATGCCTGTAACCTTGCCTGTTACCTCTACGCTTTCGTAAACGGGGGCAAGTAAGCTTTTATCAATATTTAATTTTTCAAGAACCTCATCGCTCCAGCATCTGTTTGGCACATCAAGAAGCTGCATACCGCTTGCATCGGAAACCTCTGTTGCAAATTCACCCGTTAATCTATAACGGATATAGTCCTTTGGCAAAAGAATTTTAGCACATTTTTTGTAATTTTCAGGCTCATTATTTCTTACCCATAAAATTTTTGATGCGGTAAAGCCTGTAAGAGCTGGGTTTGCGGTAATTTCAATAAGTCTATCTTTGCCGACTAGCTCTGTGATTTGTTCACATTCCTTGCCTGTACGCTGGTCGCACCAAATAATTGATGGGCGAATAACCTTGCCATCCTTATCAAGCATAACAAGACCATGCATTTGACCACTAAGACCGATACCACAAATTTTGTCGTTTTCGTTTTCAATGCCATCGGACACAAATTTTAGAGTTTCATAAACTGCATTATACCAATCCTCGGGATTTTGCTCCGCCCAACCGTTTTTTGGTTGGTACATTGGGTATTCTACTGTTTTTGAGCGGATTTTATTGCCGTTTTCATCAAATAAAACTGTTTTTGTGCCTGATGTTCCAATATCAACACCTATTAAATATCTCATTAGATGCCACCGAACATAATTTGGTTGATAACGCTTTCAAGATACTCTTGTGCGCCTGATTTCTTTTCTTCAACTACATTTAATTTAAGTGCATACTCGCTTAAGCTTTCAAGTGTTGCCTTACCGCTAACGATGTCTAAACCGATGCCTGTATTATAGGAAGCATATCTTTCCTTAACGAAAGCATCAATTCTGCCATCCTCAATAATCTTATATGCAATCTTAAGACCGAGAGCAAAGCTATCCATACCTGAAATATAAGCAAGGAAAATATCCTCGTGAGTCATTGAGCCTCTTCTTGGCTTAGAGTCAAAGTTAAGACCACCGTTTGTAAAGCCGCCTGCCTTTAATACCTCAAGCATACAGTATGTTGCATTATAAACATCTGTTGGGAATTGGTCTGTGTCCCAGCCTAAAAGATAGTCGCCTTGGTTAGCGTCAATTGAGCCGAACGCACCGTTAATTCTTGCGGTTGCAAGCTCGTGTTGGAATGTATGACCTGCAAGTGTTGCATGGTTAGCCTCGATATTCATCTTAAAGTCCTTATCAAGACCGTACTTACGAAGGAATGCAAGAACTGTTGCTGTGTCAAAATCGTATTGGTGCTTTGTTGGCTCTTTTGGCTTTGGCTCAATGTAGAAATCTCCTGTAAAGCCCTTTGAACGAGCGTATTCTACTGACATCCTTAAGAGTCTTGCAAGGTTGTCAAGCTCAAGTCCCATATCGGTATTAAGAAGTGTTTCGTAGCCTTCACGTCCACCCCAGAATACATAGCCCTCTCCACCTAATTCAATAGTGATATCAAGTGCTTTTTTAACCTGCGCTGCTGCATATGCATAAACATCAGCGTTTGGTGCTGTGCCTGCACCGTGAACGAATCTTGGATTGTTAAAGAGGTTAGCTGTACCCCAAAGAAGCTTTTTATTATACTTCTTCATATTTTCCTTAATAATTGGAACGATTACATCAAGATTGTCTTGGAATTCCTTTAAGGATGCTCCCTCAGGGGCTATATCCTTATCGTGGAAGCAGAAGTAATCAATATCAAGCTTATCCATAAGCTCAAAGCCTGCTTCAACCTTCTTTTTAGCAATTTCCATAGGTGTTAAGCCACCAAATGACTTATCAACTGTACCGATACCGAACATATCTGTTCCATCGCCACAGAGTGTATGCCAATAGGACATAGCAAAGCGAAGCTGCTCCTTCATTGTCTTTCCACCGATAACCTCATCGGGATTGTAATACTTGAAGGAAAGTGGATTTGTGGACCTTGCGCCCTCGTACTTGATTTTTTCAACATTAAAAATGCTCATTTTTCTATACCTCTTTATTTAAATATTTCAACACTAATTTTTCCGTTTTTCTTTACATAAACGGGAATTCTTTCAATAGGCGCATCGGCTAAAATTACGATTCCGCCCTCGTATTCCTTGCATGTATATGGGTCAATCCAAATGTCGCCAAGTGGTAAATATACCTCTCTTTGTCTTTGACCTAGCTCCATAATAGGACATACTAAAAGACTATCGCCAAACATATATTCGCTATCAATATCCCACGCTTTTTCATCCTTTGGATAATCGTAGAATATAGGTCGCATTGGTGGAGTGCCTTGCTTGTGGGCAATTTCCATAATCTCCTTAATATATGGCTTCATTCTTTCACGAAGGAAAATAAAGTCCTTCATAATTTCAAAATTATCCTCGCCATAGCTCCAAATTTCGTTATCTCCACCAGAGAAGCATTGTCCGCCGCCCTTTGCATTTTCATCAGCAGGGAGATAAGGATTACGGTAGCCGTGTAAACGAAGGACAGGACAGAATGTGGCGTACTGGAACCAGCGAACCGTTAGCTCGCGATATTCGGGGAGTGATGGGTCCCCTGTATCAAAGCCGCCAACATCGGTAGTCCACCACGGAATACCTGCTATTGCCATACTAAGTCCTGCGCGAACTTGGCACCTAAGCGCTTCAAAGGTTGGCATAATGTCGCCACTCCAAACAAGTGCGCCATATTTTGCGCTACCTATCCATGCGCATCTTACAAGGCTTAATATTTCCGTTTCTCCAACGGATTTAAGTCCCTCGTAAAAGCCCTTTGCATAGTCAACGGGATAGATGTTGCCTACCTCGGCACAGTTGCCCTCATAATAACGGTGGTTATCAAAATCGTACATTATGTATTCAGGCTCAGCTTCATCAAGCCAGAATAAGCGAATGCCCTTATCGTAATAATTCTTTTTAGCTTTTTCCCAAACGAATTTTCTTGCCTCGGGGTTTGTTGTATCGTAATATGTTGCGGGATGAACGAACTCGGTATGATTTCTTGGTCCTCGGTCATTACGAATAAGCAGTCCCTTTTCAAGCATTTCTTGGTAGTTTTCGCTTTCAAACTCAATAGTTGGCCATACGGACACCATAAGCTCAGTACCCATTTCCTTAAGCTCCTTAGCCATAGCCTCAGGGTCTTGCCAATAATCGTAGTCAAAGCGGAAGTCTCCTTGATGTGGCCAATGGAAAAAGTCGCAAACGATAACGGACAGAGGAATATTTAACTCTCTGTATTTTCGTGCAACGGTCATAAGCTCATTTTGAGTGCGATAGCGAAGCTTTGATTGCCAGAAGCCCATTGCATATTCAGGCATCATAGGCGCTCTGCCTATGGCTTCCATATATGTTTCAATTATTTCCCTTGGAGTGTCTGCAACGATAATTACATAGTCAAGCTCATCGGTTGATTCTGCCTTAATTTTAGTTACATTTTTGCCAAAGGTAGCCTCGCCTATTGCAGGCAAATTCCATAAAAAGCCATAGCCATTGCTTGATAGGAAAAATGGCACGGATGCTTGAGAGTTTCTGTGCGCCATTTCAAGAGTGCAGCCTTTTAAATTCAAATATGGCATTTGATACTGTCCCATACCGAATATTTTTTCGTTAGGGTCGCTCTCAAAGCTCATAGTTAATTGATATTTACCTAAAAGGTTGGCTTTGAAAAATCTTGCAGGAGTTTTTAAGGGCTGAAGTCTTAACATTTCTTCAAGAATTTTTTCGTTTCTTTGGTTATAAATTGTGATTTTGCCGTTTTTGTCAATTTCAGCCTTAGCGTTACCATTGACTATATAAGCAACCTCATATTCTCTTTGCTCGCCGTCCTTTAATTCGTATCTTTTTTCTATTGTAATATCGGCTTTTCCCTTTTCAATATCAAGTAAAGCACGATTTTTATTTGATAGTCTTCCCTCAGGGGTTGCTCTTACACGAAGTGAGTTTTTTCCCCAAGGCTCAATTCTAACTATTTCTGAATTAAAAAAGCGGATAAGTGCATTTTCTTCTTTTTTAAACAGGCTCATAAAATAACCTCTTATAGTTTTATTATTTATATTTTACTATATAATAAGTATAATTGCAAGACTATTATTGAATATTAACTAGACAATATTTAACTTTTTTCATCACATATTCCACTATCATATCAAAAAATAAATATCCACCAGCTTAGCTGATGGATACTTATTACTTAATCTAAATGTGTTTTAGTCAACTAAGATGTAAACAGGCTTTTCGCTTACATTTACTGAGATGTAGCCAAGGCTATCTGCCTTAACATCTGTCTTCTTGCCGTAAACATTTCCGTTTTCATTTTCAACGATTGTTGCGCTTTCGCTGTCAATTCTTAATTGGTAGTTGTTTGATACAGTACCATCAGAGGTGCCACACCATACAGCGTATGCTGTTTTGCCATCCTCGGTCTTGTACTGATAAATATATACATTATCATCGTAGGCTTCAATTTGCTTATTAAATGTGTAGCTGCCTAAGGTGTTCTTTAATGTATAGAGGTAGTAGTAGGAGTCCTTCTTAAACTCTACCGTGTTGCCATTTTCATCGTACTTATAGCCGATTACGCCTGCTGTACCGTACTTACCAACAGATTCCTCTTCAACGCCGCAGTCCTCGCACATATACATAGTAGCCTTGTCAACTCCGTTTGCGGAAAGGAGTAAATATGTACGGGTTAGCCACATAGCTTGAACCTCTCTGCCTGTATAGGATACGCCTGTTTTTTCATTAGCGTATGCATGTGATGAGGTTGAGGTAGCGTAGCTTTGGTTAGTATCCCAGCCAAACTCAGTAATCCATACTTCCTTCTCTGGATAATATTTATCTCTGATTTTAATAAGCTGTGATAATGTATTTACAACTCCCGCTTCCTCAGGACATGCGCCAACGGTTGTTTTGCTTCCGTTTGATAATGTGATTGTTTTTGTCATATAGCAATGCACATTGAATGCATCAAAGGCTACCTTGCCGTCATTTCTGTTAGATTTCATCCAATAGCACAAGGATGTAATATATTCGTTGCTTACAGCGGATACGCCTGCCATTGCAGCCTTCATGTTAGGGTCAGCATTCTTTAAGCCAAGATGGTATCCCTTAGATGTTTCTGTTGATACCATTGTGCGACAATGTCCATCGTATGCGGCAGATGTTAATGCTGCTAATTGATATGCGGAATAGTAATTATGAATACCGTTCCAGCTACCCTCAGGCTCGTTACCAAGTTCAATCCAATTAAGATAGTTAAGACCAACCTTGTTTGTATCGGATACATGGAGAGCTAATGTGTTAAGTAGCTCAGCTGATGAATTTGTACCGTATCTTGCTGAGAATGCAAACATGCTGTCAGCGTACATAAAGTAAGTATGAGGGTTCATCTTATCATAGAAGCTACCCTTAACGAAGCTTCCGTTTGATTTAATTGGAAGATTATTTTCATCAACCTGATTTGATTGAGGAATATTTACTAAATCCCATTGTACGCAAGGAATTACATTTATTCCTGCATTCTTATAATCTCTGTATTGACTATCAAAGTTAGCCATCCAGCTATTATTAAAGAATGAAGCTTTGCCTGGATATGCAGTTAAGGAATATGACCAGCCGAAGTTGTGATATTCTCTTAATACTGTTGTGCAGGAAACAGAGTCAATAGGTGTATTACCGCCACCGCCTGCAACGAAGCCACACATACCCATCATTTCGCCGATGGTTGGAAGTGAGCCAATTTCATCTGCTATTTCATCGCCCTTTCCGTTTTGATAGCCATAAATAAGCATTTCATATGGCGCGCTTCCATCCTTAAAGATAATTTGGATATAACGAGTGTCGCTATCTATCTTAAATTCGTTCCAGCCAACTGTTGATTTAGTTGAAATTACGCCATCCCACTTGGAATCATCTGCATATGCATCAGTAGGAGTATCGCTCCATCTTACCTTAATATCTATGTCCTGCGTATCAAAGTACAAATATGTGCTGCTTACATAGTGCATGCTTTCAAGGTCAACGATTGGGCTTAAATTCATATTATAAAGAACTGTATCGTTTATGTCTCCAATTAGTCTTGGGAGCTGTGAGGTAGGAGTTGCTTTTTCAGCAGCCTGCTCATCAAATAGCTTAGCGAAGGAATTAAGAAGCTCGCCACTATATACATTTGCATTATGGTAGTCAATAGGGATAAGCTTATTTCCACCAACTCTTACAGTTGAAATTTCTCCGTAATTTGAGCCGATATAAGGTCTTATAGCCACATAGTAGCCATTATTTAGGCTTGCATCAAGATTAAATGTAGCCTTATATTCCTTATCGCCTATTACTGTTACATTCAGTAGCTCTGCATTTGCAAAATTGCTATTTGTAATTTCGCTTGTGCTATAACGGATTTCGTAATTTGCGCTTTCTCCGTAAACATTAAATAGAAGCGTTACAACTCCATTTTTAATGCTTTCAACTCTTAAATATTCAGCCTTACCAAGCTCTAATGCTTTAATTGTTTTCGTTTCTGTTTTATCACAGTGAATACACTTAAAGATTGCGCTTCCATCAGCGTTATATGTTGGCTCAGTTATATAGCTTACAAGCTTTGAGTAGTTGTGTCCTACCATATTAAGAGTAATTTCTCTTAAATTGTCGCATGTTACACACTTATAAACCGCCATGCCGTTTACTGTGCATGTAGGTTCATCTGTTGAGGTTAAAATTTCATAGCTATGCGAAAGCTTTGATGTTGATTTTGTAGAAACTCTACCACAGTAGCATCTATATTGATCCTTACCAGATGCTTGACATGTTGGCTCTTGAATTGTTTTTACAAATTCGTTGTACTGATGAGTATGAGGTAATCTTGGGTCTGCAACTACGCCTGTCATTTTAATTTCAGATACCTTAAAGGTTTTTGCATCGCCCTTTATTGATGTGATTTCAATTTCAACAGTGTAAGCGTTTAGATTTCCGCCTGATAGAACGATAGCCTCTGCGCCGTCGCCACCGTATGCAACGCCGTTAGCATTAACCTCTTTTCTAAGAAGCTCTGTACCGCTTGCATTTTTTACAACCACATCAGCAAACGTCCAGTTACCTGCTGTGTATATCTTAATCTCGGATAATGCAATCTCTTGAGTAAAGGTAATGACAAGCTTATCACCTACATTGCCGAACCAGTCATCGCCTGTGCTATAAATACCGGGAGTATAAATTTTTCCATCTATAACCTTCCAAGCATTATCCTTTGCCACATTAAATTCATCGGTTGTGATGCTCTTAATGTAGTCTGTTCCAATTTGTGTCTTTATTCTCTTTGGAAGCACTTCCTCACGCGTTGCACCACAAACGATACACTTAAATGTACCTAAGCCCTCTTCCGTTAGCGTTGGCGCCTTTGACAATGAAACAAGATGATAATATTGATGTAAGCCGTCCTTGGATATTATCTGTTGCTCCTTAAGAATGGTATTACAGATTTCGCAATATGCTCCCTCGGTGTATCCGTCAGTACCGCAGTCCGCTGCTACCGATGGAATAATTACACCCTTATGTCCTGTTGCTTGAGTGTATCTAACCTCACGCTTTAAGCAAAGTAGGCAGTCTCTTGCATCAATTCCATCAAGTAAGCAGCTTCTTTCTTGGAGTGTGGTCCATTCATCAAACTTATGGTTGCAGCTTTCCTCTCCGCCGTTTTTCTCTACATATAAGTGATAGTTATCGGCTGAAATATTAAACTCAATATTGCTCTTTAAGGTGTCAATATTTACAGAGCCACTATCCTTCTTAAATGCAATTCTAATGTATAGGTTATCGCAATTTAATGTGCTTCCGTTTTCAAGGATATCTCCGTTTTTAAATGTGTAAGAATATCCCCAATTTTCGTAGGCTGATGTGGTGTCGCTTGGGTTACAGTCGATTATGCTGTTAGCTGTATATGTGCCGTACATATCGCTGTAACAGTAAATTACAAATTTATGACCTATGCTTGTTGGTAATGAAATTGAGTCGCCCTCATTTACCTTAATAAATGATGTGATTACATATCTTGATGCATCGGATGCAAGATATGAGCCTGTTTGGTCAAGCATATAGCTTTGAGACCAATTTATGTAATTTTCAACATCTGTTACATATTTTCTAAATACAGGGACTAGTGTTACTGAATTTTCAATAATAGTATTTTCGGTATAGATTACTTGCATACTGCTTTCATCATACCAACCAAGGAATACATCGTTTCCGTTTTCAGCCTTTGGGGTAAAGCCAAGGCTTTGACCTACATAACAGTTTTTATTGTAGGTGTTGTCTCCATCCTTAAAGGTTACTATAACGCTGTTTTTCTCCTCAGTAATATTAAAAACGATGTCATTTTCAATATCGGTATATGAAATAGAGCTATTATCCTTTGACTTACATACTAATCTTACATAAAGGTCATTTATATCAAGCTTATCGCCATTAGATGCTTGTGAGTCTTGGTTAAATGTGTATTTTTCGCCATTTACATCAATGTATCCGCGATATTCGTATTTACCGCCTATGTAGTTATAGCAGTATATCATAAATTCCGCGCCCGCGCTTGATGAAATACCGATTGTGTCGCCGTTTTTTACCTTGATATAGTTTTCGGTAACGGTATATGATGATTCAGCGCTTACCACTTGTCCGTTTTCAGCGTTGATGCTTTGGCTGTTTTGCCATTTATTTATCTGATTTTGCTTTCCTGTAACCGCATCAAAGTTTATGCCTGACATAGTGCCAAGTGTATTATTTTCATAGTCGGTTGTTGGTATATTTAGTTGGAAGTATGATGTTGTTTTTTCGCCACTTGCGTTTTCAACGGTTACTCTGCCTGCAAAAATTGCATCGTACTTATCGTATTTTGTTGTGCCATTTCCATCAGGCTTGCCGTAATTGATACGAACATCTATTTTAGAATAGTGAGCGTCAAATTCTCCTGTTGACACCTTGCTTGGATTGTTTTCATAATTATTTGCGCCAGCTAATAAAAATCCGTATGTGATTTTGCAGTTGTTTATTCTTTCATATTCCTCAATCAAGGAAACATCAGCAGAATAGCTAAATGAAAGACCTCTAGTCTCATCGCTCTTTTCAGGCGTTGAGTAGCCAAGCATTTCAAAAAGCGGTGCTTTTTGAAGTGTTGCATTATTTTCGCAATCACTGCTTCCGCATGAGCAGTAGCTTGAATATACGCCACCTGAGGTAAAGCCGTTTTCATATGTAAATGCTTCTGTTACAATATGGTCGCTTGCGCTAGCAAAAAGAGCAAGCATACACGCTATAAATATAGCTGATAAAAGTAATATTATTTTCTTACTGTGCTTCATATATCTCTCGCTCCTTAACCAAAAATTTCTTCCGCATCTTGGGTTATAATTACGGAGTTGTCCTCGGGAATAATCTCAAGACTAAGCCCTAAAAAGCCGTTAAAAGCATTGCCAACCTCTGCCTTAACATATACAGGCGAAATATATTTTTTCATATCTGCATTTACTCTCCTTATTTTTAGGTAAATTGATATTTATACCGTATTTTTAGTTGACATGACCGTTTACTAAAAGGCACACCAAGCTATAATATATTATAGTTCTTTTTGTATAATTTGTCAATAATATAAGTATTAGCAAGCAAAAATATAGCATATTGCACAAAAGCTTGCTTTGATTTTTGTATGTTAATAATAGTTAGAGATATAAAAAAATAGACGCCGAAGCGTCTATTTTTTTATTAGTCAACTACAATGTAGATTGGTTTTTCGCTAATGTCGATTGTTACATAGCCAAGGTTGTCGGCTCTAAGTGTTGAATTTACACCGTCAATGTCGCCGTTTTCGTTTTGAACTAATGTTGCGCTTGAGCCACCGATACCTAATTGATAATCCTTAACAACAGTACCATCTGAGGTTGGACACCATACAGCGTATGCTACCTTACCCTCAGCTGTCTTGTATTGATAAATCATTACATTGTCTTCATATGCTTCAATCTTTTGATTGAATGTATAATCGCCAAGAGTATTCTTTAATGTATAGAGGTAATAGTAGGATTCCTTCTTAAATTCTACTGTGTTGCCATTTTCATCATACTTAAAGCCGATTACGCCTGCTGTACCGTACTTACCAACGGATTCCTCTTCAACGCCACAGTCCTCACACATATACATAGTAGCCTTGTCAATTCCTATTGCGGAAAGGAGCAAATATGTACGGGTTAGCCACATAGCCTGAACCTCTCTGCCTGTATATGAAACGCCTGTATCCTTGTTTTCATATCCGTGGGCTGAGGTTGATGTTGCATAGCTTTGGTTAGTATCCCAACCGAACTCAGTAATCCATACTTCCTTTTCTGGATAATATTTATCTCTTAATGCGATAAGGTTAGAAAGTGTTTTAACAACATTTGCTTCCTCAGGGGATGCGCCAACGGATACTGAGCTTCCGTTTGCAAGTGTAAGTGATTTTGTCATGTAGCAGTGAACATTAAATGCATCAAATGCGGTTTTGCCATCTGCACGGTTAGCCTTCATCCAATAGCACATTGATGTAATATATTCGTTGCTTACAGCTGATACGCCTGCCATTGCAGCCTTCATGTTAGGATCGCCATTCTTAACGCCAAGGTGGTATCCCTTATCAATTACAGATGAAGTCATTGTACGGCAATGTCCATCGTATGCTGCTGATGTAAGCGCTGCTAATTGATATGCTGAATAGTAGTTATGAACGCCATTCCATGCGCCCTCAGGCTCGTTGCCAAGCTCAATCCATTTAATTGTGCCAAAGCCTGATTGCTTTGTGCCTGATGCATGTAGGAATAATAAATCGCCGATTGCTGTATTAGTACCGAAGCGAGCTGAGAATGAGAACATATTATCTGCATATGCAAAATATGTATGTGGGTTCATCTTATCGTAGAAGTCGCCCTTAATAAAGCTACCGTTTGACTTTCTTGGTAAATTGTTTGAGTCAACCTTATATGATTGAGGAATATTTACTAAATCCCATTGAATACATGGAATTACATTTATGCCTGCTTGTGAATATTTTCTGTATTGCTCATCAAAATCGCCCATCCAGCTACCGCTAAAGAATGTAGCCTTATTTGGATAGTTATCAATTGTATATGACCAGCCGAAGTTATGATATTCTCTTAATACAGTTGTGCAAATTACGGAATCAATAGGTGTATTACCGCCACCACTTGCAACGAAGCCGCACATACCCATCATTTCTCCCATAGTTGGAAGTGAGCCGATTTCTGTTGCTATTTCATCGCCGTCTCCATTTTGGAAGCCGTAAATGAGCATTTCATAAGGAGCGCTTCCGTCCTTAAATTCAACTTGAATATATCTTGTTGCATTATTGATTTGAATTTCATTCCAGCCAGGAGCTGTGGTAAATTTCTTTACGCCGTCCCACTTAGAGTCCTCAGCCATAAAATCAACAGGAGTGTCGCTCCATCTTACAGTTACATTAACACCTGGGTCCATATAGAATAGATATACGCTGCTTACGTAGTGCATAGCTTGAAGGTCAACGATTGGGCGAAGCTTCATGCCGTAAAGCACTAAGTCGCTTGAGTCATTGAATATCTTTCCTAAAACAGATGTTGGGTTCTTTGTTTTTTCGTATGCTTGCTCATCAAACATTTTAGCAAATGAGTTTAATACCTCACCGCTATATACATTTGCATTTTTCTCATAATCAATAGGAATTAGCTTATTACCACCTAAACGGATAGTAGTAACATTGCCATAGTTTTCACCAATATAAGGTCTTATGGCTACATAGTAGCAGCTATTTAGACCTACGCTGAGATTTAATTTTGCGGTATATTCCTTATCTCCTGTTACGGTTGCATCAATTAATGTTGCATTTGCAAAGTTTTCATTTGTAATTTCGCTTGTGCTGTAACGAATTTCATAGTTTCCGCTTTCCCCATAAACATTGAATTTAAGTGTTACCATGTTACTTAGCATTGAGCTTACTCTTAAATGCTCAACGCTTCCAAGTGTTAAAGGAATGATAGTTTTATTTTCAGTTAAATCACATCCGATACACTTAAATACCGCTTTACCGTTTTGGGAAAGAGTTGGCATTGTAACATAATTTACAAGCTTTGCAAATACATGTCCCTTAGCGATTATTTGCTTTTCACGCTTATCGTTACATGTTTCACATTTATATGTATATCTGCCATTTTCAGTACATGTTGCATCCTTCTTAGAATACAATACTGAGAAGTTGTGGTCGATTGTAGGTGTTGTTTTTTCCTTAGTTAAACCACAATAGCAAGCGTATTCAGCCTTACCGCCCTCAAGACAGGTTGCTTTTACGGTATCCTTTACATATTCTCTATATACATGGTCGTGTGGAAGTCTTGGGTCCTGCTTTGTTGCCTTCATTTCAACCTCAGCAACCTTAAAGGTTAAGTAGCTTTCCCATTTAAGCCCTGTTACTGAAACCTCAATTGTATATGCCTTTACATTACCGTTTGAGATAACTGTTTTCTTTTCTGTATTTGTATTGTTAACAGTAATGCTACCGCTCTTTGTAACCTCGCCCTTGGCGTTTTTAACCTTATAGCTGCCTGAGGTAAAGTTACCGCACACATAGAGGCTAAGCTCATTTAAGATAACCTCTTGACCTAAGGTAATAACAAGAGTGTCTCCAATATTACCGAACCAGTCATTACCAGCTCCGTAAAGACCGCCTGTTGAGGTGTTGCCATCAACCATTTTCCAAATATTATCAATGGCAGGGTTGAATTCATCTGTTGTAATATCGTAAACATCATCCTTGCCAAGCTTTTGAGAGGTAAGCTTTGCAAGAGTTTCATCTCTTGTACCATTACAGGTTGAGCATCTAAATGTTGCCTTGCCCTCGCTTGAGGTTGTTGGCTCTTTGTCAACTCTTACTAGGTTTACATACTTATGAAGTGTGTCCTTTGGTACTAGCTGCTGCGCCTTTAATACTGTATTGCACACATCACAATGCGCGCCTTGAGTATAGCCATCCTTTGTGCAGTCGCCCTCAATAGCCTCATCAACGATAACATTATGTCCCCTTGCATCAACGCTTCTTGAGCTAGTAAATCCACATAAGGTGCAATTTCTCTTTTCAAAGCCCTTTTCTGTGCAGGTTGGCGCTGTTACTGTTTGCCAATCGCCGTATTCATGGGTACACACATCAGGCTTGTCTGAGCCTGTATCGGTATCTGTATCGGCATCTGTATCGGTGGTGCCTGTATCGGTATCCGTGTCAGTATCCGTATTTGTATCCATATCTGTGTCCGTGTCAGATTTGTCGCTTGTGTCCTTTGATGTATCAATGGTTGTATCCGTATTCTTGTCCGTATCGGTATCTGTGCTTGTACCGCCACAGCCAATTAGCATACAGGATAAGACAAATAATACAGCGAATAATAGAATGAGTTTTTTCATTGCTTTCTCCTTTTCATAGGTGTGAAAATTATTCCGTTTACATTTTTTTGTATGTCAGTTTCTTCAAAGCCTAATTTTTTATATACAGGCACGCCATAGGGACAGGCGTTAACCGTTATATCAGAGTTATAGTCTTTCATCATTTCATTAAAGAGCATTTTGCCAATGCCGCGTCTATGGTGCTTTTCGCTTACATAAAAATAGCCGATATGATTATTTTCTCGCATGCCAAGGACACCGATTACTCTATCATTTTCCATGGCGGTATAGAAAATTATGTTCTTTAACTTCTCAGTTTCATCAATTATTCTTTTGTACTCGATTACTCCCTCTGGTGGGAAATCGGGCACCTCGTAAATTTGGAACACCTGCCAAATAAGGTCGCAGGCTTCCTTGTATCTCTCTTTTGGGAGTTTTATTACTTCAATCATAAAGCCTCATTTCATTCGGTCAGCCGTTAGCTGTTAGCAGTCAGCTATCAGCAGATTTGATTTTGACATTTCAACCAATTTATATTTAATTTTTGCCTTGCTAGTAAACCGTTATGTATCTCGCTAACGGCTAGCGGCTAACAGCTAGCATCTTGAAAATGCTCGCAGAGCATTTTAATTGGACACTCTTCACATCTTGGATTTCGTGCAGAGCAATACTCTCTACCAAAAAGCACCATACGGTGGCAAAAGTCGCTTTGCTCACTTGGCTCAATTAGCTCGCTTAGTATTTTTTCAGTTTTAAGGGGGTCCTTTACGCCTTCCTTATACATACCAAATCTGCCACAAATGCGCATGCAATGTGTGTCGGCAACAATGGCGGGCTTTCCGTACAGGTCGCCTAGGATAAGGTTGGCAATTTTTCTGCCTACGCCCTCAAATTTTAAAAGCTCATCCATTGTATCGGGAATTACGCCACCACACTCGTAAACAAGTCTTTGACACTCGCTTTTAATGTTTTTTGCTTTCATTTTGTATAGACCGCAGGACTTGATTGAGTTTTCAATCTCCGTTAAATCGCCATCGGCTAAAGCCTTGGCAGTTGGGAATTTTTTAAATAAGTCCTCACAGACTATATTTACTCTTTCATCGGTGCATTGGGCGCTAAGCCTACCCATAATAAGCAGCTTCCAGCCCTCGCCCTCATAATTGAGTGAGCAAAGTGCTTCGGGATAGAGCTTTTTTAACTCCTCAACTATTTTAGCAATTCTTTCTTTTTTCTCTTTTTTTGTCATATCAGCTTAGTAAATCTATATTAAATTTTTCCTTCAAAAGCTCACATAAGCGACACAGGGGCAGTCCAACAACATTATAAAAGTCTCCCTCAATACCGCTTACAAATGCGCCTGCCATTTCTTGAATACCGTACGCTCCTGCTTTGTCTGTGGGGTTAAAACGGTTTACATAATTTAAAATTTCGCTGTCAGTTAGATTACGCATTGTAACATTAGTTACTACCTTATCGCTTACTACGGTGCTACCATCTCTTATAGCAATTCCGCTTACAACATAATGTGTTGTGCCAGATAGCTTTTTAAGCATACGGACAGCATCGTTTTTATCCTTTGGCTTGCCCATAATTTCCTTATCAGGGGATATAACAATAGTATCACAGCCGATAATAATTTCTCCATCATTATATGGCACAGCCTCAGCCTTTACTTTTGCTAGGTGCTTTGGCACATCAAATATATCAATGCTACTATCTACGGTTTCATCAGCATCGCTTACTCTTACTTCAAAATCAGATGTTACCATTGATAGTATTTCTTTTCTTCTTGGGGACTTAGATGCTAAAATTATTCTCATAGTCGTTTCACTCCTATTCGACAGTGATTAGTGGCTAGTGGTCAGTGGCCAGCAAATTACTTTACGACCTTTCCGAAGCACTACTTAATTCTTTTTACATTTCCTTTTGGTTGCAAATTATGCTTGTACGCTTCGATAATGTCAAAGCATTCCTTTTTGGTTTCATTTGCGAAAATGAAATGATGTGAAAAGTCCTTGATTTTGTCAAGGCGGTCTGCCATATAAATTGGCACGCTGTTGTAGATAATATTTCTATGACCGAAAATGCCCTCTACATAAAACGAAGCATTTTGTCTATCCTGTAAATATCCCTTACATTTATCGCAGCCGCAGGTGTCCTTTAATATGCATTTGTGCATTGTCATAATTGGAATTTTGCCGTAGGCTATAACGCGATTTCCCTTTAAATCGTTAATTTGAGGCAAGGTAAGCTCTGGGGATAAAATTACGCTTTCTGCTCCGTTTTCGTGTAGAAAATCGACACATGGTCCATTAAATACATTAAAGCGATAGTCAAAAATCATTTTAAAGCCGTATTTTTTAACGCGGTTAATTTGACCGATATTTGTAATTAGTGCATATTCAACACCGTTATTTTTAGCTTCAGTTAATTTTGCTTCAATTTCATTCCATTCGCTATCTAAAATAACGGGTGGCAAGCAAATGCCGTTTATGCGATTATCCTTTTTATATCTGTCCGCATAGACAAATATTATATCAAAATAATTTGAGTTTTCTGGTATTTGTGATATATCACTAAATAGCGCGCTTCTTAATTTTACGCTATCCTGTGTAGCTTTTTTAGGTGTGTAATTATGCTCTCTTTCCTCTCTGCCCATAGAAAAAAACAAGTCAATCGCTTTTCTTCTTAAAGCGTTAAGCGAGGAAACGCGCACCATTATGCTATCATCCTTTTCAATTTGAATATCGCCAATTTCAAAGGGGGTATTACCTAATTTTGAAAGGCTTTTTATTATATCCTCAGTTGAAATAGGGGCGTTTATTGCTTCTTCTACAATATCGCCATATGCGGTTACGCTTTTTTCTCCTAGTGTTACAGTTAGCTCTGCGTTTTTGCCTAGCATAAATTTGCCATAAAGGTTGATTTTCACCCTTGCCAGCTCATTTTTTGTAGATTCATATGATTTGGTGGCTTCCTTATTTTCATCGGTGCGCACGCCTAACATTTTTGAGGTTATATTATTTGTAAAATAACCATCTGTAAAGCCTTGGCGTGAAAAAAGTGCTTCAAGTGTTTGCTTTTCCCTATTTGTAGCGTTTCTTTTTTCATCTAAAAGCTTACGCCATATAGATACAGCTCCGCCTACATAATCGGCGCTTTTCATTCTGCCCTCAATTTTAAGAGTGTTCACACCTGTGTCTATAATTTCGGTAATATGGCTATTTAAGGACATATCCTTTAAGCTTAGTGGATATGAGCTTTTTTGACACATTTTATATTGAAGTCGGCAAGGCTGAGCGCACTCTCCGCGGTTTCCGCTTCTGCCACCCATGGCGTAGGACATTAGACATTGACCTGACACGGACATGCAATGAGCGCCGTGAACAAAAATTTCTATTTTCGCATCAGTATTTTTCGTTATGTATTCAATCTCTTTTTTAGGTAGCTCCCTTGCAAGTACAACCTGACTTGCTCCCATTTTTTCATTTAAGAATGTAACGCCATCTAAATTATGGGCAGTACACTGTGTGCTTCCGTGAATTTCAAAATCGGGATAGTATTTTTTTATAAGTGATGCCATACCTAAATCGGAAACGATAAGAGCATCTGCTCCTGCAAGATAAATTTTATCTACATAATCAAGAACGCTTTCTATTTCCTTATCGTAAATGGCGATATTAAGCGTTACATAAACGAAAACGATATTTGCATGGGCTAATCTAATAGCTTCCTCAATATTATCAAGAGTAAAATTCTTTGCTCTTATTCTTGCATTAAACAAATCAAGCCCCAAATAAATAGCATCTGCGCCGTTTGCTATGGCTGATTTTAGAGCGTCCATATCTCCACATGGGGCTAAAATTTTCGGTAATTTTTTATTTTCCATTATTTAAAAGCTTTAATTTAAGCTCCTCGTTTTCCTTTTTTAGTCTATTTACATTGGCTTGATAAAGAGCTATTTGAGTTTCAAGATTTTTAACCTTCTTTTCAGCCTCTGTGGCTCTGCTATAATATGTCATGGAAGAAAAAAGTGATGCTTCAACTAAAGAGCAATTTCTTTGTGATTTTGTCATTTTTAATATATCATTTTCAACAGAAGATGCAATTTCCTTAACATAGGTTGCGCCCTCTTCAGTTACAATTCCTAATCTAATTCCTGCAATTTCTACATAAATCTTTTCTTTCATTGCATTTTTCCTCTCTTAGTACTTGAAATTTAGAGATTTTAGTTATATAATAATACACATACATAGATATTATATAATATTTACATAATTTATTCAAGACAAATTTGAGGTTTTTTTATGAATGTTATCAAAAATTGTAAAAGAATTGTAATAAAGGTTGGTACTTCCACCTTAACATATTCAAATGGCTCTCTTAATCTAAGAAGAATTGAATCATTTGTGCGCACGGTTGCAGACTTTAAAAATGCAGGACATGAGGTTGTTATTGTAAGCTCAGGTGCAGTTGCGGCAGGATATGCTAAAATGGCGCTTTTAGAATATCCAAAAACATTAGAGGAAAAGCAAGCATGTGCATCAGTTGGTCAAAGTCAGCTTATGAAAATGTATGAGAATTTCTTTTCAATGTATGGTCATACAGTTGCGCAAATTCTTATGACTAAGGATGTTGTTGATGACAGCCACCGACTTGAGCTTGTTAGAAATACATTCCACACTCTAATTAAAATGGGCTGTATTCCTATTGTAAATGAAAATGACTCCGTTTCCTGTGAGGGAATTAAGTTTGGCGGTAACGATACGCTTTCCGCTTATGTTGGAATTGCTTGTAATGCAGATATTATTATCAATTTAAGTGATATAAACGGTCTTTACAATAAGGACCCAAGAAAATATGATGATGCTATGCTTATAGACAGAGTTGAGGAAATCAATGATGAAATTAAATCATATGCAGGGGGTGCAGGCTCATCTCGTGGTACAGGCGGTATGATTGCTAAAATCAACGCGGCTGAAATTGCAACAAATGCAGGTATTCCTATGCTTATTATCAACGGTGAGGATCCATTTATTCTTTATGATGTGCTTGATGGCAAGCATGTTGGCACATATTTTGCAAGAAAGAGAGTGTAATTATGGAATTATACGATGTAATTTATAATATCTGTCAAGGTGCAAGAAATGCATCACGCTCTCTTGCAAATGCAAGTGGCAAGGATAGAAATAAAATTCTTTTATGCATGGCAGAAAAAATTCGCAATGCTTATGAGGATATAATTGAAGCTAACAAAATTGACCTGGCAAGTGCTAAGGAAAACGGTATTAAGGAAGCCATGCTTGACCGTTTAATGCTAAATAAGGACAGAATTTATGCTATTAGCGATGCTATTTGCTATGTAGCAGGGCTTAATGACCCTATTGGCACAGGCGAAATTTTTACAAGACCTAACGGACTTGAAATTCACAAAATGAGAGTACCGCTTGGTGTTGTTGCTATGATTTATGAGGCAAGACCTAATGTAACTCCCGATGCTGCTTCACTTTGTATTAAGAGCGGTAACTCAGTTATTCTTCGTGGTGGTAAGGAAGCTATTAACTCAAATAAAGCTATTGTCAAGGTTATAAGAGAAGCAATTAACGAATGTGGCTATGATGAAAATGCAGCTACCTTAATCGAGGATACCACGAGAGAAAGCGCTAACCTTTTAATGAAAATGCGCGGTGGGGTTGATGTTTTAATTCCTCGTGGTGGCAAGGGACTTATTAAGAGCGTTGTGGAAAATGCTTCTGTTCCTGTAATTGAAACAGGAGCGGGCAACTGCCATTTATATGTAGATGAAAGCGCAAAGCTTGATATGGCACTTGATGTTGCATTAAATGCAAAATGTCAACGCCCTTCCGTTTGCAACGCTATTGAAACACTGCTTGTTCATAGAAGCGTGGCAGAAAAATTCTTGATTATGTTCTATGAATCAACAAGAAAATTTTCTCTTGAATTTAGAGGCTGTGATAAATGCTGTGAGATTTTAAAGGAAATTACTAAAGCTACTGAGGTTGACTACGATACAGAATATGATGATTACATTATAAGCTGTAAGGTGGTTGAGAATGTAAACGAGGCTATTGACCACATAAGAAAATATTCCACAGGACATAGCGAATCAATTATTACAGAAAACGGAAGAAATGCAGATTTATTTGTAAAGAGCATTGATTCCTGTGCGCTTTATGTAAATGCATCAACAAGATTTACAGATGGCGGCGAATTTGGCTTAGGTGCGGAGATTGGAATTTCCACACAAAAGCTACATGTAAGAGGCCCTATGGGACTTAGCGCATTAACTACCGAAAAATATATAATTAAAGGTGACGGACAAATAAGATGAGTACATGTATAAATAAAGAAGTTATTTTATGTAAATATGGCGAGGTTATTTTAAAGGGAGCTAACAGAAGCGACTTTGAGGCGAAAATGCTTAAGCAATTAAGACTTCGCGCTAAGCGTATTGGCAACTACAAAATTTACTACTCACAAAGCACAGTATATGTTGAGCCACTAGATAACGGTGCTATTGAAAGGATAGACGATATGTTTGAGCAAGCAAAGCATGTATTTGGCTTTGTTGGCGTTTCAAAGGCTATTGCCTGCGAAAAGAATATTGATACTATTTTAAATGTGGTTAAGGAATATTTACCTGAAAAATTAAAGGGATATAAAACCTTTAAGGTTGAATCAAAGAGAGCTGACAAGCGTTTCCCTATGACCTCTCCCGAGATTTCAAACGAGGTTGGCGGTGCTATTCTCTCCTGTGTTCGTGGAATTAAGGTTGATGTTAAAAATCCTGAAGTTATCGTAAGATGTGAAATTCGTGAAAACGAGGCTTTTATTCATGCAGGGCAGGAAAAGGGCGCAGGCGGTATTCCTTATGGCACAAGCGGTCATGGCTTACTTCTTCTTTCAGGTGGAATTGACTCTCCTGTTGCAGGATATATGATGGCTAAGCGTGGTGTTTCCCTTGAATGTGTTCACTTTGAAAGCTTCCCTTACACCTCTGAAAGAGCTAAGGAAAAGGTTTTGGAGCTTGCGAAAATTCTTTGCGATTACACAATGAGAGTTAGAGTTCATGTAATTTCCCTTACTGAAATTCAAGAGGAGCTTCGTGATAACTGCGATGAGGACTACTTTACATTACTTCTTCGCCGTTATATGATGGCGCTATCATTAAGACTTGCTCACGAATTAAATTGCGATGCACTTATTACAGGCGAAAGCCTTGGTCAGGTTGCATCTCAAACAATGAAGGCTATTCATGTTGTAAATGAAATGGCAGATATTCCGATTTATCGCCCACTTATCGGTATGGATAAAAATGAAATTATTGAAATTTCAAGAAAAATCGGCACATTTGACACATCTGTATTGCCATATGAGGATTGCTGTACTGTATTTACTCCTAAGCATCCTAAGACAAGACCTGAGCTTGATTCTGTAATTGAACAGCAAAACAGACTTAACTTTGATGAGCTTGTAGATAGAGCTTATGAAACAAAGCAAATCATTGTTGTTAAGCAATTTGGGGACAACATAATTGAGGGTTAAGGAAAAAGTCTTGACAAGTGTCTGTAATTATGATAAAATAAGTATGTAAACGAGGTGTATATTATGGACAAAAATAAAAGCTTCCTCACATTTACCGAGGATGACGGAAGTCAAACAACATATGAGGTAATTGATGAGTGTGTTATAAACGGCGCAACTTATGTAGCCATTACTCCTACTGAATATTATGTACTTAAAAAAGTAAAAACAGGCAAAAAGGAAGATATTTATCAGCCGGTTGAGGGCAAGGAATTAGAAAGCGCTTGCGAGATATTTGATAAGCGTATCAATGTTATCAACCATGATGAAGATTAGTAAACTTTAACTATCTAAAAACGAATTATTTTAAATAAATTGCATATAATACTATTGGTTTAAATCCTGCTTAGTGCGTGATAGGGTGATGTATTCGTCCTACATTTTATTAAAAGGAGCTCAATATCCAATATTGGTTTGCAGGCCTCCTATGTATTCTCTCTTAATGGACTTCGGTCGGACTAGAATATATAGATGTTGGAAGCAGTAAAGATATTATGAGAGCCCCGCCTTGTTTAGGACAAGGTTCAAATGATTACTTTACACGGCTCGGTGGGAGACAATATAAAAAATATGACTACTTGGAAAAGTAGTCATATTTTTTTGTGAAATCGCTTCGCGGTGAAATCGTTTCACGATGAAATCCCTATGGGATGAAATATTTGCTTCGCAAATGTTTTTTTTAATTATAATTCGCAAGTGCTTTATTCTTGTTTTTCAGTTTGCGAAGGAATGCTATAAGCATTGGCGCGGAGACAAATGCGGATAGGATATATGCAAGAGGTCTTGCCAGCTGAATGCCTGTAACATCCATATAGATAGGTAAAATATAATACATAGGGATAAGCAAAAGTCCGTTTTGTAGGCACGATAAAATCAGCGCGGATATGCTTTTGCCGATTGATTGGAATAGCATAGTGGCAACAACGGACACAGGAAAAAATAGCATGCTTATACAGAACATTTTAAGTGCTACTCCACCGATTGCAACAACCTCGTTGCTTTCGCCAAAGATATACATAATTTCGTTTGCATAGATATAACAGCCAAAGGAAATTACGCCTAAAAATGCCGTACTGAATAAAAATGTAAATATTGATGCTTTTCTGACTCTAAAGTATTTTTGCGCGCCATAGTTGAAGCTTGCAACAGGCTGGAAGCCTTGTCCTATTCCAAGACCTACGCTGAATATAAGTCCTGCGGTTTTTGAAACGTAGCCCATTGCGGCAATAGCTACATCGCCATACATTTTTGCCTGTGCATTTAAAACAACCGTTGACACGCTGTTTAGTCCTTGTCTTGCAAAGCTTGGAAGTCCATCCTTGACTATATTAAAGATGGTTTTAAATTTTTTGTCAATGAATTTAAGGGAAAGCTTGCTTTGTGTCCTTTGGGCAAGGAACATATAAAGTAAAATTCCAAAGGAAATATATTGAGATACAGCGGTGGCAAGTCCCGCTCCCTCTATGCCCATATCAAGAAAAATAATAAACACAGGGTCAAGGATAATATTTAAAATACCGCCTGTGGTAAGTCCTATCATAGCAAGGGTTGCCATTCCCTCATAGCGTAAAATATTGTTAAGAACGCAGCTTGCGGTCATGGCGGGGGCGGCAATTAAAATCCACATTCCGTAGTCCTTAGCATAGGGTAAAATGGTATCCGTGCTACCTAAAAGATACATAAGAGGCTCTAAAAATATAAGACCACCTACTAAAATAATAATACCGCAAAGAAGCGCATAAAAGAAGCTTGTTGATGCAAATTTGCTTGCATTTTCGCTATCCTTTTTGCCTAAAAGTCGGCTGATATGACTTCCTGCGCCATGTCCAAACATAAAGCCAAAGGCTTGCAGAATTGTCATAATACCGAAAACAACGCTTGTTGCTCCGCCAGCACTATCGGAAATTTGGCTAACGAAATATGAGTCTGCCATATTATAAATATTGGTAATAAGCATACTTATGGTGGTAGGAATACCAAGAGTAATTACAAGCCTTGGTATTGGCGTTTCTGTCATTTTTATATACTTTTGACTAGTGCTATCTATTTTTACCACCCTCTTTCTTTTTCGCCTTATACATTTTATCACAAAAGTTAATTTTTTTCAACCTTAGTATTGAAAAGTTAATATTTTTATGATATACTTACATAGCAAAAATGCAGGATTACTCAAGTGGTTGAAGAGGCGTGACTCGAAATCTCGTAGGACATGAAAGTGTTGCTTGGGTTCAAATCCCAAATCCTGCGTAAAATAAAGAGGTAGGCTTGTCCTACCTCTTTATTTTACCGTGGTTTGTGTTTGAACACAACTTTGCAGCTTGCTGCAAAATGGGTGCATAAACGAGCCTAAGACGTTGTAGCTTGCTAACATAAGTCGTGGCGAAGTTCTTTTTCGCAAGAAAAAGCCTCCCAAATCCTGCGTTATAAACAAAAAACAGGACTTGTTCCTGTTTTTTGTTTATCGTGTGATTTGTTGTGTAAACACAGCTTTGCAGCTTGCTGCAAAATGGGTGCATAAACGAGCCTAAGACGTTGTAGCTCGCTAACATAAGTCGTGGCGAAGTTCTTTTTCGTTAGAAAAAGCCTCCCTTCTTCTCCGCTTTTTACAGCTGGCTTTTGAAAAAGAGTTGTGGTTTTTTATTTTTTGTGGTATAATTTATGTAGCGATTTATTTTACATTTAGAAATTCAAGGGGGGCTATCAATGAAAACTCTTGTTATTATGATGGGGCTTCAAGGAAGTGGAAAAAGCACTTTCTTTATGAAGCACCTTGCAAATGATTTTGTGCGTGTTAATCTTGACACCTTGAAGAAAAGATTTCGTGAAAATGAGTTAATTATGGAGTGCTTGGCTGAAGGGAAAAGCTATGCTATTGACAATACTAATCCTACAAAAGAAGACAGAAAAAGATACATACCTTTAGCGAAAGAAAACGGATACAAAATCGTTGGATATTTTATGGAATCAAAAATCAAGGATTGTATTGAGCGAAATGCGCTGCGAGAAGGAAAAGCGTGTGTGCCTATTGTGGCTATTGCATCGACATCAAAAAAGTTGGAAATACCGTCTTATGATGAAGGCTTTGATGAGCTATACTATGTAAAAAATGATGGCGTAAATATGACAATTTTGCCATGGAAGGAGTAATTTATGAATTTTGATGAATTAGATGCAAAAATGAGGGTTTATGAAACATCAATAGACCAATGCATTTTATCGGATATGTATCTTGTGGCAAGGATTGACGGCAGAAGCTTTTCAAGACTGACTAAGGAAATATGCGATTTTGAAGCGCCATTTGATGTGCGTTTTCGTGATATGATGATAAACACAGTTAAGGGACTTATGGACTGTGGCTTTCGTGTGGTTTACGGTTTTACTGAAAGTGATGAAATTTCCCTTTTATTCCATGTAGATGAACAAACCTTTGGAAGAAAGGTAAGAAAATACAATTCTATTCTTGCAGGAGTTGCAAGTGCTACCTTTTCACTTCAATTAGGTCAAGTTGCAGCCATGGACTGCCGTTTAATTCCATTACCGAATATTGAAAGAGTGCAAGATTACTTTTTGTGGCGACAAGAGGATGCACACAGAAATGCGCTTAACTCACATTGCTATTGGCTACTGCGCAAGGAAGGAATGAATGCTATTGATGCTACGAAAATGCTTGAGGGCAAAAGCGTTGCATATAAGAATGAATTACTGTTTTCCCGTGGCATAAACTTTGATACGCTACCATCTTGGCAAAAGCGCGGAGTTGGTGTTTATTGGGATAGCGTTGAAAAGGTTGGCTTTAATCCCGTAAAAAATGAAGAGGTAAAGACACTTCGCAGAGAATTAAAGGTTGATTATGAGTTGCCGCTTGGGCAAGAATATGCAAAATACGTTTCCTCTTTTCTAAATAATATATAAATTTTTTTCGTTTTCAGTGAATTTTTTCATTTGAAATTCGTATATAGTATTATCAAAGAAAAAGGAGAAAAAGGATGAATATTGTAAAAAAGCTTGATTTAGCTATTAAGCAAAGTGAGATTATCACTGAAAACGGCGGTTATTTGGTAAACGGCAAACATTTTGACTCTTATATGACAAACGAGGAATGGGAAAAGTTTAAAAGCAATATGACCGCAAATGCTATAAGTGAATTTTCAAAGGGTGATGGCGGCGAGCTTATTGAAAAGAATGGGTATCCGCCAAAAATGGCCTCTTATGGGTCATCGAGCCGTATGATATACAATCTTTCAAAGGACAAAGATGGATTTCATTTTGAAAAGAAGCTACACACAACCGTTGGTGGCACTGCTAATCTTGACGGATTTTATGATGGGGGATATCGTTACATTTTTGTTGAAGCAAAATGCCACGAAATTTACTCTAAAAAGAGTGATGTTGTAAGCAAAAGTTATCAAAAATTATATGAGTTTATAAACACATATATGGCTGATTCTATTCAAATTCAAATGTGTAATGCTAAAAAAGACGGATATATGAAAGTTGCTTATTTTTCCGACGGAGAGGAACTTTTGCACTTTGATTTAAAGCAAATGATATGTCATTTACTTGGTATTGCGACGGGAATTTTGAAAGGTACACTTGAAAGAAAGCAAATTGATTTTATATATTTGCTTTACGACCCAACTGAACTTGATATTTCAAATGACGCAAAAGAAGTTATTAACGAAATATACGAAAGAACTCGTTACGAATGCAATCTTGTTGACTTCGCTACTCTTTTTAGGGTTATTCTTTTATACTTAATGGAAGAAAAATACGGTTACATTATAAATGACGATGAATTAGATATGATGACTTATGAGTTCTCTTTTATACTTGCTTCACAGGAGTTTTATCCATTATTAATGCAAATAAATAAAAAATTATTAAATTGTTAATAAATATTGACTATCTCGTTAATATGTGATATACTTTTTATAGAATCTATGAAAGGAGGGCTTTATGATGGATAACAACAATCTCGTTCGTTTCTTACTTACATTTTTCCTTGGTTGGATTGGTAGTTTAATTATTAACCACACATCTTTAAAACCAGAAGGATTTAAGTCAAGAACACTTGCTTATTTTTTCCTTTCATATATCACACTTGGTATCTACGGTCTTGTTGCTTCAATCTGCAACCTTACATTTGATCCAAGCAAAGAAAAGAACATCGGTTATTTTAAAGACTAATTGATACATAAAAAAGGATTTTGTTTTATCAACAAAATCCTTTTTTATTATTAAGTTAAAAGCTCGTCAAGATAGTTTTCTAACTTCGACACGTTGCCGTCAAAAACATAGCCGTTAAGACCGTATTTAATGGCGGAGTCTATATTATTTTTGTTGTCATCAATGAAAATTGATTCTGCTGGATTTATGTTACATGTTTTGCAAAGGTAATCAAAAATTTCATGGCTTGGCTTAACTATGCCGATTGTGGCTGAATAGATGCATTTATCAAAAAGCTCAAAGATTGAAAACTCGCTTGAATGCTCTACAAAATATTCGGAAATATTAGATAGTAGGTAAATGCCTACTCCGTATTTTTCCTTTAATTTAATAATAAGCTCTCGCATGCCATCAATTTCAGGTACATTATAAATCCAATTATAATAAATTTTGTCGGTTACTTCCCAAAGCCTTTCAGGTAATCGTGTGCGACAAGCGCTTAAAACCTCTTCGTTTGTTATTGTGCCTTTATCTAATTTATCCCAATAAAGTCGGTCAAAAAGCACATCGCAAATAAGTCTTTTATCGTTCTCATCTGTTACATATGGGCTTACCATAATTTCAGGCACGAAGTGGATTATTACCTGACCGAAGTCAAAAACAACATTTTTTATATTCATACATATATCCTCTTTTTTGTAATGTTAACATTATACCATTGAAAAAATGAAAAATCAATGATATAATTAAGAAAAAAACAAGGAACGATTTTTATGACAATGGTTTTACTTACCGCCTTAGGTGTAGGCGGGGCAACAATTATCGGTGCGATAATTGGATTTGCATTTAAAAATATATCTCACAAATTTTCCGATATTGTTCTTTCCTTTGCGGCAGGCGTTATGCTTTCTGCTGCTGTGCTTGGTCTAATTATGCCATCATTGGAATATGGTGCAAAATACGGCAAATGGATTAGCATTTTAATTTCCGTTAGCGGTATTTTTGTGGGTGCTTTATGTCTTAATTTAATTGATAAATTAGTGCCTCATTTACACAAAATGGTAGGCGATGAGGTTGAGGGTCATAATAATCAAAAGCTAAGCAAGGTATTGCTTTTCGTTATGGCAATAGCAATACACAATCTTCCCGAGGGAATTGCGGCAGGCGTTGGCTTTGGCTCGGGAAATACAACACAGGCACTTATAATTGCCGGTGGTATTGCGCTACAAAACATTCCTGAGGGAATGGTAATTATTGGTCCTATGCTTGCAAGCGGTGTAAGTCGCAAAAAGACATTTTTAATTGCAATGGGCACAGGTCTTGTTGAGGTAGTTGGCACGCTTATTGGCTATTTTGCAGTAAGCATAGCAAACGCGATTTTACCTTTTGCATTAGCATTTGCAGGCGGTACTATGCTTTATGTAATTAGCGATGAAATGATACCTGAAACTCACGCCCACGGGGAGCAAAGAGGCGCAACATACGCTTTGCTTGTAGGCTTTTGCGTTATGCTGATTTTTGATGTTTTGTTGGGGTAAAATATACAAACCTATGGTTGATGATATACACGCCATGCGTGATGATATACAATGCATTGCATTGATGATATACATTCCTGCGGAATAATGATATACACGCTATGCGTGATTGCTGCAAGCAGCAGCCCTATCCCCTATTCCCTATCCCCTAACCAAAAAACAACCACAGGTGTGGTTGTTTTTTGTATATGTGGTTGTTTTTTGTATTTATGCCATTGTTTTTAGTTTTTCGGCTGTGATTTCGTAGAGGCACTTTTCGCCCTTTAAGTAGCGTTCTAGCTCATCAACCACAAGCTCGCTCATTCTTTGAACCTCGTTTGCTTGGCTTCCTGCAATATGAGGTGTTAGGAATACATTTTCAAGTGTATAGAATTTGCTTTCTGCCACAGGTGGCTCTGTGATTGTAACATCAAGCACAGCAGAGATATCTTTTCTTGCTTCAAGCACCTCAAGCATGCCTTCCTCATCTGTCTGTTGACCGCGACCTGTGTTGATAAATGTACTATTTGGCTTCATTTTTGCAAATAATTCCTTAGTTAAAACTCCAACGGTTGCAGGGACATTTGCAAGATGGTTTGATACTACATCGCACTCACTAAAGAGTGTGTCAAGGTCAACCTTAGTAACGCCCATATCCTTGGCTTGCTCCTCGGACATAAAGATATCATAAACTAGGATATTTAATTTATACGGCTTTAATAATTCAATTACCTTTTTTCCTATCATACCCGCGCCGATAATACCAACCTTGGCATCATAGTTACCGCAGTGAGCAAGGGACACCTTGTGCGCTTCCTCGTAGTTGCCCGCTTTAGCTAAAATCGAGGATTGATAGAAGCCCTTATTTGCAAGTAGGATTTGAGCAACGGAATATTCAGCAACAGGGATAGCGTTTGCGGCGTATGCGCTGAAAATTCTAACATTTCTTTTAAAGTAGCTTTCAGCAAAGTATCTTACTGAGCCTGCAGCATAGAAAATCGCTTTAAGGTTAGGCATAAATCTGCCAAAATCATCCTTTGGCTCACTTCCGCCAGGCATTGACCATGTTGAAAAGATATATTCAACATCCTTGAATTTTTCAGGATCCCTTTCTAGCTCCTCTTGACAGTAAATATCGCTAAGGTCAATGTCGATTAGGCTCTTAATTCTCTCTTGTGATTCCTTAGAATACACATAATCAACATTGCCTTTATTGTTAAGTAAAAAAATTGCTTTCATTGTATTTCTCCGCGGTTTTGTTTTTGTGATTTCTCACTATCAACTATTGTTACATAAATTGTTCAATTTGTCAAGTAAAATAAGGTAATTTGCTTGACAATTTTTTTATATTATGATAATATTAAACTGTATAATTATAATATAATGAAACGGAGAAAATTATGGCTTATAATGTTCCATCAAACAAGGCTGCTTTTTTAAAGCTATGTGATGAGGCTAATGTAAAATTTCCTTATTCTGAGGATATTTCCTGCCTTTCAAGGGAAATGAAAATCGGCTCTAAGGTAGCTCATAACAGAATTGTATATCAAGCTATGGAGGGATGCGACGGTACATACGAGGGCGCACCTGATGAGCTTACAAAAAGAAGATATTTACGCTTTGCAAGAGGTGGCGCAGGTATTATTTGGTTTGAGGCTACTGCAGTAAAGGGCGAGGGCAGAGCAAATCCACGCCAAATGTACTTAACGGACAAGACAAAAGATGATTTTGCAAGAATAGTAAACGATATTAAGGAAGAATGTGTAAAGACAAACGGCTTTGAGCCACTTGTATTTGTACAGTTAACTCACTCCGGCAGATATTCTAAGCCTGAGGGCACGCCTGCTCCGCTTATCGCTTACAACAATCCTATTTTTGAAAAGGATAACCCTATTGATAAATCAAGAATTGTTACAGATGAATATCTTGATAGCTTAAAGGAAGCTCTTATTTGGGGCGCAGGCGAGGCTAAGAAGCTAGGGTTTGATGGTGCTGACATTAAGAGCTGCCACAGATACCTTTTAAGTGAGCTACTTTCAGCATACAACCGTGAGGGCAGATATGGTGGAAGCTTTGAAAACCGTACAAGACTTTTAACTGAGGCGGTTAAGGAATCTAAGATTTTAACAGGCAATGACTTTATTATTACATCACGCCTTAATATTTATGATGGATTTGAGTATCCATATGGCTTTGGCGTAAATGAGGGACAAGGCATTACTCCTGACTTTACTGAGGCTAAGAAGCTTGCTAAAAATCTTGAAAATGCAGGAATTGATATTCTTGACTTTACAATGGGAAATCCGTACTTTAATCCTCATGTAAACAGACCATATTCCATGGGTGGATATGTAGCACCAGAGCATCCAATGTACGGCGTACATAGAATGTTAGAGGGTATTTCTGAGGTTAAAAAGGAAATTAGTGTTCCTGTTATTTCATCAGGAATTTCATTCCTTGGTTCTGAAAGCGCTAATGTATGTGCAGGCTACATAAATGAGGGCAAATTTGATTTTGCAGGCTATGGTCGTGAAACTCTTGCATATCCTAACTGTGCAAACGATATTACATCAGGCAAAAATCTTGACCCTAAGAAGCTTTGCATTTGTTGTTCAAAATGCACAGAGATTATGCGCAAGCCAGGTGGTACACCAGGCTGTGTAATTCGTGATGGGGAAGTTTATATGCCATTATACCAAAAGTTGGTATTAGGCAAATAAACAGTGATCAGTGGCTAGTGGTCAGTGGTCAGTTAGCTACATAATGATTTAAATTTAAAACAAACATATTTTCGCAAAATATTGTAGTGAAATTGGTTTTTGGGCGTGTGTCTAATTTGCTGAACACTGACCACTGACCACTTGACTTTTGCGAAGTGAAAGGATACAAAATGAAGGTTGCTTTAATTACAGGCGCAGCTGGTGGAATTGGCTACGCATCAGTTGAAAAATTTGACAAAGAGGGCTACGCTATTGTAGCTATGGATATTGTTCCAAGCGATAAGGTTGGAGACAAATTTGATAAGTTTAATAATGTTACATATGTATGTGGAAATCTTGCTTCAGGCGAGGACAGAGCTAATTTAGTTAAGGTGGCTCTTGACACATATGGCAGAATTGACGCTCTTGTAAATGTGGCAGGCGTTGCTCCTAAGGTAAGAAATGATATTCTTGAAATGACAGAGGAAAGCTATGACTTTGTTATGGATATTAACCTAAAGGGTACATTTTTCTTAACACAGCTAGTTGCTAACCAAATGATTAAGCAAGAAGCTACAAACGGAATTAAGGGATATATCGCAAGTGTTTCATCCTGCTCTGCTTACACATCATCAACAAGCCGTGGTGAATACTGTATGTCAAAGGCTGGCGCTACCATGATGACTAAGCTTTTTGCAGACAGACTTGCATCTGAGGGCATTACAGTAAATGAAATTTGCCCAGGTATTATTGCCACAGGTATGACCGAAAAGGTTAAGGAAAAGTATGACAATTTAATTGCAGGCGGTCTTGTGCCACTTGGAAGATGGGGTACTCCTGAGGATTGTGCAAATGCACTTTATACTCTTTGCTCAGGTACTCTTGGCTATACAACCGGTCAATCAATTATAGTTGATGGTGGTATGCATATTCAAAGATTATAAGAGGTTTTTATGACTGAAAATATTTTAAAGATTAACGGTGTAGATGTAAAAAAGGTAACGCTTGATTGTGCAATTATTGGCACAGGTGCGGCAGGATATAATGCGGCGCTTCGCTTAACTGACTATGGTGTAAATGATATTGCTATTGTAACTGAGGGTGTTTATATGGGTACATCTCGCAACACAGGCTCAGACAAGCAAACATACTATAAAATGAATTTATGTGCTGATTATCCTGACTCGCCTAAGGCTATGGCGCAGGACTTCTTTAACGGAAAATGCGTTGATGGCGATAATGCATACTGTGAGGCTGCTTTATCTGTAAACTGCTTTTTACATTTATGCGAATTAGGCGTTGAATTCCCTGTAAACAGATATGGCGAATATGTTGGCTATAAGACAGACCACGACCCAAGAGCAAGAGCTACAAGCGTTGGTCCTCTTACATCAAAAATGATGACAGAGTGTCTTGAAAAGGAAGCTAACAAGCGCGGAATCAAGATTTACGATAAGCTACAAGTAATTGAGTTTATTAAGAATGATGGCGTATGTGTTGGTATGCTTTGCTTAAACAAGGCTTCAACAAGTGAGAATGACAGATTTGTTTTAATCAATGCAAAAAATGTAATTACAGCCAC
The DNA here is from genome assembly GCA_045533435.1 of Eubacteriales bacterium. Lineage (GTDB taxonomy): Bacteria > Bacillota > Clostridia > Oscillospirales > CAG-272 > RGIG2000. The sequence continues at coordinate 11,203 of JAZSHT010000025.1, read as the reverse complement.
AGGTGGCCCTGCGGGAATGTATAATGATACTGTATTTCCTCTTGGACATCATGGTGCTTCTGGTGTTGCGTTTGAGGCAGGGGTTATAGGCAAAAATCTTACCGAATGGCAATATGGCTTAGCTTCTACTGCTCCAAGATGGAATGTGTCTGGTACATATATGCAGGTTTTACCTCGTTTTGTTTCTGTGGATAGTGATGGAAATGAATACGAATTTTTAAATGAGTATTTTGATGATATTGGTACTTGCTTATCTAAGATATTTAGAAAGGGCTACGAATGGCCATTTGACTGTAAGAAGGTGCTTAATGGCTCATCTATTATTGACCTACTTGTATTTAGAGAGTGTGTATTAAAAGGCAGAAGGGTTTACCTTGACTTTAGAAAAAATCCATACGGGCTTGAAAATTTACCATATGATAAATTAGACAATGAAGCAAGAGAGTATCTTGAAAATGCGCACGCTTGCTTTGGTAATCCGCTTGAAAGATTACAGTTTATGAATATGCCTGCATATGACCTTTATTTATCAAAGGGTGTTGATTTGGCTACTGAAATGCTTGAAATTGCTCTTTGCGCTCAGCATAACAATGGCGGTCTTGATGTTGATTTATGGTGGCAGACAAATGTGCCTCACTTATTTGCATGTGGAGAGGTGGCAGGAAGCCACGGTATTTACCGCCCAGGCGGAAGCGCACTTAATGCCGGTCAGGTTGGCTCTATGAGATGCGCTCAATATATTTCAAAGCATAATGAAAATGACAAGGCTGATGATTTTGATAAGTATGCTGAATCATCAGTAAATAAGCATTTAGCGATTACAAGAGGCATTTTAGGTAACGATGATAACTTAGATAGCGTTTTCGAAAAATACACAAAGAAAATGAGTGAGGTGGCAGGTCCTATTAGAAACGCTTCACTTTTAAGTGATGCTATTTCCGATGCGGTTCATGCTATAAATAACTTTACATCAATCGTTAAGATTGCAAGAGAAAGTCAGCTTTATAAGGCATACAGATTAAGAGATGCTTTAATTGCTCAATCAACATATATGGTTGCTATGGATGAATATGTAAAGCTTGGCGGTAAGTCAAGAGGTAGTGCAATTTACTCTTCAGCTGATGGTCAAGCTCCTGCTAAAATGGAGGATGTATTCCGTTTTGAGCTTGATGATGGCTCAAATGATGCAACTGTGCTTGAAATCACATACAATAACGGCAATTTCACACATAACACAAGAAATGTTAGACCTTTACCTGAGGGCGGTGGATTCTTTGAGAATGTGTGGAGAGAATATAGGACTAATAAAAATATTTATTAGTCAGCGGTTAGCAGTTAGCAGTCAGCAAGTAACATAACGCTTTCTGTTAAACGAATTTAAATTTAATTATGCTACAATGCTTTTGAGTGAGCCTTCGCTCAGCTAATGGGCTAACGGCTGACAGCTGGCGGCTCTCTTGAGCAAAGCGAAAGAGATAACTATGAAAACAGGACTTGTTTCGGTTTCTTTTAGAAAGAAATCAATTAAAGAATTAATAAAGGCGACAAAGGAAAGCGGTCTTGACTGCATTGAATGGGGTGGCGATGTTCATGTGCCTATGGGCAAGATTAAGCTTGCAAGAGATGTGAGCAGGCTTATGCACGGCAGTTCGCTTAAATGCTGTACCTACGGCTCATATTTTGGACTTATTTACCATTGCGATGAGCATTTCCCGTTGCCATTTAAAAAGGTTTTAAAAACCGCTAAGCAGCTTGGTGCTAAAACTGTAAGAGTTTGGCTTGGATGGCCATACTGTGGCTGCAAAAAGGGCTGTAAGGTTTTCCTTTGTAATAAGCATTATAAGAAAAATGTTGAGGCTACAAAGAAGCTTTGCGATGAGGCTAAAAAATATGGTCTTACATTATCTATTGAGTGCCATTTTATGACTCTTTCCGATGATTATAAGGACACACTTCGTTTCTTAGATGATGTAAACAAGGATAATTTAAGACTAAATTGGCAGCCTAACCACGCAAAGAGCTTTGAGTACAATTTGGAAGCACTTAAGGCGCTACGCCCATATGTAAATAATGTTCATGTATTTAACTGGAACGAAAAGGGTGAAAAGTTCCCTCTTGGAGATGAAAAGGGCGTAAGAGAATGGACAGAATACATTAAGGTATTAAATGATGAGAATGCTGAAAATAGAGTATTTTTACTTGAATTTATGCCTGATGGGGAAATTACTTCGTTGCCAAATGAAGCTTCCTCACTTAAAAAGATAATCGAATTGGCAACGAAGTAAGCTGTTAGCCGTTAGCGGTTAGCGGTCAGCTGATTTCTTATTGATTTTTATTACAAATTTATTTACTATTTTTGCTCTTGGCACAAAGTCTATTCAGCTATCGGCTAGCAGCTGACGGCTGACGGCTTTCCTTGAGCGAAGCGAAAGGAACTACTATGAACTTACTTGGAAAAGCAAGTAATCCTGAATTTTGGGCGGGATTAAAGAACAATGAAGCATACAAGCCCATGGTTGATGCGGTTTTGAAGGATTACGAAAAATACTGTATTGGGGAAATTGAGACTATTAAGTTTTCAAAATTCCGTTTATTTAAGGATGTGGGAGATAGAAGTGCATATCAAGAGGTTTTCTTTAAGCGTCAGCACAGAATGTACGCTATGATATTTATGTGCCTTCTCTATCCTGAAAATGAAAGGTATTTAGAATTACTTCAAGATACTATTTGGGAAATTTGCGACTTATATGTATGGGCGCTTCCTGCTCATATTGACAATATTGAGGTAAATGATAACTGTGAAATGGACCTTGATGCAACAACGATGGCAATGGCTCTTGCTATTGCAAAAATTGTGCTTGCTGACAAGCTTCATCCTCTTATTAAGTCAAGAATTGACTTTGAAATTGACAGAAGAATAATAAAGCCATTTATGGCTAAAAGATGGCATTGGGAATACCGTGCTAACAACTGGACAGCGGTTTGCTCAGGTGCGACAGGATGTGTATTTATGCTTAACAGACCAGAGCTTTTTGAGCTTGTAAGAGACCGTATTAACGAAAATATGGCTGATTATCTCCGTTCCTACCATGATGATGGCGTATGCGTTGAGGGCCCTGGATATTGGTCCTACGGCTTTGGCTACTATATGGAATATGCAAGAATGCAAAAGGAATTTACAAAAGGCAGATACAATCTTGTAGATACTAAAAAGGTTAAAAACATTTCTATGTTTTTACAAAGATTATTCCTTGACAAGGATGTTATTGTAAACTATGGCGATTGTGGTTCAAATGTTACTGTGCCCGGTGGCTTTATGTATGGTTTAAGAAGCGTTTACGGTAGTGATGTTGATATTCCAAAAAAGGAGCGCCTTACATACGAGGTACATTACTTCCCTGCTATGCTTCGTGCGTTTACTGACTTTGAGGAGTCCTTTACTGCTGCGGACATTTCTAAGGAAGCTACTTATTATATGGGCGACTATGGTTGGTTTGTGAAGAGATGTGAAAAATACGGCTTTGGTGCAAGAGGTGGCTCAAACGGAGAAAGCCACAACCATAACGATGTTGGCTCATTTATTCTTTCCATTGACAATGAGCAGGTGCTTATTGATATGGGTGGAAGACCCTACACAAGACAGTATTTTGAGCATGAATTAAGATATACATTCCTTGAAACATCATCAAGAGGACATAATCTACCTATTATTAATGGCGAATATCAAAAGAATATTCCAGGCACAGGCTCAACTACAAAATACGAAAATGGCGTATTCAGCGTTGAATTCGGCTCTGTTTACGGTATCGATACATTAAAGAGCTTAACTAGAGATTACTCTTTTACAGACACATCTGTTACTATAACTGATACTGTTGATATTATTGGAGACTTTACGCTAACTGAAAGACTTGTTTGTTACAAGGAGCCACAAATTAAGGATGGCGAGGTTATCGTTGGTAAAGCACACATTAAGTTTGACAAGAGCGTGTTTGAGGCTTCATACGCATCCGATATTCACACTATTGAGTGTGAGGTTGATGGAAGCACTAAAGCTGGCGTTACCGTATATTTAATTGACCTTAAATTAAAGACACAGGGTAAGTCAAATAGCTTCACTATTGAAATTGAATAACAAAAAATCTCTCAGCCTATCGGTTGAGAGATTTTGTTATTTACGCTATATAAGCACTCTATATAATACAAAAAATAACCACTTCACGAATGAAGTGGCTATTTTTATTTGTTTGGGAATATTTTCCCTAATTATTGATTATTGCTTAACGAAGTCGGTGTAATTTGCACCACCCCAGGTCACAATTTCAATTGTGCCATCTGCAGCAAATGTGATGCTACTAATGTTTGTGCCAACTATTGCACCTGTTACACCGTTATTTGCCTTTGCAAGAACTTCAGAATATACCAAGTTATAGGTTGTTGGTGAACCAATTTCAAAGTTATCAATATAGCCAGAAGCTGCTCTTGTGATTGTTAAGGTATCAGCAACTGTATCTATTATAACTCTCATACCTCTGCTACCGTTTGAGCCATAGTATGTAACTGCACTTGATGTTCCACCTTCATCGCCGCCTTCGCCTGGTTGTTCAGGATCTGGAGTAACTACAGGGGCTGCACCTGTGATTGTGTAAACATACTCTACATCATTATTTGACATAGTCCAAATATTCATTTTAAGCGTTTGACCTGCTGCAAGATTTACAACATAGTTATTATTAGCATCCTTTACAGCACCGGTATCACTTACTAAGCCAGCAGGAGCGTTAATTGTAATAACGATATCCTCTGTTGCCGTATAAGAATAATAGAAGTCATGCTTACCTTGGAATGTAAGTGTTAAAGGAAGCTCGGTGATGATATATGGATTAGATGATGTACCTGCACCACTTAGTGTTGGTCCTTCAGGTTCTTCTGGCTCGTTTACAACCTCTGTTGCGTTGATTGATACATAGCCACCCTTTGTTGTAGCGAAAATCTTAAGAACATCGCCTTGGTTAAGGTCAACCTTTACGCTTGAAGCTTGCGCGATTGCGATTGCTGTGCCGCCATTTACTGAGTATGTTACATCAACATTGTTCATTACATAGTTGCCTACTGCGATTTCAAGCTTTACAGCAGCATCTGCAGTATATACGAATGTAATATTTTCTGCATTTACATTGTTGTTACCAAGAACGAGGTCAACTTCTCTTGCTTCCTCAGTTACATCATCACCCTCGCCGTTACCGAATGATGCGGTGAATGTGATAGGTGTATCAGATGATGAGCCTGATGCGGTTGTAATACCAACCCAAATTGTTTGACCTGCAGTTAAGTTAATTGCAAGTGGGCTGTTTTGGCTTCCGTTAATTCTCATTGGGTCTGAGCCGTAGCCAAGGTCGAAGTTTGTGCTTGTCATTGTGATTGTAAGCACGCCATCCTCAGTAGCTGTGAACTTGTAGAATGCCCATGCATAAGCATAGCCCTTGTAAAGGAGTGAGTTTTCACCCATTACAAATGTGAATGGATTGTCGGATGAACCATCTGGCTCTGCAGGAATTGGTTCTTCGGTTGATTCTTCAAATGTAGCTGTGAAGCTGATTGTACCAGCTGCTGCTGAGTTAGTTGACATACCGATATATACTGTCTTGCCAGCAGTTAAGCTGATATCAGTTGTTAAGCCTTGAACTTGTTCCATTTCATACTCGCCATAGCCGTAGCTCCAGTACAAGTCACCGTTATCTACAACTGTAATTGTAAGAGTGCCATTTGCTGCAGCTGTGTATGAATAGAAAATGTAGTTCCAACCGCCTGGGAATTCACATGTGTTGTTTTCCTCAAGTGCATATGGGTTGTTAAATGAGCCATCAGGTGTTACAACTGGTGCTTGACCTTCAATAGCAAATGTCCAGCTATCACCATTTGGTGTAGCGATTACTGTCTTGCCGTTAAGCTCGTATTCATCTGTTACAGGATTGCCATAATATGACCAGTGGTCCTCACATAATGTGAGAGCAAGTGATACTGAACCGTCTTCATTTTCTGTTGGGATTGCATAGTAGTAAAGGTCTTGTGTACCGCCGTAAACATTAAAGAAGTAAACCCATGCTTCACCGTCATAGTAGAAGCCTACATTGAAGCCGTTAAGAGCATTATCAATATATGTTCCATTAAGAGCATCAATAGGTGTCTTATCTTCCTCTTCTTCAACCTCAGGAGTTACGATAAAGTCAAGAGCTAAGATTTCATCAACCTTGTCAGAGCCAAGCTCAATTTCACGCTCCTCGTGTGTAAGAACGAGCTTGTATGTGCCGTCCTCGTTGTCGATTACATCAAATGTGAAGTAAAGGTCAACTGTCCAGTTATCATCGTAAACATTTACATAATAGCCATCAAAGTAGTAAACAGATGCATAGTAGCCACCGAGTGAATACATACCTAATACAGCTTCCTTAAGTGGATCCTCTTCATATGTTGGCTCGTCAGGATCATCGCCGCCTTCGTTGCCACCATCCTCAATTGGAGTTGTCTGGAATGTGAATGCATCCTGCATTACGCCTAACTGACAAGCGAATGTTGTGCCGTCAAATGTGCAAGCAAGTGAGCCTGAGCTATAACCAACGGTTACGCTATTGCCGTTTACGAATACATATGTAACATTATATTCGTTTGCGCCATAGCCCATATCGTATGAGAATGTACCCTTACCGTCTGCATTGATTGTAAGTGTATAAAGAATTGTGAAAATATCCTCGCTCTTAGCATACCATGTGCCTACAAGAGCTTCAAAGCTATCGGATGCTTTTTCTTCAAAGGATACTGTGAATGGAATACTGTCGGGTTGTTCGTCCCAGTCTGCAACAGCGATTATAACCTCGCTTCCTACAGGAACAAATGCTGAAAGGGACTGTGCTTCGCCCTCGTTTGATTCGTTGCCAAGAGTTAACCAGATTGTGCCATCAAATTTGCTTGTTACTGTAATAATACCGTTTGTATTAGCTGTAAATGAGTAGTAAACAAATCCAAGAGCGCCGTTACCTGCATATTCTGCAGTGTAATCGCCTGCTGTGATAATATATGGGTCGTCTTCTGTGCCGCTACCCTGAATATCACCAGGTTCGTCGCCGCTATCATCGCCGCCTGCAGGAGCAACACTAATGGTGTTTCCGTTATATACAACGCTTGTTACAGCGCCGTTAGTTAAGTTAACTGCGAGCAAATATGAAGCCCAGATTGTGCCATAAGTATCATTGTGAAGTACAACTGCGCCATCAACGATTTCATATCTTGCAACTGTCTGATTACCCTTTTGGTTAGTGAATGTAACATTTGTTTCGTCGATTACAACTGTGATGTTAGAGCCTGTGTATGTGCCCTTAATATCTGTTGTTGTAGGATCGCCAGGTCCAGGAATGATTGGATCAACCACATCATCCTCAACATCGCAAGCCTCGTATGCTACATCAACTGCAAATACAACATTCTTTGTAGCTGCGCCGAAGTAAATTGTAATTACCTCATCTGCCTCAAGCTCTACTGTGAATGTGCCGCCGTCTGCTGTTTCATTGAAGTCAACTCTTGGGTATGACTCACCATCAATTACTGCGCCTAAGCCTGCAGGAATTGTGAATGTGTACTTACCTTCGCCGAGTGTTGCCTTATATTCCTTATAATCAACATCGTATGTGTTGTTGTCTGTGATAAGAACATTAAGCTTATTTTCTGTGTCAGGCTCAACATTTGGAATTTCCTCGCCAGGAATTACTAATGTAAATACCTTGTTAAGACCGCCGAAGCCAATTGTTACAGTATATGTACCTGCATCTCTTAATTTAAGCTTCAAGCACTGTGTATATGCGCTATATCCATTAAGCATTGCATCAACTGAGCCGGGATCCATATACCAAGCTCTGCCAACCATATCAGGATTATTGTTTACAAACTCGAATGTGAAATCGCTTGTTTCAAGGAAATCAAAGCTTGATGTTGATGGATATGGATTTCCAAGGTGGAAGTATGCGTATGTACCTGCAGGGATTGTAATTGTATCGCCAATAAGCTCTTCAGCGTAGATTACCCACTCTGTTCCGCTTGGGAACTCGTGTTCTGTTACATAGTAGAAGTCAAATGCAACAGGGAGAAGTGATGCTCTTGGGTATGGTGATGTATATGTTCTCTTGCCTGATGTCTGACCTACAATATAATTGTAGCATGTTGGGCTTGCATTGTCGCTCTTTGTTACAAGTCCTGTTTCCTTATCGTAAACAAGGTCATCACTGAAGTTACCTGCATCAAGACGGCTGTATTCCTTAACCTGAATGTTTGCAGAGTTAATGATCATATCATCGTTAACTGTAAATTCAACTGAAACATCAAAGAGGTAAAGAACTGTATCGTAAACCTCACCGCCTGAGGTTAACTCGTTAACTGTGAATCTTGTAAAGCTAAAGGTATAAATGTTCTTTTCAGCATCGTAGTTTGTTTTTGCATCGCTGACATTGTCGCCCTTAGTCATCATATCATAGAAATTGTAAATTGTTTGAGCAAGTGTGTTTGTATTATCATAGCCTGATAATACTGCGCCCGGAATATAGTTGTATCCGTTAAGCTTAGCAGGATCTCCCATAACTCTGTCAAGTGTGTAGTTATTTACATCCATCTTAACAGCAAAAATGTTGTCCTCGTCGATTACCTCGTACCATTGCTGTTCGCCGCCGATAAGATTTCCTGCAGCGTCATAATCCTTTAAGAAGTAATATGAGTTGCCGTTACCTAATACGAAATAAACACCGTCTGTTGCGGAATTTGATAAGGTTAATGAACCGTTTGATTCGCTACCTGCATATACAAGCTGCTCAAATAAAACATCGCCTGAGATAATCTTATAGTTATTCGCAACTGCCGCTTCGATAACTGCTAAAATATTTGTCTTGTCAATTTCCTTGATTTTAGCATCACATACAGTACATACGCCTGCTGCATTTACATTACAAGCAGCCTTATCAGCTACCTCAACCTTATGCTCACAAAGAGCTGCATGCCAGTGATAGCCATCGCCATAGGTCCATTCTGTTGCATAAATATGCTCGTGAAGGTCCTCAATGATGTAGTTACATACATCACATCTGCCGTCAGCGTCCTCATCTACGTGAGCGCCAACATTAATGCCTGCTACTGTGTGTCCACAGTCTGCTGCATTCCAGTGGTTTGTACAGTCAGCTGTCCAATCCTCTGTGTATTCGTGCTCGTGGTTTGTGAATGTACATACATCGCACGCACCGTCATTGTTTGCGTCTGTGTGGTTAAGCTTTGTAATTGGAGCATCCTCACAATCGCATGTTGCATCATACCAGTGACCTTGAGCGTCCTTTGTCCACTCCTCGTTAGTCTTATAGGTATGAGTGTGTCCTTGGTTATCTGTGTTATTGTTGCCTTGATTATCTGTATCTGTGTTATTATCGCCACAGGCTACAAGTAAAAGCATAGCGCAAAGTAAACACAATAAAACCGCTAATACTCTCTTCATAAATAGAGTCCTCCCTAAAATTTTTTGTTGTTTCAACAACTTGTTTATATAATATCCCTATATGTATATACATATATATAATATAAAGATAAGACATAACGACATTATATCACACCGTTTTTGAAATTGCAATACTTTTTTCATTTTTTCTCAAAAACTTTTGCATAAATATTCACAATTTCAAAAAGCGACATGAATAAATATTCATATATTACTTCTGCTCATAATATGCGCAAGCAAATAGCCAGCCTGAACCGCCTGTTGCCTGATATCTTTTACCGTTTATCACAGAGCTTTCAAGAGTGCCTTTGCCATCATAGAAGAATATCTGTTTATTTGAATATCCTTGTAAGAACATTTGAAGTTCTTCGGTTACGGGAACTAATCCGTCTGAGTTAGCATAGGCTTGGTAACCCTCGTTTCCTATAAGCTCCTTTGGAATTCTACGGCAATCGCTACGACAGTTAGTACAATCTGATGTACAAGCCCAACCCTCATTTGTATCAGGGTGGCAGGTACAGTTACTTGAGCAGTAGTAAGAGCCGCCGTTAATATTACCAAAGGTTGCAAGCTGAGTATATCCCTCAATAAAGTGCTTATAGTTTGCGCCTTCAACGGATAATGCTGAGTTAATAACCTCGCCGTTTGCATTATATTCTATTTTTGTAAATGCCACATCAATAAATCTGCATGCTGAGGTTATATATGCATATAGGATTGGTCCATATCCGTTTGTTTCAGGATACTTCTCTGTATCAAATACATGATAGAAGCCATCGCCGCCCTTGGATTTTTCCCATAGCTTAAAGCGATTTTTATCAAACACATAGGTGTTTCCGCTTAAAAGATATTCAGGGTTTTTGATTGCATAGCTATTATCGTACTCGTGGTCTTCCTTATTAAAGTCGGAAAAGTCATGCTTAGGAACTGCCATTCCTGATGCAGCAGCACCTGCGCTACCTGGTCTTATAAGCTCAAATTCGCCATCACGCTTTACCGCAAAGGTAATTGTTACAGGATATTTATTATTTTTAACATCAGCCTTAACAACAAATGTATATGTTGCTTGACCGCCACCTGGGCTTATATTTTCCGCAGCGATTTGAACATTATGGACAAAGTTGATAGTATAGCTTCCCATAGCGCCGCCATCATCAATGGTTTTTTCGTAAGCCTTCCATTGAGTGCTTCCGTAATAAACATCAACATATGGATTTATATTATCCTCGGTAATGTCAATCCAGCTTTCAATGGAATATGTTCCGCTTCTGTCTGGAGCATATTGGAAGTAAATTCCATCCTCAGGACTGTTAATAACTGCACAGTAAACGCCTGTTTTACTGAAGCTATAACAATCGTAAAGACCTGTGCCGCTTCCTGCAAGCATATTAAGTGTGTATAAATTTAAAATGATGTTTCTATTATCGTTAGTTGCGATATTAGAGTTTGGGTCATAGGTATATTCATTTGGAACAGCGGAAAGTGATACGCGATAGTCTCCATCAAGACCATCAATTCTAGCTACACCTGTTTTATCAACGGGAGCTGAATGGATACTAAAGCCATCATTCCAATAAACATACATTTCCATTCTTGGAGAGTATGGCTGACCATCTGCTAAAAGCGTTACGGTAAAGTCATCGGTTGGGTCATCGTTTAGGTCAAGTCGGATCGTAGCCA
>JAZSHT010000047.1:0-2633 GCA_045533435.1 Eubacteriales bacterium | reverse complement strand
CAATCGCGCGTGAGTTGATTCTCAAAGACAAGCTCCTCGAGTACAATCGCCTGCTTCGAGGCGGGAACTTCGGGTGCCTTCGGGGCACATGCTGCCACCAAAACAGGCAGGGTCAGCCATAAAAAGAGTTTTTTCATCTTGGTTGTTTTTTATTGTTTATTTCATTTTATCCTCTTTTTCCAAACGAAGACTTTCTCTTCAACTTACAAAGATAGAAAAAAATTTCATATTATATCGTTTTTCGATAAAAAGCATCCTCGATTGATGCATCAAATATATTTTCCATCCCTCTTCTCTAATTTTTTACAATATTAATCTTCTAACCCATGAAAAAGGGCGTTATCGTTGGATGTTTCGCAAATAGTTTATAATTTTGTTGTTGCAATCCACTGAGGTTGCGTACATATTAGTTGATGAAAGTGTAATCGCTTTTATCCTTGAATGGAAATCTGGAAAATTTCAATTGACCAAGGAGAGCAATCACACTCGTCACTCTGTATTGGTATCGACCATGGCGGCATTCTTGCCCCCATGCTCCAATACGAGTGTGGGGTATTGTTTATTTGGTCAAAGGTATTCCAGAACCTCCATTCAGATAGACGATTCGGCTCCACACTTTCTTTTTGTTGTTACGTTATCATTGGAGTTGTGATAGCAAAAAACCTTTTAACATTATGAAAAAGAATTTAATTCTAACAACTGTTGCAATTTTGCTTCTGTGCTTGTTTGTGTCTTGTGATACAGACGAAAGTAGCGAAACACCAACTTCTAATCCCCTCGTAGGTACTTTGTGGATGGATCAAACGGAAACAGCTCCTACTTATTTTGAATTTACAGGAGAGAATGCAGTGTCGTCCTGGGGAGGGTATTATCAGACAGGTAGCGGTACATACACAATTCAGGGATCAAAAGTGTTGTTTTCGTTAGAAAGAACGACTAGCAACAATAAAAGAACCTTGATCGTTACTGAAGGAATATTTTCTACAAATACTATGACAGTGACTTATTACGAAGATTTTATTGATAATAGTAATGTTTTACAACACACAGGTCCTTTTAGCAAACGACTCTATAAGCAATGATGCATTTTATGTCACTATATGAACATAAGCTATGTCGTAAGCTATTGAATGGATTAATGCCTGCCCTCATTGGTGTCACGTTATTAGCTATATTTGTCTCTTCACTAATTTTTATATGGCAATTTGTTCAGTCTATCATATGTTACGGCTGGCAGCAAGCCTTAGGGTGTGAGTATCCTGCAGGACAAGTATTGTGTGTTTTGGTTCCACTGCTTGTGACTGCTATTACATTAAAAAAGACCGCAGATATTCAAACAATTGACTCATTGGCGAGACTGAGAGTTATGCTGAATTCCGATAATAAGGTTATGATACATAAACGACTTATAGAGGAATCTGGCGGAGGCGAGAAATTGTCTGTTGACGAACTTGACTACATTGGGCTTATTGAGCTAGGTGCCATTATGCATCGCAAGGGGCTCATTAGCGATCACGAATTGTATCAACAATTTGGCTATAGAGTGGAAAATATCACGAAATCATCGTTGTTCCCTAAAATTAAGGAAGATGCTGGTTACTACAATGATTTTTTCTATATTGAAAAAGTTGTTTCGTCAATAAAATCGAAATTTCCTCGAAAGAAAGAAGCGGACATATAACAAGAAATTATCATTGATAATAAAATGAAGATTGGAAAGTGTTGAATGATAGTGTGCTAAGGATTGCTAAAGGAAATTAAAGGCAACTAAAGAGAATCTTTAGCAACCTTTAGTAGTCCTTAGTCTGCTTTTGTTGTGGGCTACATTCTTGTAGCCCACATTTTTTGTGCTTTCCTATTATCCGCGATATATCAAAAAATTATCATCGATAATAAATTGAAGATTGGAAAGCGTTGAAAAATAGTGTACTAATGGTTGCTAAAGGAAATTAAAGGAACTAAAAAAAGCGACCAGATTTCCCTTAGCTGCCTTTAATGCCTTTAGCTCCTTTTTATCGTGGGTTTCGTTTTTGTAACCCACATTTTTTATGTTCTCCCCTTTCTCGGCGATTTATCGAAGATTTATCATTGATAATAAATCGAGGGAAAATTAAAGAATGAAAAATTTTAATCTACCTCCTTATCCCTCTTCACGATACCTTATATATAATAAATTTGCTTATATTTGTAGGCTGAAAATTGTGTACTTATGAAAGAGCAGATTTTAGGATTACTCCGCTCGGTGGTTCATCCCGAGATAGGACAAGATATAGTGACAAGCGGCCTGGTAGAGCAGGTGGCTGCTTCCGAGGCGGCTATTACCGTGTCGGTACGCTTTCCGAAGAGCCGCGACCCCTTTGCCGTGAAGATTAAGAATCAGGCCGAGGCTATTCTCAAAGAGCATTTCCCGGAGGCGAAGGTGCTGGTGATGATCAAGGAGGGCGGCCAGAAGAAGCTGCCCGACTTGAAGGAGAAGACGACCACGGGCGATATTACGAAGGTGATTGCCGTGGCTTCGGGCAAGGGCGGCGTCGGAAAATCGACCGTAGCGGCCAACTTAGCCGTGGCGCTGAAGAATATGGGTTTCCGCGTGGGTCTGCTCGATGCCGATATTTACGGCCCGTCGCAGCCCA
>JAZSHT010000006.1:0-17253 GCA_045533435.1 Eubacteriales bacterium | reverse complement strand
AGACCTTTATCACCTGCTCCGCTTTCGATAATGAAACACCTTTTATGAGTGTTAAATTGCTTGTGTCCGACGAAGAACAGGCAATCCACATAAAAGAAAAATTCCTAAATAATCCCACCGAAATTTATTCAACCATTATCGATTTACTTACAAAATAAAGCAAAAATTTTGCGCCCGAAAATTTCGGGCGCATTTTTAATAATAATGCTTGTCTCCGTATTAGGGGATAAAAATGAAAATCTTAACGGTTGGGCGTTAGGAGCTGCTATTTCATTAATAATTACCATGATTGTATCCATTGGATATGTTTTGCCAATAGGCTTGGGTATAGTAGGCTTAATTGTATTAAGGAAAACAGAAGAAAAGCAAAGCAAAGCGTATTTTATTTTTATGATAATAGTGCCGCTATTAACGGTTGTATTAAATTATTTGTCATATTATTTTATAACTTTGAATAACTAAAAGAGGAAGTAAAATGATAAAAAAACAGAAGCAAAAACAATTTTGGACCGACTTTAAGTCCTTTATATCCCGTGGCAATGTTGTTGATTTAGCAGTTGCTATGGTTGTGGGTGCTGCTTTTAATAAGATAGTATCACAGCTTGTTGATAGCTTTATAAACCCACTTATAGGTATATTTGTAGGTGGCTTTGACTTAGCCGACTTAAAATATGTAGTCCACGAAGCAGAATATGATGAGGTTGGCACACTTCTAAAAGCCGAGGTTGCATTTACATACGGGCTTTTCCTGCAAGCAATACTTGATTTCTTAATCATATCATTAACCGTTTTCGTTGTGGTTAAGCTCTATACTAAGCTAAAAAAGCATTTAGAGGAGGAAAGCAAGAAATGGTATGACGAGCTAAATCCTGAGGAAGCAGAGGCAAGGAAAAGGGAGGAAGCCGAGGAAAAAGCCAAGGCGGAAAAAGCCAAACAGCTTGAGGAAGCACGCCTTCGTGAAATCGAACAGCTAAAGCGTGAAAAGGAAGAGGCTCAAAGAGATTATTTTATAAAGCAACAGGAGCTTTTAACTGAAATTAGAGACGCATTACAAACAAAATAACAAAAATCGCTTCATATTTGAAGCGATTTTTTCATATATTTGAAATATACAGAAAATGTGCTAAACTTCGCGTATATTTATATATAAAATAGTTAGCAGTAATAAAAAAGAGAGGCGAATAAAAATGATTTTAAATCTAAAAGATTTAGTAAAGACAAACAAAAATGTTAGTAATAATCTATGGCAAGGCGAAAAAATGCAAATTGACCTAATAAGCATAATGCCACGACAGGACACAGGACTAAAAATCAACCACGAAGCAGAGCAACTAATCAAAATTGAAAACGGCAAATGCGCCGTCTATTTAGGCTCGGATGAAAACTGTACAGACCTGCGCGAACGCGCCGAAAGCGGCCAAATGCTCATAATCCCAAGGTCCACCTACTATAACATCATAAACATCGGCTCATTTCCCTTAAAAGCCTACATAATCGCCTCCCTTGTGTAAAGGAAGGGGGAGATTCCCCTTTTAGGGGAAATGTCGCAAAGCGACAAAAGGGTACCGCCTCGGTAAGAGGACACGAAGCGGTGAAAGAATTGAAAACAAAAAACCTTGCACGAAGCAAGGTTTTTGTTTTATTAGTCAATAATTTGTACATCATCGTTTAAAACATATGTGTTAATAAGACCGATGATATATTCTTTTGTATAAAGACCTTTTGAAATACCAACTTTCATAACAGCAATTTGATATTGCTCAAATACTGAAATATCACAGTATTCTGCCCACTCCTCATAGGTGTACAATCCATATGTTTCTATGTCAGATTGCATTTTTTCGGCATCATATTTGAGGTTACTGCCAAAGTCAAAACCGTTAATAACATCTACAAGAACGTGAGTTACACTTAATGTGTCTTCTGCAACATAGTTGAGAGTTGAGTTTGTAACAATGTCATACTTGTAACATGAATCGCAGTTTGAAATTACATTTACAAGTTTCTTAACACCGATATTGCCATTAGAGTCAATAGATACAAAACGATGACCGATATATTGTTCATAATTGCTATGGTCAATGTTTACGTATTTGTTTACATCAAGATCGAAAATACCGTGTTCATTTATTGTCCTTAATTCAGTGCCATCATCAAATACAAAAGTATTGATGTAGTTGTTTTCACTATATGTTTTAACCACTATAATAACATCCTTGTAAACAATTTCTCCAGTAAGGTGGTCAAATGCCATAACCATGTCACCCTTGCGTAAATCTTCAACGGCTTTCTTTGTGCCGTCAGCAAGGGTAATCATTGTGCCTTCTGCAAGGCAACTATTACCACCACTACTTGAACCTAATTCCCAAGTTACAGTTACATCAGTATCGTTTGTTACAGTAGAGCCACTGTTGCCTTTAAAAGAAACTGAGGTGATTGTGCATTTGTTTTGACTAGAAGCCTCTGTCGGTTTGTTGTTCAATGCACCCTCGGTAATAAAGTATACACTGCCGCTTGTATTTACTTTAGCGGTTTTAGTTCCGGGAGAAGAACCGGAAATTTTACTCAAGTTAACGGTAAGTACTCTGCCATCTGTGTATGTTATTGTGATTGTAGAAGCGGTTGTGAACACATTTACGCCTGAAGGAGTTAACGTAGCGGAGCTTATGTTTGATGATAAATCAACAGTAGTGCCAATTCCTTTGTTATCGTAATCTGTAACTGAAATAGCGTCAAGAAAATTAATTCTTAACTCGTAATCCGTTAAATTCACTGTGTTATAAACACCGTCTAAAGCGGTCTTAGTGATATTAACTTCTGCATTTTTTATGTCTGCTTCCTTAACAGTAAGGGTAAGCGGAACATTATATGTTCTTGTTACTTTCTTGTTGATTTTTTCACCCTGTTCGTCATAGAAAATATTATCTGTAACGGTGAATTCAAGAGTGTAGTTTCCTTGTGCATCAAGTGTAATAACGCCATTTGTTGCCATCAATGTGTTTCCGTTTGAGTCCTTGCAAACAGCCGTTACATCGTAATTGATACCATCATATTTGTAAATAGATGCAAGCTTGGTTAAATCAAGTTTAAGAGCATCATCTCCGTCTTGATAAAGCGCCGTTACGCCATTTTTATCACCGTAAAGGTATCTTGTGTCTTCACTGCCGTCATAAGAAATTTCTTGATTACCAAGGTTAAAGTCAAATCTTGGAATGTAATCACCATTTTCAGTAGAACGATCTGCATTTGTATAGTCAATGTAAACTTGCTCAGCAGTTGCATTTTGCAAGGAATAAACTTGACCCTTTATACTATTACCACTTACCGTCATAGTAACGGTTCCTTCCTTATAGGGTAAGCCGGTGTTATTTGTGATAGCAATGTCCGCTTCATTCATATAAATGATACCAAGATTAGAGGAAGTTTTTTCGTTTATGGTATGATTATAAGCTGTAGCATTCAAAGCACCTTCAATGATCATTTGTGCCATAGTGCCGGATACTTTGTTTTTGTCGTCTTCATTAACCCAGTTGTATTGCTTGAAGTCTCCATTCAATACAATAGCTGGGTTCGAGGTGGTGTCAGGGCCAACAAGCACGCCTGCACCTAACATCACTTTGGATGTATCACCGATTGTTGCATTTGCTTGATGCTGAATTGTAGTAACGTTTTCAAATGTAACGGTATATTCGCTAGTACTTTGGATTTGTACGTTTGCAACCGTTCCACATTCAAGAATTGTGTCCTTAATTGTTACATCGCCTGTGTCAACAAAGATATTTGTTCTTGCGCCGTAAATATAACAGTTAGAAATAGTCGCATTTCCTTTAGCAACCACTCCTGAAAGCTGGTAATAATACCTTGTTTTTTCGCTCTCTACTTCTCTTGGATTATCTGGGTTTTGAACATACTCTCCCAATGCTGTAGTGCCGTAATACATAAAAGCGGTAGGATATATAGAAGCCTTAATCTTTAAATTATCAAGAGTACCATTTTCGCTAACTGTAACAATACCTTGCTTAAGACCGTTATTGAGATAACGACCGTCGCCGGTATAATTTAGTGTGAAGCCGTTTCCGAATACTGTGTAATTACCAGAAACGGTAAATCCAGAGCCAATATCGTTAAGCAAAACTACGTTGTTTTCTGTTGCATTTGTAGCGCCGATTGCATTTATAGCCTCAACAACCTCTAAATAGAGAACTGTTGGTATACAATAATCATTATCGGTAATTGTTACTTTAACAACGCCTGTGCCGTTAAATTGGATTGCATTGTTAGAATATGTTCCGCTTGCGCTTGTGCCGTTTACAGCCTCAACTGTTACGGAAATTGTGCCAACGGTTACGCCTTCCTTCGCCTTGAAGAGCTTATCAAGAGCAACCGTACCGATGTTACCTACTCTGTGGAGAAAATCGCCATTGTTCATTACAATATCAAACTTTTCAACAGGATCCTTATCCTTAATTGTTACTGTAATTGTTGTTGGTGTGCAGAAATAGTAGTCTGTAATTGTGATAGTAGCAGCACCAACGCCTGTAAATGTAAGTGTACCCTGAGTCCAATCCTCTGCGTTAGCTGTGAATGTACCACCGGCAGTACTATTTTCTCCAACAGGAGAAACAGTTACTTGAACTTTATCGCCCTTAATAACAACTTCGGCATTTTCTATTGCTGTAAATAAGTCGCCAATAGTTACAGTAGTATTTGTTGTGTAGCTATCTTTTGCAACGCTCTCAAACTTAACCTTAGAATCTGCAACCTCTCTATCAAGAATTGTAATTCCTTCAAAGGCATAATCTTCGCCGTTATAAACAGGAATGTGCTTTACACCCCAGCCGTAGCCTGTAAAGAGCTGGTTGAATGGTAAGTAAACGATTTGGTTGTTTTCTTTAAGAACAGTTTTGCCATCAACAGTTTCTTCCCCTGCATCGGTATGTAGATGTTGCTTTAAAGTGCCATCTGCATTTTTTACAATGTGATAGCAAGTTTTTGTATCACCGCTAATTAGTAAGAAGTTACCTGTCTTTGTCCAAGTGTCCCCACTCTTGATGTCATCAAGTGAACTAATTTGCTCAAGTCTTGAGAACTGGTGGTCGTGTGTATAAGAAGCAAGTGAGTTAGCAACTAATTCGCAGTAGTAATAGTTGTTCCATTCGCCGAAGTGAACAGTACAGTTCTCAGCATGGAACTTTGAGGTTTCGGGAACTGTATAGCCGTCTTTATCGGTAATCATGTTTTTATTTGTACCGATCATCATACCTGAATATCTGTACCAATAGTATTGATAGTTACCGCAAACATCATTGAATACATCTATTTGTGCAGCTACATGGCAGTTTGTCATATAAGCATGACCTGCACCGCGGAACATACCAACTAGACCACCACAAGCAACATCCCATGAGCCCCAAAGAGCAGAGATTTTGTTTGAGTTGTCAATTGTAATATTTGTAAATGTTAGCCCGTATGTGTCTGGATCATCACTGTTACCACCGATACCAACGATACCACCGTTGCCTGTGTTGTAAACTCTAGGATTACAATTTGTAATAGCGATATTTTCAAATGTTGAGTTAACTGCATAAGCCGCAATAACACCGGTAGGAGTAAATTCGCCATCAGATGAGAAGTTATCAACAGTTAAATTCTCGATTTTACCGTTAACTACATAACCGAAAAGACCCATAGCGTCAGAGTAGTAGTTAGCATCGTAATCGCCTTTAATTTCCCAAGTGTTTTGGTAGAAGTTTTTAACTGTATGACCGTTACCGTTGAATGTTCCCTCAAATGAGTAAACGGCGCTGTAATAATCGCCTGTTGTACCATCAGCGTTTTTATCATCTGTGTAGTAATAACCGATTGGATGGAAAATTAAGCTTCCGTTTGCATTATCCTTATCGCCAAGGTTAATATCTGCAATTAGCTTTACTGTCTTTCCTGCAAAGCTATTTTGTGTTTGACCATTCATGCCACCAACAATAGCGCCAAATGCCGCAAGCTGGTCAGCGTTTGCAATGATATACTCGACTGGTGTTTCTCCATCTACAGGAGCAACAGCGTTAGTGTACCATGAATAGTCAAAATTACCTTCCCAAGCCTTTGTTGTATCAGCAACTAATGCAACCTCAGAGAATGAAGCAAGATAAAGTGTAACGTCGCCTGTTACCGCATCATACTCAAAGCTGTTATGTGTAGCCTCGCCGTCAACAACTGTCATTTCAACCGTCGCGCCATTTTCTACGTGGTAAAGTGAATAGTTACCAATGTTAAGACCGATAGGTAACATTTCCTTAACGTAAACCTTAATAGGAGCGGTGTTGTCATTTGCTACGCCCTCAATGTGAATATCGTATGAAACCTTTTCTTCGTTAGCCTCAAGCTCAATGTTAGCTTGGCTGTCCTTGATTTTCTTAACGGTAAGAGTTACCTCTTTAACTCCATCGTTAAGCTTTGTGCCTTGTGGAATAACCGCTAAAACGCCATCGTTATTTGTCTTCAAAATAACGTCGCTAACAGTTAAACCGTTTTCAGTAGTTACAGGAGCAGATACGCTACCATTAGAAGGCTTAACAACAGGCAAGTTGTTGTCCTTGTCAATAACTACCTTTTTGCCTTGAACATTTTCATAAATCGTATAGCCAACTGCAATGACTGTACCAATCATTAAAATGCACAAAGCAATCGCAAGAATACTGCGAAGTAAGTGTTTTTTCTTCATTGTCATTATCTCCTTAAAGAATAAAAATTTTTTATATTATATCATATGCGCTTGATTAAATCAACAATAATACAGAAAAATTTACAAATATTTTATTATTATAGAATTTGTTCTAAAACAGGTTGAAAAACACGAAAAAGTATGCTAAAATCAAACTGAAAATCATAACAAAACGAGGTAGAAATGAAATCTGTAAATTTTAGCAATATAAAAATCACAGGTGGCTTTTGGAAGGAAAGACAAGACTTAGTTAGAAATGTAACTGCAAAGGCAGTATATGACCGCTTTTACGAAACAGGCAGAATTGAGGTGTTTGATTTTGATAAGAACACCTCTGTGCAGCCTCATATTTATTGGGATAGTGATGTTGCAAAATGGATGGAGGGCGTAGCATATCTGCTAGCAGAAAAGGGCGAGCCGCACCTTGAAGCAATCGTTGAAAATCTAATTGACTTAATTGAAAAAAATCAGGATGAGTGTGGATATTTCAATATTTTTTACCAAACGGTAGAGCCGCAAAACCGCTTCAAATACCGCGATTGCCACGAGCTTTATTGCGCAGGACACTTAATGGAAGCCGCCGTTGCATATTATCAAGCAACAGGCAAGAAAAGATTTCTTGACTTGATGTGCAAATACGCCGACTATATTGAAAAACGATTCAAAATTGACAGAGATACCGGCTTTGCCACCCCAGGACATGAGGAAATAGAGCTTGCACTTGTAAAAATGTACGAGGTAACAGGCGAAAAACGATATTTAGAGCTTTCCAAATTTTTCGTTGATGAAAGAGGCAAAAAGCCTGAATTTTTAAACGATTGGTGTAAAGAAAGCTACCATCAATCCCATAAGCCTGTAAGAGAACAGGATGAAGCAGTAGGACACGCCGTAAGAGCAGTATATTTGTATAGCGCAATGGCAGATTTAGCTCTTCGCTACAATGATAAATCTCTTCTTGATGCCTGCGAAAAGCTTTTTGATGATATTGTAAACCACAAAATGTATATAACAGGCGGCATTGGCTCATCAAAGGCGGGGGAAGCATTTACAATCCCTTATGACCTACCGAACCTTATCGCATATACAGAAAGCTGTGCCGCAATCGGACTTGTCCTTTTCGCACACAGAATGTTGCTTTTAACAAACGATGTTAAGTATTCCCATGTAATTGAAAGAGCGCTTTACAACGGCTTTTTATCATCATTTTCCCTTGATGGAAAATCATTTTTCTATTGTAATCCATTAGAGGTATTGCCCTATCTTAAGGGAAGAGATGAAGAGCTAAATGAGAAAACAATCAGCATGCCAATCACAGAAAGAGTAGAGGTGTTTTTCTGCTCCTGCTGTCCCCCAAACATTGTTCGTTTTGTCCCATCAATAGGTAATTATCTATACACCTACGACCAAAATGCAATTTATGTTCATCAATTCATGGAAAGCACCGCACAAATAAGAGGCTTAACCATTGAACAAAAAACATCTTATCCACTTGATGGAAAAATCCAAATTACAGTAAAGGGCGGTAGCACCAAGCTCTGTATCCGTATTCCTGAATATATCGACGCATATGAGGGTGAAACAGAAAACGGCTACGCTATATTCAATGTAAATGATGGCGACACGGTAACGCTTAATTTTGAAATGAAGCCAACATTTGTTGAAGCCAATCCGTTGGTAACCTTTGATAGCGGCAAGGTGGCAGTAATGCGCGGACCTATGGTTTACTGTCTTGAAGAGGTAGATAACGGCAAAAACCTTCGCGATATTCGCCTTGATAAAAACACCGAATTTACCGAATTTATCGACACATCACTAAACGCTTTATGCTTAGAGGCAGATGCATTTAGAAGAAAGCCAAGCAATAAGCTCTACGCCAAGCTATCAAACGAAAGAATTAAAATCAAAGCCAAGCTCATTCCATATTACACCTTCGCCAATCGCGGAGAAAGCGAAATGCTTGTATGGACTATGGTTGAGTAAATGAAGCTTCGCTTTAATTCATGACCAAAGGTCAATTTTATGCAACAATGTTGCAATTCATTCTTCATTAAAATAAGGAAATTCAATAATGTTTAACAAAATCGCACAGTATAGAGAATTAAAGAGTGGAGTAAAGCACTGCACCTTTAACCCGGACGGCCCCGGCGTTGTCCGTATTCACTTAATACCACCAAAATTCAACCTGTTCAAATCATCAAGCTACATTGTAATTTTAAATGGCTATTACCTTTTGCCACTTGGTTATTCTTGGGCGGTTATGCTATCCAAGTTTATCAGCGAGGTGAATAAATTTGATGGCAAGCCTATTACCGATAGTGACTTTGAAGCTATATTTGAAAACGCGGTAAATAAAACAAACAAAATTTACTTCGTAAATAAAGAAGACCTAAAAGAAGATCTTAAATTTATGCTTGATGCTATTTTTAAAATAGCAAGGGGCGAAAAGCCCGACGCCGAAATTGACAAAATGTCAATAAGACTGTACGGAAAAAATATGCTTGCTCCACATAGAATGGATCTTATGATAAGTGCCATGAATGATGAAAACGGAAAATGGCAATGCAACCAAAAATGTATTTTCTGCTACGCATCAGGACAATGCCTTAGCAAAGCAAGGGAGTTATCTACACAGGAGTGGAAAAATGCCATTGATAAGTTAAAACAAGCAGGCGTGCCAATGATTACATTTACAGGTGGCGAGCCCACAATGCGTGAGGATTTGTGTGAGCTTATTGACTATTCTAAATGGTTTGTTACACGCTTAAATACTAATGGAGTGCTTTTATCCCCCACTTTGTGTGAAAATTTAGCAAAAGCAAGCCTTGATAGTGTGCAAATTACACTATATTCAAGCGATGAAAGTATACATAATGCTTTAGTTGGAAGTGAGCATTTTAATGATACAGTAAACGGTATTAAAAATGCAGTTTCCACAGGGCTTGATGTAAGCATAAATACCCCTCTTTGCAAGAAAAATAGTGACTACATATCCACTTTAAGGTTTGTTAGAGATTTGGGCGTAAAATTTGTTACAGTCAGTGGTTTAATTTGTACAGGTACGGCTGAAATTAACCATGCCGAATATGACTTAACCTCAGATGAGCTATACGAAATCGTAAAGCAAGCAAAGGAATTCTGTAACGAAAACGGAATGGAAATAGATTTTACATCCCCCGGACTTATAGACAAAGAATTGCTTGAAAATCTTAATATGAATGTACCAATGTGTGGTGCTTGTCTATCCAATATGGCAATAGCTCCCGATGGCACAGTTATACCTTGTCAAAGCTGGTTAAAAGAGGGAAGCGGTCTTGGTAATATCCTGACTGAAAACTTTAATAAAATATGGAACAATAAAAAATGTTACGGTTTAAGAAATATGAACGATACCGAAGCATTAAATTGTCCGTTTAGAAAAGAAAACAGAGGGGAGTGTGAATAAAATGTCAAGAGAAAAAGCAAATCCCTATGATTTTTCGGAAGAAGCAATCAAAAGACGCAGAACTTTCCCTAAAAAATCTACTTGGTTAATAATCGGTCTGTCTATCGTTATTGCAATTTGTGTTTTAGTCATCATTTTTTATGACCCCTCGCCGAGAGATAGAATAGATAACTACGAAATTTTCATAGAGCCGCAAGAAAACGGTACGCTCAATATTGAATACAAAATCAAGTGGAGTCCACTTGACACAAGAGGACCTCTAACTTGGGTGTATATAGGAGTGGCAAACCCTAATTATTCGGTAATTGAATATTCCGACAATATTAAAAGCATCGAAAAGTATACCGATGATAACAGTCAATGCCATATGGACGTTGACTTTAAAAAGAGTTATTATGCTTTTGACACATTTGAATTTTCAATTAAAATCAACCAAGGCAGTATGCTTTGTGAAAAAAACGGACAAAAATTCTATGAATTTGTACCCTGTTGGTTTAACCTTGTCCCCGTTGATAATTACTCATTCTATTGGAAAAACAGTGACAGCGTTTCCTATTCCAATTCAGCAACGGAAAAAGATGGTTATCTTGTTTGGTCCGGCTCAATGGAAGAGGGAGAGTATCGTTTATTAAGGGTAAATTATAAAGAATTTAACGCGCCTACTACATTCTATCAAGAGTTTGACGACAGTGGAGTAGGTAGTGCTCTTGATGAGGACCGTCTCACAATAATTTTAGTTTTGCTTGTTGTAATCTGTTTTTGCGTAATTGCAATAGCACACAGTATTGACTGTTTTGTATCTTATTACAGAGGCAGAGGGCTTTTCCGTGGTTACGGACACCATATGTACATCTACGGCAGAAGAAATAAATATTACGAAGAAGAAGCAAGTAAACACGTATCCTCTCACGGTGGCAGAAGCCACGGCAGTGGTGGTGGATGTGCGTGCGCTTGTGCCTGCGCCTGTGCTTGTGCAGGCGGCGGTAGAGCAGGATGCTCACAAAAGGATACATTCAAATCAAATTCCACAGAAATTTAAAAAGAAAAGGTGAAGCTAAAATTTAGCCTCACCTTATTTTTTTACATATACACACTTTAAATTTTCAAGACAAAAGCACCCTAAAATTCCGTTTTGCCAAGCTCCCGTATCTAAATGGATTTTGTAAAAATCCTTAATACTGTTATCAGCACAATTTTCTCTCTTATAAGCGGTGATTTTACCGTTTTCTGCCACCGTGTGTCCGTAAAACACACATTTTTCGCTTTCATGGATAACATCGCTGTCCTTAAAACGCCTATCAAAAATAAATTGCTCCTCACTAACCTTATCAAGAGGTAGGAGCTTTTTATTTTCATCAAGAGGAATTCCCGCATGCACACAAATAAAATCATCTGCTTCAATATAGTATGGTAGCATATCAAGATAGTCAACCATATTCCAAGTAAGCTCGCCTGCCTCATCAAAAAAGAACTGGCGAAGACAATTAAGCACTACATCAAAATCAGTAGGGGATTTTTCCATGATGGCACGATAAAATTTTATAAAATTTCTATCGTGATTTCCCATTACACAATGAATATTTTTCATTGAGGAAATAAGTGCAAGAAGCTTTAGGGAGCAATCTCCCTTTTCTAAAATATCCCCGCACACATACATAGTGTCCGTGTCAGTAAATTTTATTTTTTCTAAAAGTGAGCAAAAAAGCTCATATTCTCCATGCAAATCCGATACAAAATAAGTCAAAATATCACCTCATACTTTAAGTATATCATACAACTCTAATATTTTCAATTAATTGTTGACTGATTTAAGCTGATATGTTAAAATTAGAGTGTAAAATTTAATTTTAAGCTAAGGAGAAAAATTATGTTTTTTAGTAGAAAGCCTAAGGAATTGGTAATTGAAAACGGAGTTTTAGTTGAATACAATGAGCAAGACCCATTACGCGCGCCACATATTATGATACCATCAGGTGTAAGAGAAATACAGCATGGCGTGTTTCAGGCACAGTCAATAGATGGCGTAACCTTCCCTTACGGACTTGAAAAAATCGGCAATGCTGCATTTTATGGTGTGTGGGGATTAACCTCTGTTAATATTCCTGCGACTGTTAGGGTGGTTGGAGACAGTGCGTTTAACGATTGCAGAGACTTAACCACCGTTGTTTTCTCCGGTAGCGATACGCAAATCGGATATGCCGCATTTGAAGGCTGCGGAAGCTTAAAAAGCATCAGCTTGCCTTACAGCTTGAAAAAGATATCAGCCTCAATGTTCCGATATTGCTCTAGCTTAACATCTGTAACAATTCCTTCAACAGTTGAGGAAATAGGCGCCTTTGCATTTACGCATACAGGGATAAGACAATTAGTAATTCCAAGAAGCGTGAAATGTATTGCATGTGAGGATCTTTTTACCGGAAGTGATGATCTTGAAAGATTAGTTTTACCGTCTGGCTTTAAATGTTATCAGCATATGATGGGAATAAACAAAAGATGTATCGTTACATATCATTAAAGAAAAAGCAATCCGCCAAAATCGGATTGCTTTTTCTCTATTTTAATCTTTCAACCAAATACGGAATAGCATTTTCAAACATTGTTCCATACTTATGCTCACTTGCGTAAGGTACTGTGTCCTTAATGCATTTTACGGTAAAGTCAACGGCAAGCTCAAGCGCTTTTTTGTGTCCTAATCCGCGAACTAAGCCACCCACAAACACACTTGCAAATGTGTCTCCTGTGCCGTGGAAGCTCATTGGAACATTTTCGTTAAAGTAGGAATAATATGTGTCGCTTTCGCTATCGTAGTAAACTGCGCCTTGCTTATCCTTTTCAAAGGAAATACCTGTTAAAACCGCTTTTTTGCAGCCCAAGGAGCAGAGCTTTTTAAGCATATTTTTAATGTAGCTTTCATCGTAGCTTTCAGTATAGGGAACGCCAAGCATAAGAGAAGCCTCTGTCATATTTGGCACAATAATATCCGCCTTAGCGCATAGCCTTGCCATATGAGAAGGAAAATCGCTGTCAAATCCCGTGTAAAGCTTGCCCTTATCTGCCATAGCAGGGTCAACGAAAACAATAGTGCTTTCCTTTTTGAAGTCATTTATAAAATCAATAACGGAATTTATTTGTTCAACCGAGCCTAAATATCCTGTATAAATCGCATCAAATTCTATATTGTATCTTTTCCAATGCTCTGCAATTTTTGAAATATCATCGCTTAAATCACGAAAGGTAAAGCCCTCAAATCCACCTGTGTGAGTTGATAAAATTGAGGTAGGAATTATAGCACATTCAACCCCCATTGATGAAATAAGCGGAAGTGCAACAGTTATAGAACACTTGCCAAAGCAAGAAATATCTTGAATAGTTACAATACGGTTCATAATATCACGCTTTCTTGAAAATTTATGCATTGATTATACAATTATATGAAAAAAAAGTCAAGTATCTGCTAAAATTTTTCCAAAAAACTTGACATACATAGATTATAGTGCTAAAATATATGCAATATTTTATATTATATCTAAAGGTAGGTAATAAACAAAATGAAAAAGACATTATTTGAAGGCGTAGCAACCGCCCTTGTAACTCCAATGAATAAGGATTGCAGTATAGATTATAAAGCACTTGATGCATTAGTAGATTGGCAAATTGAACAAGGAATTAACGGTCTTGTAGCTTGTGGTACAACAGGCGAGGCTTCAACTCTTACCGATGATGAGCATAGAAAGGTAATTCAAAGAGTTGTTGAAAGAGCTAACAAGAGAGTTCCTGTTATTGCAGGCACAGGTAGTAACGACCTTGACTACGCTTTATCACTTACAAAGCATGCTTGCGATGTTGGAGCAGATGCAGTTTTAACTGTAACTCCATATTATAATAAGGCTACTCAAGCAGGTCTTATTCATATGTTCAATGCACTTGCTGACCATAGCACAGCACCTGTTATTTTATACAATGTTCCATCAAGAACAGGCGTTAATATTGAGCCTGCTACATATAAATCACTTATGAATCATGAAAACATTATCGCTATCAAGGAAGCTAACGGTAACATTAGCAAAATCGTTGAAACAATGTCATATGTTCACGAAAACCTTGATATTTACAGCGGTAACGATGACCAAATCGTGCCAATTATGTCACTTGGTGGTAAGGGTGTTATCTCAGTTGTATCTAACCTTTTACCAAAGGAAACTGTTCAAATGTGTAAATATGCATTAGAGGGCAACTATGGCGCTGCTGCAAAAATGCAATATAATTTACATGCACTTATTGATAGCCTATTCTGTGAGGTAAACCCAATTCCAGTAAAAGCTGCAATGGCTAAAATGGGCTATGGCACAGATACACTTCGTTTACCACTTACATCTATGACCGAGGCTAATCGCGAAAAGATGTTCAAGCTTATGAGAGAGCAAGGAATTAACATATAATGATTAAGGTATTAGTACACGGCTCAAACGGAAAAATGGGCGGTCATGTTTTAGAGGCTATTTCTAAAAGTGATACCTGTGAGCTTTTCTGTGGCGTTGACAAAATGTCAAGTGGTAACGAAAGCTACACCTATTATTCCGATTTTGACAAAATTAAGGACAAGCCAGATGTTATAATTGATTTTTCATTCCATACAGTAGTTAAGGATGTGCTTGACTACGCTGTAAAAGCTAATGTGCCTGTGGTAGTAGCCACAACAGGGCTTAACGATGAGGAAAAATCATATGTAGCAAAAGCTTCAAGCAAGGTCCCTGTGTTTTTATCAGGCAATATGTCAATAGGAATTGCAACACTTTGCGAAACTGCAAAAAGAGTAGCAAGTGCATTTCCAAATGCGGAAATTGAAATTGTGGAAACACATCACATAAGAAAAGCAGATGCTCCAAGCGGAACTGCGTTAATGCTTGCTGATAGCATAAAAGATGTAAGACCAAATGCAAAATATGTTTTTGGAAGAAGCGGTATGTGCAAGCGCGAAAAGAATGAAATCGGTATTCATGCACTTCGTATGGCAAATATCGTTGGTATTCATGAGGTGTATATTACCACCGATACTGAGCAAATCCTACTTAAGCACACCGCATTTGATAGAGCCCTCTTTGCCGATGGCGCTATCAAGGCAGCAGAGTATTTAGTAGGCAAGGAAGCGGGAATTTACACAATGAAGGATATTTTCAAAAATTGAAAATGTTATGATATAGGAGATAGGGAATAGGATATAGGGGATAGGGGATAGGTCAAATAGCTAACCGCTGACCACTGACCACTAATCACTGACCACTAAATAATATGAGTGAACTTCTACACGAAAATCTTGGCATAAGTGGCGATAATTTAACATTTGCAGGCTACGATACGGTTGAGCTTGCAAAAAAATATGGCACACCTCTTATGCTTCTTGATGAAAATAAAATAAGAAAAACAATGCGCACCTACAAAAATGCAATGAAGCAATATTTTGGCGAAAAATCCTGCCCATTATTTGCATCTAAGGCGCTTTCCTTTGTGGGAATGTACCAAATTGCAAAGGAAGAGGGAATATGCACCGATATTGTTTCAATCGGCGAGCTTTATACTGCCATTAAGGCAGGCTTCCCACTTGAAAATGCATTTTTCCACGGTAACTGCAAAACAGACAGCGATATAAAATTTGCCATTGAGCAGGGAATCGGCTTCTTTATCGTTGATACCTATGATGAGCTTTACGCCATTGATAAAATTGCAGGCGAGCTAAACACAAAGCAAAAAATTCTATTTAGAATTACACCGGGCATTGACCCACATACACACCAAGCAATTTCAACAGGCAAGGTTGATAGTAAATTTGGTACAGCCATTGAAACAGGACAAGCCTTTGAAATTACTAAAACCGCACTAACTCTAAAAAACATCGACCTTCGCGGCTTTCATTGCCATATCGGCTCACAGATTTTTGAAATTGAGCCATTTTGCGATGCTGCCGATATTATGATTTCATTTATCGGTGATATTAGAGAAAAATTAGGCTATACCGCAGAATATTTAAATCTTGGTGGTGGCTTTGGCGTAAGATATGTGGAAAGCGACCCACACATTGATTATTCCGATAATATACGCCGTATTTCCGAGCACATAAATAACTATTGCGATAAAAATAATTTACCATATCCTGTTATTTTAATGGAGCCCGGCAGAAGCATTGTTGCTGACAGCGGTATGACAATTTACACAGTTGGCTCAGTTAAGGAAATCACAGGCTATAAGAACTATGTTGCTATTGATGGCGGAATGAGTGATAATCCAAGATACGCTCTTTATCAATCTGCCTACACAGTTCTTTGCGCTAACAAAATGACAAAAAAAGCGGACTATGTATGCACAATTGCAGGTCGCCTTTGTGAAAGCGGAGACCTTATCCAAGAGGATGTAACAATCCCAAAAGTGCAAAGAGGCGACAATATCGCAGTTTTAGTAACAGGCGCATATAACTATTCAATGGCATCAAATTATAATAGACTCCCACGCCCTGCCGTTGTCCTGCTTGGGGAAACCGACAGAGTTGCAATTAAGCGTGAAAGCTTTGATGATGTGTCTAGATTAGATGTTTTGCTTTAAAATGATTAATCGGCTAAATTCCCTTGCATGGAAAATTTAGCTTATGATGTCTTGACATCAATTCCAAATTGTGCTATAATACTGCACGGCAAAATTTAGATTAATAATTTGAAATGGAGATAAACAAAATGAACAACAAGGTAATCGTTGAAACAAGCGCAAGACATGTACATCTTGCAAAGGAACATGTTGACATCCTTTTCGGTGAGGGTCATGCTCTTACATTTAAGAAGGACTTAAGCCAACCAGGTCAATTTGCTTGCGAGGAAAGAGTAAGCGTCGTAGGTCCTAAGAACACAATCAAGAATGTTATCGTTCTTGGCCCAGAAAGAAAAGCATCACAGGTTGAGGTTTCTTTAACAGATGCAAGAACTCTTGGCGTTACAGCTCCAGTTAGAGAGAGCGGCGATGTTGCAAACTCAGGTGCTTGCAAATTAGTTGGTCCATGCGGTGAGGTTGAATTAGCTGAGGGCGTTATCGTTGCAAAGCGTCACAT
>JAZSHT010000176.1:0-3942 GCA_045533435.1 Eubacteriales bacterium | reverse complement strand
GGATATTTTTATATTCCTTGGTAAGCTCGTAAAATTCGCGCACATCCTCAGGCATAATTCCGCTTTTGTTTTCCTCTTTACCGCTGTTTACCTCTAAAAGTATATCCATTACCTTGTTAATTTTTTCAGCGCGCTTGTTTATTTCCTTTAAAAGTCCAACTGTATCAACAGAGTGAATAAGAGATACCTTATCAATTATATACTTTACCTTGTTAGTTTGTAATGTGCCAATAAAATGAAGCTCTGCGCTTTTATCGTAGCATTCGTATTTTTCGGTAAGCTCATTTACTCTGTTTTCTCCAATGTGAGTACAGCCTAAGGAAATAAGATAGTTTATATCCTCTACCGTTTGCATTTTTGTGGCGGCTAAAAGAGTAACGCTTTTATTTAATTCCTTTATTTCCTTTGAAATTCTTTCGTAATTTTCCTTAATTATTTGCTCTTTCATATTATGCTTTTCCTATAATTTTCATAGCCTCAGTGAAGGGGTCAACCTCATCAACATAGATTGTGTGGTAATTTTCCTTTCTTGAAAACCAAGTAAGCTGTCTTTTTGCATACTGTCTTGTTGAAATTTTCAGCCTTTCAATGCAGCTTTCAAGAGTGTCAAGATTTTTAAAGAAGGGAAGCAGCTCCTTATAGCCAATAGCTCCAAATGAGGTGTATTCCTCGTTTAGCATTCCACGGTTATATAAATCAAGCGCTTCATCAAAAAGCCCCTCTGCCATCATCATATCAACGCGAAGGTCAATTCTTTTCTTTAAAAGCTCCCTGTCCTTACAGTTTAAAAAGAGAACAGTCGCGTGGTAAGGTGGCTTTTGCTCCTTTGATTTTTCATCCCATTCGGATTTTGTAACGCCTGATGAGTGATATATTTCCATGGCGCGAATAACTCTTTTTAGGTTGTTTGGATGTATTTCCTCAGCGCTTTTTGGGTCAATTTCCTTTAGCATATTATGTATATGCTCGTTGCCCCTTTCCTCGGCTAATTTTTCAAGAGAAGCTCTGTAATTTTCATCCTTAAAGGTACTTGAAAATGAGCCGATTTCAATAACACTATCAAGATATAGACCTGTGCCACCGCAAAAAATCGGAGTTTTGCCACGGGATATAATATCCTCAATGCACGATTTTGCCAAAATAGCATAATCGGCGCAGGAAAAGTCCTCGTTAGGCTCTTTTATGTCAATTAAATGGTGCTTAACCTCAGCCATTTCCTCTTTTGTAGGCTTGGCAGTGCCAATATTCATTCCCTTATATATCTGCATAGAGTCGCAGGAAATTATCTCTCCGTCAAGCTCCTTTGCAAGCTTTATAGCCAATGCAGTTTTGCCAACTGCGGTTGGGCCTACTATTGCAATTACTTTCATTTTTTCTCCGTAGGACTTTACAGGCTGGTAAAACCGAAAAGCAAACTTTAAATAGTATCATTCGTTTATCAATACGATAAAGAAGTATTTAATGTAGGAATTTTCCCTTTGGGAGAAATTCCAGTTTTGCTTTTCTATTCGCGACCGCTACTCTGCAGTACGCCAGTACAGCGACGTGTACGCGTTCGGGAATTTTTCCTCACCCTCTAAAGCCCTGATTTTGTTTTATTTAAGTGGTCAGTGCAGTGGTCAGTGGTCAGCAGTTAGCTGATTGACATAGCTACAAACCGTTTTTTGTGTTTTGTGAGTATTTTTGGTTATAGTAAATTCAGTTTGTCAGTTTTGTTGGAACAGGTTACTTTCTGACCACTGACCACTGACCACTGATCACTAATGTTTATTCTATAAACATCGCATCCCCAAACGAGAAAAATCTATATTTTTCGTTTACTGCCACCTTATATGCATCCATAATTCTTTCCTTGCCGGCAAGGGCAGAGATAAGCATTAAAAGTGTGCTTTCTGGCAGGTGGAAGTTTGTTATA
This sequence comes from Eubacteriales bacterium, assembly GCA_045533435.1. Taxonomy (GTDB): domain Bacteria; phylum Bacillota; class Clostridia; order Oscillospirales; family CAG-272; genus RGIG2000. The sequence goes on along the minus strand of JAZSHT010000176.1, from coordinate 2,027 downwards.
AGCGTGTCAACGGCTTTGAATTTATAGCCTGGATAGATAAAAATGCCTGTATTTCCGCTTATTGCTTGAATTGTGCCGTCATCACGCGCAACGGATTCAAGTGTACGGCAAGAGGTAGTGCCAACGGCTACTATTCTGCCACCGTTTGCTTTAGCGGTGTTTATAATATCTGCACTTTCCTTGGATACTGAAATATATTCAGCGTGCATAATATGGTCTGTGATTTTTTCTGCCTTAACAGGACGGAATGTGCCTAAGCCCACATGGAGCATAACGGGAGCAATTTTTATTCCCTTTTTCTTAATTTTTTCAAGTAATTCCTTTGTAAAGTGAAGTCCCGCAGTAGGTGCGGCGCTTGAGCCATTTTCCCTTGCATATACTGTTTGATAGCGGTTTTTGTCCTCTAATTTTTCGGTTATGTAAGGGGGCAAGGGCATTGAGCCGATAATATCTAAAACCTCATAAATTGAGGAATACTTGTCCTTATCAAAGGAAAACTCTACAATTCTGTTTCCATCCTCAACTATTTCACATACAGTAGCCTCTAAAATTCCGTTATAGTCAATTTTACCGCCAATTTTTACCTTTTTAGCAGGGCGAAGAAGCACTTCCCAACGATTATTTTCAAGCTGCTTTAAAAGAAGCGTTTCAATTTTTGATGGAGCTGAAGCAAACGCGCCCTCATCTCTTACCTTGTCGCCGTAAATTCTTGCAGGGATAACTCTTGAATCGTTAATTACAAGCACATCCCCCTCATTTAGGTAGTCTATAACATCGTAAAAATGCTTATGCTCTATGCTTCCATCACGCTTTAAAACCATCATTCTTGAATGGTCTCTTGGCTCACAGGGTGTTTGAGCAATTAGCTCAGAGGGTAAATCGTAGTAAAAGTCCTTAGTTTGTAAATCCGTTTTCGGTAGATTGTTTTTTATCATTGTTTTGTCCTTTGAATATAATGTAATAGGGGATAGGGGATAGGATATAGGGGTTCGCGACCCTCACAGGGAAGATTACTCTACACAGTAAGCGTTAAATATATCAGTATAAATTTACTCATCTTATATTATATATTAAAGTAAAGAATATTTCAACTGTTTTTTAAAATATGTAAGCTTCTGAATTTTTTGTATCCCCCTATTCCCTATACCCTGTCCCCTATCCCCTTTTTCGGAGAAAACTATGAACAAACAAACACTATTTACCGGCTCTGCCACCGCCATAGTTACGCCCTTTCGTGATGGGGGCATAGATTATGAAGCATTTGGCAACCTGATTGATTTTCAAATAGAGAATAAAACCGATGCAATAGTTGTCCTTGGCACAACAGGAGAGAGCGCAACGGTTTCGGAAAGTGAAAGATATGAAATTATTGCATTTGCCAAAAGGCGAATTGATAAAAGAGTACCACTTATAGTAGGAAGCGGCACAAATAACACACAGGTATCAATAAGATATTCTAAAAGCGCCCAAAGTCAAGGCGCGGATGGACTTCTTGTCGTTACACCATACTACAATAAAACAACGGAAAGAGGACTAATTGAGCATTATAGCGCTATCGCAAAAAGCGTAGATGTGCCTATAATTTTATATAATGTGCCATCACGCACAGGGGTAAATATCCCTATAAGTGTCTATAAAGCGCTATCTCAAATAGAAAATATAGTGGGAATTAAGGAAGCAAGCGGAAATATTTCATATGCCGCTGAGATTATACAAGCCTGCCACGATAGATACGATATTTATTCAGGCTGTGATGACCTTACCTTGCCGATTATGTCATTAGGTGGCAAGGGTGTAATATCGGTGGTTAGCAATATAATTCCTGAAATTATGCACACTCTGTGCCACGAATTTCTATCGGGAAGCATCAAAAATGCCACCGAAATTCAGCTTCGCATAATGATACTTATAAAAGAAATGTTCCAAGAGGTAAATCCTATCCCCATAAAAACCGCCCTTGCATTAATGGGCAAAATCCAAAACGAATTCCGCCTACCCCTTTGCCAGTCAACAAGAAACGACCACAT
>JAZSHT010000117.1:0-17613 GCA_045533435.1 Eubacteriales bacterium | reverse complement strand
GTTGGTCCATGCGGTGAGGTTGAATTAGCTGAGGGCGTTATCGTTGCAAAGCGTCACATCCACTTTACACCAGATGAAGCAGCTGAAGCAAATGTAAGCGACAAGGAAATCGTTATGGTTAAGGTTGCATCAGAGGGCAGAACAACAATTTACGATGATGTAGTAGTAAGAGTACATCCAAACTTTAGCGCTGCTATGCACATTGACACAGACGAGTCAAACGCTGCAATGGCATTCGGTCAAATTTACGGCGAAATTATTAAGAAATAAAACCAAAAGCAAGGCAAATTTGCCTTGCTTTTTTAGTGATTAGTGGCTTAATTTACAATGCATAAAAAACACAGTTTTCGGACTGTGTTTTTTATATATATTATTTTGGTAAAAATATGGAAAATCGTTTAAAAAATATGCTATAATATAAAAAACGAATAAAGAGGTGATATATTTGTTTTGCAGATTTTGCGGAAAAACTGTTTTAGATGATAGTGTATTTTGCTCGTACTGCGGTAAAAAATTAGTTGAAGGAATAGAAGAAAATCAATCAACAAACTTTGATTTCAGCTCACTAGATGGGGCAATTAGCATTGATAAGGAATATCAAGCAAGGCTAAGTAAGGCTCGCGCCTTCGCAATAACAGAAAAGTATCAGCAAGCAATGGAAATCTATACAAAAATGATTGATGATGACCCTACCGATATAAACGGGTATATAGGCTGTATAAGAGTTGCCTCTAAAAATTTTACTGACATTAACGGATACTTCTATTTTAAAAATGAAAACCAAGCCACAACTGGCTATTATGTATCAAAATCAATCGAAACTTTTAAAAAGCTTTTGGGTGGAGCGCACATAAACGATAAGGAATGTGAAGAATTTATAAAAAAATATGATGAGCATATAAAAACGCAGGAAAAAGCTCGTTTAGAACAAGAAAAAGCTCAGCGCGAGCTTGAAAAGCAAAGACAAGAGGAGCGAGAAAATCAAGAAAAGCAAAGACAGGCAGAGCTTGAAAGAAAGCAAAGAGAAGAGGAAGAGGCTATAAGAAGAAGGCCCGATGACTTTAAGGAAGCACTTTTAGTTGGCAATGAAGCAATAAGACAAAAAAATCTTGACACAGCATATAAGGCTTATGCGATTGCATTAAATCTTGCCAGCGAGCTTGAAATAGAGATGCCGGATGGCTTTTTAGAAAATATTTCAAAAGCATGTGAAAATCACGAAAAAGAAGCAATGCGCAACCCAAAATTGTTGAATTATTTAAGACCGATTGCAGCTAAGGGCAATATAACCGCTCAATGCTTGCTTGGTAGAATTAATTACCTTGGTGGAAATCAAATAGAAGGACTAAGATGGTATAAGGATTTAGCAAATAAAGGCGTTGCAGAAGGACTTTTTTATATGGGCGAAGCAATCCAAAATGAGATTAATGGTCTTTCATCGTATAGCGAAAACAACGAAAACGCCAAGAAGGAGCTTTATTTACAAGCATATTTTTGGTATAAGCAAGCTTATGACAAGGGCTACACCCCTGCGATTGAACGAGTGGCACGGTATAACCGCTACGGCTTAGGCGTTGCAAAAAATATTTCATTTGCATTAGAGTTATATAAAAGGATAAACAACTATGATGAGGTTGCAAAAATATATCATTACGAAATCAAAAATATGAATGATGCAATTTATTGGTATAAGCTAGCTGATAAAAGCTTTGAAATTGCTAAAATATACGAGGGGCAAGGCAGAAAAAACGAAGCTATTGAGTATTACAAAAAATGTATAGGTGGAGAGGGCTACTATTCCGACCAAGCACAAAAGGCTGTGGCTAGATTGCTCTACGGTACTCAAAACTAAATAGTAAAAATAAAAACGGAAATTGTAAAATTTCCGTTTTTTATATTATAGTATCAGCTAATCAACAATTAAGTTTAGTGCCTTAGGAATAATGCCGATTTCAACCTCGTTTTCATCAAATATTTCGCCGTCAGCACATACGCTTCCGCAGCCCTCTACCTTAATACCTACGCATTTTTTGTAAATAACGTATTTCTTGAATTTTTCGCAAACCTCGCCTGTGGCAGAGTTCACGAAAGTGCCCTTCTTATAGTCGCCTATAAGACCGATAAAGGTGGGTATAGATACATTTCTTACTAACGCAACATCAATTAAGCCGTCATTGTATTTTGCAGCAGGAGCAGCCTTAAAGCCACCGCCGTAATAACAGCAGTTGCCTGCCGCAATAAGCAAGAATTTGTCCTGTAATATTTCCTGTGAGCCATCCTCAAATGTTATAGTAACAGTTACATCCATTGGCTTTTTATTAAAGATTTCACCTGCAACACCAAAGGTATAAGCAAGCCTGCCCGGAATGAGAGGGCTTTTCTTTAAATTAACAACTCTTTTTACAACAGAGCAGTCAAAGCCCATGTTGATTACATTAGCAGCATATCTGCCATTAAAGGTTAATATATCGATTTCAGTTTCGCCCTTGAAGCCGTCAAAGGTTCTTACAAAATCATTTCCACTACCAATAGGCACAACCTTAAGGGATGCTCTGTCAGCGCAACCGCTATCCATAAGCGCGTTTACTGCCTTAAAAACAGTGCCATCGCCACCATATACGGTAAAGCAAGTATCAGGATTTTCCTGACAGGATTTTTTTATAAATTCGCTTGTGTCAACAGATGACTCTGACATATAAACAAAATCACTACCAGAAAGACTTTCCTTAACCTTTTTGGCAGTACCCTTGCCTGCAAATGGGTTAAGTATATGCATTACCTTTTTGATTTTTCTTTTAATGCTTTTCTTTTCTTCCATATGTTATCCTTCCTTAAATAGGAAATTAGCTAATTAGCCATTCTATTAGGTCAGTTTCCTCAAAAGCTCTGTCCCAACAGTTGTGGGATAAATCATCATAAATTGTAAATTCAACATTTCCGCCTTGAAGCTTAATGGAATTAACCATCGCCTCGCTTTGTGAAAGTGGCACAATGTCATCTTTTCTGCCGTGGTAAACTCTAATGGGGATATCCTTAACATACCAAGCGCGCCAATTCATTCCACCACCGCAAAGAGGTGCAATTTTGTGAAAACGCTTTGCATCAGTTAAAGCGAGCTCCCATGTTCCAAAGCCACCCATTGAAATACCGCATAAGGAAATGAGACCTTTGTCAATGGGGTATTTTTCGCAAATTTCATCAATTAAACTATAAACCTCATTTTTAAAGTCAATCCAAGTTTTTTCTTGTGGGCATTGAGGAGAAACGGTAAATACCTTTAAGCCATGATATTCATTATCGTTTGTAAAAAGCTTAGGCACACAGTAGCATTTAAGCAAATCTAAATTGTCCCCACGCTCTCCTGCACCATGCAAGAAAACAATAAGTGGATATTTCTCATTTTCATTTATACTGTTAGGAGTTGTCAAAATATAACCAAGCTGACTTAACTTAGTAACCTTTGCTTCGCTCTTTAAATAATTTGTCATAATATACCTCTAATATTACACTCTTTTACTATTTTACCATATTTTTGTGTCTTTGTCAATATAAATAGGGTATCTACCCGCGCGGACAGGGGACGGGGGCGTGTCCGTGGCTTTATACAGCCTGCGGCTGATTACATGCATGCTTGCGTGATATGCACCTTCGGTGCATCCCCTATTCCCTATTCCCTATCCCCTATCCCCTACATCCTAATTTTCTATTGACATATTAGTTCTTATATTGTAAAATTTAATTATCACAATTAAGAGGTGGATTATGAAGCTTACTGAAAAAACCTTAATGAAATTTGCAAGAGGTGTAATTGGCTACACCAAGGAAAATGGATACATTTTATTTTCACGCTTTGGCAAAAACCAAAGAGATTTTATAAACCAAGATACATTTGACTATGGCTGGCGTAATTGGTCAAGATTTACAGGCGGAGTTAGACTTGAATTTAAAACAGATAGCGAAAATATTTCATTTGATTATATAGCATCCTGCTCACACCCAAGAGCCAACACCGTTGACCTTTATATTGAAAACACGCTACACTGTGTCTATAAAATAGAGGAAAATTTAAAGTCAAGCGTTCATTTTACCTTGCCAAGTGGCGAAAAAAGAGTAACCATTTACTTTCCCAACGAAAGCATTTTTAAAATCAAGAATTTCACAATAGACGGTGGCTATAAGACACTTAAAAACGCCAAGAAAACTCTTTTAGCATATGGCGATTCCATTACACAAGGTGCAGGACCAGAATTTGCCAGCATTTCCTATATCAATATTCTAAATAGAGAATATAAGTACGAAATTATCGACCAAGGCATTGGCGGATATCGCTTTGAAGGGGGCCACCTTATGAAAATTGATGGTATTACGCCTGATAGAATTTTAGTTGCATTAGGCACTAATTACTATGAAAAAAGAGATGATTACGATTACGAAAAAGCAGTTAGCGACTACTTTAAAAGACTAAACGAAATCTACCCAAATGTTAAAAAGCTTGTAATGACACCGCTTTTTAGAACTCGCGAGCTTGATGAAAATCGCTTTGAATGGTGCAGAGAGATAATTAAGCGCGAAGCGTTAAAATATGAAAATACATATGTGGCAGATGGCAAGGACATGATGCCAAACGATTATGTAACATTAAGCGATGGCGTTCATCCAAGCACCTACGGCTCAATGATGATAGGCAAAAATTTAATTCAATTTATGAAGGAAGTTAAGTTTTAATGAATATATTTGAATTTATAAATTCAAGGGATGTAAGAAAGCACCTTGAAAAGATAAATTATAGCTTTTCTACACTTGAAAAAGCGTTTTTTATCGCAATGAGCGAATATAAAACCATAAAGGAAAAGCATGATGCTTTTTTATACCTTATAGAAAACGAAAGTGATGTAAGCGTTGAAAAAAGACCTAATACGCAAGCGTACGACAGCCTTTTTGAATGTCTTAAAAAGCGTATGGAAATAGAAAACGCTTTACTCAAAAAGCTGTATAGTAACGAAAATTGTGCATACAGCTACCGCTATTTATGCCAAGGGGACAAAAGCTTCTCTGAGGATTTTGATATTCAATTTCCAAGCTATGATAAATGTATTAACCATTACAAAAACGATATTAAGGAATACAAGCTTGAAAATAAAATAAGATATTACTCGGTAAAAATGCAGTCGCTAAATGATGTTAATGACAAAATTATAGTGAAATTTAATGATTGTGGCGAAGCACTTGAAATTTATGAGGTCCAAGGCATAAGCGAGGATGATAGCGATATTCTATGTATGTTTGATAGCTTATGGCTTGATATCCCTCTTCCCTTTAAAAGAGGGGATATTGTTGTAAGGAAAACCAATACATTAAATGAGTATTTAGACCCTATGGTAATGCGCTTTGCTTCTACATGGAGTGTTGATGAGTATATCAAAAACGGTTACACGGAAAAGGATGAGGTGTTAAAGAACAGAGAAAAGCTCATTAAAGCATATAAGGAAATTGGCGATACTACCGATATGTGTATAATCGGCTACTATGCATCAAGCGACTGTTGTGTATATAGCGAGGTTGACAGCCCAAGCGTTAATTTTGAATATTACAGAGGAAGCTTTGAAAATGAAAACAGAATTTTGTCCGTGGTTTCAAATTACGAAAAAGGAATAATCAACCTAGAGGAGCTTCTAAAATGCTTAAATTTAATAATGCATGAAAATGAAGCTAATTCACGAAGAAGCTATTTTGAATACTTAGATGAAAAAATAAAACCGTTTGATTATAGATTGCCAGAGGATTTTGAGGAATAAATATGTTTGAAAATGCAAAATGGATAACACATCCAAATAATATTTTACATGAGCCATCGTGCTTTGTTAAGAGCTTTAATATAAATAAGGAAGTAAAGAAAGCAACGCTTTTTGTTTCATCCTTGGGCTGTTACTTTCCTACCTTAAATGGACTAAGAGCTGGAGATTTCATTTTAGCGCCAGGCTTTACATCAAGAAAAAGAGTGCAATATCAGGAGTATGATATTACATCTATGCTTAAAAATGAAAACACCCTTGAAATTTTAGTGGGCGATGGGTGGTATAACGGAAAAATCAATTTTGTTGTTGCAAATGATGTGCCAAAAGCGCTAATTTGCCAAATTGAAATTTTATATACCGATAATACAATAGAAACGATTGTAACAAATGATAGCTGGCAAGGGCGCAAGGATAAATTACGCTTTGCGGAGCTTTACGATGGGGAAATTTACGATAGCAATTTTGAAAACACCCTAGCGCCTGTATCTATACTTGACCACACTAAAGAAATTATTGTAAAGCAGCAGGGCGAAAAAATTGTTGAACAGGAAATTATACACCCTGTGTCTATATTTAAAGCACCAAATGGCGATACTTTAATTGACTTCGGTCAAAACATGACAGGATATTTTGAGTTTACCGTAAACGCCAAAAAAGGCGACAGGGTAGAATTTACAGCTTGCGAGGTCCTTGATAAATACGGCAACTTCTATAACGAAAATTACCGTGATGCTAAGGCGAGATTTGAGTATATTTGTAAAGATGGAATTAACACATATAAGCCAAAATTAGCATTTTGGGGCTTTAGATATATGCGCGTTGATAGCTTCCCGTGTGAAATTACTAAGGAAAATATCAAGGCTATTGTTGTTCATTCCAATATTAAAAGGACGGGATATATTGAAAGCTCAAATGCAAAATTAAATCAGCTATTTTCAAATATTATTTGGGGACAAAAAGGCAACTTCCTTGATGTGCCTACCGATTGCCCTCAACGAGATGAAAGACAGGGCTGGACAGGAGATGCAACTGTCTTTTGCAAGACTGCATCATATAATTTTGATGTAGAAAAATTCTTTTTAAAGTGGCTTACCGACTTGAAGCTAGACCAAGGAAAAGCGGGCAATATTCCAAATATTATTCCACAAACTGTATGCTGGGACTGGTCCACCGATGAAAATACAGGAGCAGTATGGGGAGATAGCGCAACTATAATTCCATACACAATGTATATGACCTATGGCAATATTGATTTTCTTAAAAATCAGTATAAAGCAATGGTAAAATACCTTGACTATATTCGCACTCATACTAAAAAAAGATACCTATGGTATGGCTGCAATCAATTTGGAGATTGGCTGGGACTTGATGCCCCTGAGGGAAGCTATCGCGGCTCATCAAATGAGGATTTTATCGCATCAGTATTTTACTATAATTCTGTAAAAATAGTGGGGGATGTGTGCGAAATTTTAGGTAAAAGCAGTAAAAAATACCGCACCTTGCAAGAAAAAATCTTAAATAGAATAAGAAAAACCTTCAAAAGGTACAAAACTCAAACTGAATGTGCATTAGCACTTTATTTTGATATAGCCACCGACAAGGAAAAGGTAGCTAAGCAGCTTAACGATATGACTGTAAAAAATGGCAACAAGCTAAAAACAGGATTTGTCGGCACACCGTTTTTACTTCATGCATTATCCCAAAACGGATATAGCGAAACTGCATATAAGCTTCTTTTACAAGAGGAATTTCCATCTTGGCTATATTCTGTAAATCAAGGCGCAACTACAATTTGGGAGCATTGGGATGGCAAAAACGAAAAAGGCGAATTTTGGTCAAAGGATATGAACTCCTTTAACCACTACGCCTACGGAAGCGTTGCCGATTGGATATATGAGGAAGCATGTGGCATAAAGATACTTGATCCTGGCTTTGCAAAAATCCAAATCGCACCAAAGCCTACCGATATGCTTGACCACCTATTTGCAAAAATAGTAACTAAGCACGGCACCGTATCATCAAAATGGTATCACGTTGACAACAAAACCCGCTACGAAATCGAAACCCCTGTGGATAGCACAATCATAATTGATGGCGTAACACACAACGTTTCAGCAGGAAAATATATTTTTTAGCTGTTAGCCGTTAGCCGTTAGCCGTTAGCACGCACCGAAGGTGCATATCGCTCCGCTTTTGCGGAATATCGCGCTTTCGCCTATGGAAAGCATATCGCTACCGAAGTTATTCGGTTATATCGCGCGTGCATTGCACGACATATCGCTCTGCGAAGCGGATGTATTAACCGCCCGCAGTCGGCAAAATTAGTTTTTTGATTTTAATGCGACAAATCGCAATTTGTGTGGCAATAATTCCAACAAAAAAATCACGGAGCAATCCGTGATTTTTTATTAAAACAATATGTTATACTGAAAACTTTTTCATTTGTCAATAAAAGTTTTCACTAAAGCGACTTAGCGGTGACAGGGAACGGGGGCGAGGCACTGCTTGCTGACCGCTGACGGCTAACCGCTGACCGCTGTTCGCAAAGCGAACCTTTACTTTTTTCTACGCTCAACAAAATCTGCAAAAATTTCGGGAATTTTAATATTTTGTGGGCAAACATTCTGACAAGCACCCATTAGGCTCCTTCCGGGAGGGAGCTGTCAGCAAAGCTGACTGAGGGAGAAAGCGTAATAATTGAGAGACCAAACCACATATACTCCTTCCACCGCTAACGCGGTCCCCCTCCCTCAAAGATGGAGGCTATTCTACTTTTTCCTTCTCTCAACAAAATCTGCAAAAATTTCGGGGATTTTAATATTTTGTGGGCATACGGATTGACAAGCACCGCAAGAAATACATGCGCTTGGGCGTTTATCCTCGGGGAGTGAATTTAAATTCATTGATACAATAAAGCCACCGCCGGAAAATACCTGCTCGTTGTAAAGGGAAATAAGCTTTGGAATATCAAGTCCCTGTGGGCAATATTCTGTGCAGTATCTACAAGAGGTACAAGGAACACACTCTGTCATTTTTTTGCCAAGAGCAAGTGCTTTTTTAAATTCATCATCGTTTAATTTTTTGTCCTCGCTAAAGGTTTTGATGTTTTCCTTTGCTTGCTCGAAATTTGACATTCCCGATAGAGTTACCATAACCTCATCAAAGGACTGAATAAATCTAAATGCAAACTCAGGGGCTGTAACATCACTTCTTATAGATTTTACCGTGCTTAACTCGTTTTCACTTAAATTAGCAAGTCTGCCACCACGAATAGGCTCCATAACGATTACAGGAATACCTAATTTTTTTAGGTAGTCCATTTTTTTATTTGCCTCTTGAAACTCGTAATCAAGATAATTTAATTGAATTTGGCAAAATTCCATGTATTTGCCGTATTTATCCATATATCTCTTGAAATTATCAAAGTTGGCGTGAGTAGAGAAGCCAAGATGCTTAATTCTGCCATTTTCCTTTTGCTTTAAAAGATAATCAACTGTACCGTATTTTTCATCAAGGTAGTATTCAATATTTGCCTCGCACACATTATGTACTAAATAGAAATCAAAATACTCCACCTGACATTTTACAAGCTGCTTTTCAAAAATCTCCTCTACCTTTCCCATATTGCTTACATCATAGCCTGGGAATTTTGTGGCAAGATAAAATTTACTGCGGTCATATCTTTTAAGCGCCTTGCCAACGGCAATTTCGCTATTTCCCGCGTGATATCCCCATGCAGTATCAAAATAGTTCACACCGTTTTCAATGGCATAGTCAAACATTTCATTAACCTTTTCTTGGTCAATATCCTCATTTTTTCCGTTTATCGTTGGCAAACGCATTGTGCCAAAGCCAAGTGTGGATAAATTTAAGCCTTTAAAATTTTTGTATATCATACAATACCTCATCTAAAATTATTACTAATTAAATTGTATCATATAATCAAGGATTTTTCAATTACAAATTTTGTTAAATAAAAAAGAGAGTAAAAAACTCTCTTTCTAGCCTAAAATATAAAATTCCGGATGCTCTGCAAGCACAGAGGATACTGCATAAGCGTTATAGCCCTCAAACATGTGTTGATTACCAAGCTCACAATAAAGGTAGTAAGGGTATGTGGGCTGATGGATTGTATGGAAATGTCCGCCTTGCTTTGCACCCTTTAGCTTTTCCATAATTACCGTATAGTCCTGCATAAATTTATCAACATTCTTTTGTGGGTCCCCTGTATTTTCCATAAATACGCTTGCTTTTGCATTTTTTAAAACGAGAGCAACCTCAACCACCTGGCCCGTTATAAGCTTTTTAACAAGCTCAGCAGCATTATCAGCATTTGCAATATGCTCATGATGATAATTTGCATGAACAGAGTATTCTTCCTCTTCTAAAAATGGCGGATTGTCATCAATATCTACAAATGCAAAATGCACATTAGGGTCGTTTTCCTTTTCCTTTTTGTATGCTTTCGGAATTTTAAAAAATGGTAAACGAAATGCTTCCTCAATATAATAGCAGTCAGCCCCCTCGGTAATTCCTTGATTTTTTAATGCTTCGGAAAATTTGTGAATAAGCTTATTATCGCTGTCCTTAACTAATAATTTCTTTTCCATAATAACACCCCTTTATTTTCTATGTCTTTTCTTGCGAAGTGATTTTGTAAGTGATTTTTTACCGTTTCTGTCGGTCTTTTTTGGATGTGAATGCTTTTTCACGCCTGGATTTTGCTTTGGGGCAGATGTCTTTTTAGCTTTGCTTAAATCAATTTTAGGTGCATCAATTTCCTCGTATGCAATAAGCGCAAAGGTTACGCGCCTTAATGATACATCGCTGTATTCAACTCTAACTCTTACGCGCTGACCTAAACGGAATGTGGTTTTGCCCCTCTGTAAAATAAGATTTTCCTTATCAAACATAAAGCCTTGACCAAGAGATTCAATGGGAACTAATCCATCGCAAAGATTTTCCGTTCTTGCAAAGAAGCCAAAGCCTGTAACTGAGCAAATTATTGCATCGTACTCCTCGCCAATTCTGTCTGCCATGTAAATTGACTTGTAAAGGTCGTCAATATCCCTTTCAGCAGATACCGCCTTAATTTCATTTTCAGTTGAAAGCTGAGCGGAAAGCATAGCAAAATTATCGTATTTTTCAAAGGTTTTTTCATCAATTTTGCCATCAAGCAACGCTTTTATAATTCTATGAACCGTTAAGTCGGGATATCTTCTTATAGGGGAAGTAAAATGACAGTACAAATCGGTTGCAAGACCAAAATGGGCTGATGGCACGCTTGAATATTTAGCCTTCATAAGTGAGCGCAAAAGCACATTTGATACAATAGAGAAGTGTCCCGTTTTCTGTGATGATTCAAGAACCTTAGAAAGCTGCATTGAGGTAATTTTATTTTTTGGGTTAAGTGATGAAACATCAACGCCTAAATTTCTTGCAAATGTTGCAAACGCTGAAATCTTTTCCGTAACAGGCTCATCGTGGACACGGTAAGCACAAGGAATTGATGCGCTATATAAATAGGTAGCAACTGCCTCGTTTGCACAGAGCATAAACTGCTCAATAAGTCTTTCGGTTGTTCCTCTTTCACGCTTGATAATTTCCACAGGGTGTCCGCCTTCATCTAAAATTATCTTGCTTTCCTCGCTTTCAAGCTCCATCGCTCCCTTGCTTATGCTCTTTTGCTTTAACACCTCATAAAGCTCCATCATAATGTCAAAATCTGCCATGATGTGTGCGTATTTTGGGTAAAATTCGCTATTTTCCTTGTTTTCAAGAATGTGGTTAAGCTCGGAATAAACACCACGCGCCTTGGAATTTATAATGCTGTTTTTTAATTCAGTATAAAGTATATTACCGCTATTATCAAGGGTAATAATACAAGAAAGAGCATATCTGTCAACGCCACCATTAAGTGAACAAATACCATTAGAGAGTGCTTTTGGTAGCATAGGCACAACCTTATCGGTAAAGTAAACGCTTGTACCTCGGTTAATTGCTTCCGTATCAATTTTGCTTCCCTCGCGTACATAGTGTGATACATCGGCAATGTGTACGCCTAAAATGTAGCCGCCCTCAAGCTTCTTAACGGAAATTGCATCATCAAGGTCCTTAGCATCAGCACCATCTATGGTAAAAATAACCTCGTTTCTTAAATCTGTCCTACATTTTAATGAAAGTGGCTCAGATGCAACTCTGTCTGCCTCAGCTAAAACATCATCGCTAAATTCGGTTATAATGCCATTTTCAAGTAAAACCGACTTGTAGTTAGCTTCCTTAGAGTCCGATTTGCCTAAAACCTCAATTACTTGACATTTTGCAGCTGCAAGCTCACTTACAGGAAATGAAGTGATTTTGCAAAGCACCTTGTCATTATCGGTAGCGCCATTAAAATGCTTGGCGTGTACGGTAATATCTAATTTGATTTTATCATTATCGGGAGTAACGCGAGCTATTGAGCGGTTGCCGTTTTTAACTACTATTTTAAATGTACCGATAAATGTATCAAGTGAACGCTTGGTAATAGCAATTATTTCAGCCTCATTGCCCTTGCCGTAAAATTTTGAGGACATTTCAATCTTTTTTATGGCTACTGTGTCGCCATTTAGCGCATTTTTAGTAAATTTAGGGGGTATAAAAAAGTCTCCCCTACTTGTAACAACAAAGCCAAAATCTCCACGAGGGGAAGCGCTATATACACCTGTGAAAATTCCTACATCATCGGGCTTTATAATCTTGCCTTTTTTAGTAAGAGCAATTTCAAAATTGCTTTCCATATCATATAGAGTGCGCCAAAATTCTTCCTCTGTAACCTTTCCCCTTGAAGCTACCTCGTAATACATGTCAGTAGGCAAGAGGGGAATATAGTCATCTCTATAAATAAGTGAAAGAATAATATCTTTAATTTTCTTCATTTTTTCTCCTATTTTGTTATATTTAGCGAAGTATGGCGTTAAGTTATTATTACTGCTCGCGTTATGAGCTTACTTCGCAAGTGCTATGAGCTTGCATAGCAATCATAGCTATTGAATTTTAAATAGAAACAAAAATACCGCTCTTGCATTAACAAAAGCGGTAAAATCTTTTAATTAGTCTCTTGACTCAACATCTGGTGCTAAGTTATCGCTACCTGTTGCAGTATCGAAAACTAAATCATCAGAGCCTGTTGCAGTATCAACAACTAAATCGCCTGAGCCTGTACCTGTGCCAGAGCCTGAGCCTGTTGAGGTTGCTGGACGCTCGTTGCCACCGAAGATATCTGTGTAATCTTGTGATACGAACACGATGATAACTAAGAGAACGAAAACAATAGCAACGATTGTAGTTAGCGTTGAAAGCTTTTTGTCAATAGCCCTGCCCTTGTTTTTGCCGAAAAAGGTTTCTGCGCCGCCTGTAACAACGCCTGTACCCTTTGATTTACCGTTTTGAAGTAATACCGCAACAATTAAGAATAATGCGGCAAGCAATAATAGTATGCCAAGGAAAATATTCATAATAAACCTCCGTAAGTTTTACAATATATACATGATGAAATGATTATTAGTCATAAGCGAATGGTATTATAGCATAAAGATTTCAAAAAATCAATAGCAAAATCAATAATTTTTAATATTTTTTCAATTTGCTTGATATTCAATGCAAAATTTATAGAAAAACTTATCAAAAATTTTATTTTCAATATGCATTGCGCGTGGTAAAGATATATTCCGCAGATGCAAAACATAATGTGCTTGCTTTGCAGGTTGTGAAATAATTTGTTTGTTGTTAAGCAATGTGTAATTTTCCCTGTGAGCGAAGCGAGCCCCTATCTCCTATATCCTATCCCCTGTGAGCGAAGCGAACTCCCGATTATTCGTATATAGGATACTTCTCGCAGATTTTTGTAACCTCGGCTCTAATGTAATCTGCTTTTGTTTCAAACTCTGTTGCGCAAAGCTTAATAAGCTTACCGATAGTTACCATATCCTCTTCCTTAAGACCACGGGATGTAACGGCAGGAGTACCAATTCTAACACCAGATGTTACAAATGGCTTTTCTGGGTCATTAGGAATAGCGTTTTTATTTACTGTGATATAAACCTCATCAAGTCTCTTTTCAAGCTCCTTACCTGTAATCTTAAATGGACGAAGGTCAAGAAGCATTAAGTGGTTATCTGTACCACCGGAAACAAGGTCAAAGCCCTCTTCAAGAAGTGTCTTAGCAAGAGCTTGAGCATTTTTTACAATTTGCGCTTGGTATTTCTTAAATTCATCGCTTAAAGCCTCGCCGAAGCATACAGCCTTAGCTGCGATTGTGTGCATAAGTGGACCACCCTGTGTGCCTGGGAAAATAGCCTTGTTGATTTTCTTAGCAATTTCCTCATCGTTACAAAGGATAAGACCACCACGAGGACCGCGAAGTGTCTTATGTGTTGTAGTTGTAACTACATCTGCATATGGAACAGGAGATAAATGCTCTCCTGCTGCAACAAGACCAGCAATGTGAGCCATATCTATCATAAAGTATGCGCCAACCTCCTTGGCAATTTTTGAAATTCTTTCAAAGTCAATCGCTCTTGGATAAGCAGAAGCGCCTGCAACAATAAGCTTAGGATTATTTTCCTTAGCAAGTCTTTCCATTTCATCGTAGTCAATAAATCCATCATCGTTTACACCGTATGGAACAAAGTTGTAGTAGTTACCTGAAATATTTACAGGGCTACCGTGTGTTAAGTGTCCACCATGAGCAAGATTCATGCCCATTACAGTATCGCCAGGCTTAATTAAAGCAAAGTAAACTGCTGTATTAGCCTGCGCGCCGCTATGTGGCTGAACATTTGCATAATTTGCGCCGAAAAGCTTGCAAGCTCTTTCAATGGCAATATTTTCAACTACGTCAACGCACTCACATCCGCCGTAGTAACGCTTTGCAGGATAACCCTCAGCGTATTTGTTTGTGAGGGGTGTGCCCATAGCAATCATAACCGCCTCGGAAACTAGGTTTTCGGAAGCTATAAGCTCAAGACCTCTTTTTTGTCTTTTTAGCTCGTTGTTGACAGCCTCGCCAACCTCTTTGTCGCATTCTGTTAATTTTTTGATGATTTCGGATACCATAAGTATTCCCCCCTAAAATATAAAGATAATTTAAAGCTTAATAATTTTCGGTGCGCTCATATTTTGATGCGCGCCTATACACAATGCAAATATTATACAATAAAAAGCGGTAAAAATCAATAGTAAATTTAGTTTGGCTTTATTTTTGTTAAGTAAAACGGTTTAAATCTAAAAAACAGTGGACAGAGTGTCTAAATTTCACAAAAAACTTTGTTATTTTTATTAAATATTTGTTGACAAATAAAATATATTATTGTATAATTATAACAACGAACAGTATGTATCGAATATTTTTTGGAGGTTTTTTATGAATTTTACTTGTTTGTTAAACCAAGCAGTAACACTTTCAATCTTCGACATTAACCCATGGTTACTTGTCGTTGTTGCTGTTATTGCGCTTGCAATGGGCATTGTTCTTTTAACAGCTCGCCCATCAATTACTTATGTGGATACAGAAGGCGACACAGTTATCCACACAGAAAAGCATCCGCTTTTCAAAAGAGTTAAGCTCCACGGCTCTGCAAAGAGTGGCAAGAAGCTTATTGGTTGGTCAAAGGTTCTTGGTAAATCAAAGCCTATTGACAAATCTGTTATTTGTTTAGTTCGTTCAACTACCCTTTATACAATTTGGGAGGATGTTGAAGCAAATAGCGCGGTTTCCATTGAATTTAATTACATGGATTCTGACGAGGATGTAGCAGTTAAGAAGGAATTCTTTGTTCTCAACACGAGACTTCCTGATGAGCAAATCGACGGTGTTGAAATTGACGGCTGGGGCTTTGCACCTGATGAAGCGCCAATTCTCACTAAGGAAGATGTTGAAGCAACATTTGTAATCAATCTTTATCCAATCTTTGAGGAAAGCCCTGTTAGCCAAGCGGGCGTTCCTACAAATAATAAGGCTATCGTTGACCTTCTCTTTACAGACAGCGTAGCTAATAAGAATATCTACAAGGAATCACACTACTTAAAGCTTTCTTTACCTGAAGAAAACGAGCAGTACGATAACTTCTTAGGCTGGGGCTTTAAGAAGGATGGAGAAATCATTCTTGATAAGAGTGGCGCTGACTCTATTTTCACAATTCAATTATTCTCACGCGGTGTTCTTCCTGTTGAGGAAGCAGCTGAGGAAGTAGTTGAGGAAGTACCTGTTGAAGTTATCGAAGAAGTAGCTGAAGAGGAAGTGCCTGTTGAAGTTATTGAAGAGGTAGTAGAAGAGGCTGCTCCTGAAGTAGTTGAAGAAGCACCTGCTGAAGTAGTTGAAGTGCCTGTTGAATCTGAGCCTGAGGTTGTTGAGGTTTCTGGCGAAGCAACAACAGTAGTTGTTCCTACATATTTTGATAAGGACGGCAACAAGCTTGATATTAAGCTCAGCCGTAGTATTACTGCTAACATCATTCAAAGTGATGACACAGTAAAGGGCTATTACAACGAATTAAAGAATTACATTTTATCATTCAAGGGCGTTAAGTCAAGAATTAGCTGGAAGTTTGATAGCTACAACAGAGGTAGAGATCAGCTCTTTAAGATGAAGCTAAGAGGTAAGACAATTTGTCTCTACTGCAATCTTGATCCTAACGATTTTGATAAGTCCAAGTATCACCACGAAGCGATCGATGCAAAAATCTTTGCAGATGTTCCAATGCTTGTTAAGGTTAAGAGCGGTCTCGGTCTTAGAAAGGCTAAGGAGCTTGTTGACATCGTAATGGCTAAGTTTGAAATTGAAACAAATCCAAAGGCTAAGGAAGTTGACTATATTTCAATGTATCCATATGAGGAAAACGCTCCACTTATTGAGCGTGGCTTAATTAAGCTCTTAATTCCTGATGATGCAATCATTGTTAAATCAACAAAGCCAGTAGAAGAGGTAACTGAGGAAGAAGCTTTAGTTGCTGAAGCACCTGCCGAGGAAGTAGTAGAGGCTGCTCCTGAGGTAATTGAAGAGGCTTACGAAGAGCCAGCACCTGAGGTTATCGAAGAGGCTTACGAAGAGCCAGCACCTGAAGTAATCGAAGAGCCTGAGGTTGAGGAAGTAATCGAAGAGGTTTACGAGGAGCATGAGGTAATCGTTGAGGAAATCAGCGCTGAGGATGCTGACCAAATCGCTGAGGAGCAACACATTGATGTTCATGTAGAAGAGGGCGTTGAGTACATTAGCGCTAAGGATAATAAGAAATCAATCGTTAATGTTGATACATTATCTAATACATTCGAGGCTCACGATATTGTTAACCTTGCTTCAATGAAGGAAAAGGGACTTATTGATAAGAGAGCTAAGACAGTTAAGGTTCTTGCAAGAGGAACACTTAATAAGCCACTTATCGTAAAAGCCGGCGACTTCTCAAAGACAGCCGTTGAGATGATTCTCTTAACAGGCGGTAACGCAGTACATGTAACCTATAAGGTTAAGAAATAATACAAAAATCCACGGAGCAATCCGTGGATTTTTTAGTGGTCAGTGGTCAGTGGTCAGAAAGCCTTCCTCCGAGAGGAAGGTGGCACGCGGCAGGGGTTCCCCGAAGCGAATGAAATGAACTTTGGGGGTTCGCTGCGTGGCGTGACGGAAGGAGATAACGGTACTTGAGCGTATTACGACTTTATTGTTACGCATTCTCCCTCAGTCAGCGTTGCTGACAGCTCCCTCCCAGAAGGAGCCTTAGGGTCAGTGGTCAGTGGTCAGCACGCACCGAAGGTGCATATCGCTACGAAGCAAAGCTTCGTT
>JAZSHT010000093.1:0-2632 GCA_045533435.1 Eubacteriales bacterium | reverse complement strand
GGAAAAAGGAAAAATGCTTAATAACAAGAGCAGCGTACACTAAGATGTATGCTGCTCTTAATTTTAATATATTTTTGTATTATTTTAATATTTAATAAAGAAAAAATGTTGCAAACATTTAAATGAAGTGATATAATATATATGAAAACGAATTTATAAGCGAGCAATATTATGAATTGTGAATACGAGCTGAAATTTTTATTAGATATATTAAAGAAATGTCGCATACGCTCATTTATTCTTTCCCCAAGTGATACTGCTGATACAATAATTGATACATGGATAAATTCCATTATAGGCGTTGACAAAAATGCAGCATTATCCATAGAAGATGTAATGGGAAAAATTGAAAGCAATACGCGATATAAGTTTACAAACGACTTAAATCTTCATTATATTATTTTAAGGATGCCAATTCAAAGCGAAAAGAATATTTTAGTTATCGGGCCATACTTAACTAGCGTTATTTCCAATAATGAGGCGTTAAGGGTTAGCGAGCGTTTAGGCTTGTCCCCAAATATGAAAAATCATCTAATAGAGTATTATTCATCCTTGCCGATAATTTTAGAAAATGACCGTATTTTTGTGGCAATAGATACATTTTGCGAAAGACTTTGGAATGGAAAATCATTTCCTATTGTGGAAATAAATAATAAGCATAGCTTAACAATAACACCAAAGGCTTCAACCTACGGAGATGATTGCAACGAAATTCTAGCAAGCATGGAAAGAATGGAAACCCGATACAGATTTGAAAATGAGCTGCTTCAAGCAGTAGCATTAGGTCAGCTACACAAGGAAAAGCTTCTTTTATCAGCCATAAACGATGGAATTTTTGAAAAGCGCTCAGAGGATACTGTGCGCAATGCAAAGAATTATTGTATCATTATGAATACGCTTTTAAGAAAAGCCGCAGAGAGTGGCGGAGTCCATCCTATTTACATTGATAGAATGTCATCATCCTTCGCTTCTAAAATTGAATTGATTACTGACATAAAGGAAATTAGCGGTATTATGAGGGAAATGTTTACATCCTACTGTAAGCTGGTGCAGAAGCATTCTACTAAAAAGTATTCCCCCGTAGTTCAAAAATCTATTCTTATGATTGATTCCGATATTTCCGCAGAGCTTTCCTTGCGCACAATAGCAAAAAAACAGGGAATAACCCCCGAATATTTAGCAACCGTATTTAAAAAGGAAACAGGCAAAACATTATCGGAGTATTTAAGAGATAAGCGAGTGCAATATGCAATACATCTTCTTGGTACAACGAATTTGCAGGTGCAAACAATAGCAACCCATTGTGGTATTGTAGATGTGCAGTATTTTTCCAAGATGTTTAAAAAGCAAACGGGAAAAACACCAAATGAATTTAGAAAAAATTTAAAAAATAAATCATAAAGGAGAACAAAATGCAAATGACCTTTAGATGGTACGGAGAGGGAAACGACCGTATCAAATTATCTGACATTAAGCAAATACCAGGGGTTAGCGGTATTGTATGGGCGCTACACCATAAAATGCCTGGGGAAATCTGGTATGAAGAAGAAATAGCTGAGGTAAAAAAGCAGCTTGATGAGTACGGCTTTAATATGGATGTTGTTGAGTCCGTAAATGTTCACGATGATATTAAAATCGGCTTACCTACAAGAGATAAATATATTGAAAACTACAAAACAACAATCCGTAACCTATCAAAATTCGGCGTTAAGGTAATTTGTTATAACTTTATGCCAATTTTCGACTGGACAAGAAGCAACCTTTTTCATGAGGTAGGCGATGGCTCAACAGCACTTTTCTATGAAAAGAATATGATTCAAGATGACTATAACGCTATGGCAAGGTACATTCTTGACTTTACAGAAAAGTACGGAATGTCCTTCCCAGGCTGGGAGCCTGAAAGAATGGCAAAGCTTGATGAGCTTTTCAAAGCATACGAGGGCGTTGACCACGAAAAATTGTGGGGCAACCTAAAATACTTCCTTGAAGCAATTATGCCAACCTGCCGCGAGTGTGATATTAAAATGGCTATTCATATGGATGATCCACCGTGGGATATTTTCGGCTTACCAAGATTACTTATTGATGAGCCAAGCATTAATCGCTTCTTAAGAATGGTTGATGATGAATATAACTGTCTAACATTATGCTCAGGCAGTCTTAATGCAAATCCAAATACCAATGTTGCCGACATTGTAAGAAAGCACTCTGACAGAATTGCATTTGCACATATTAGAAATGTAAAGCATTTCCCTAACGGAGACTTTTCCGAGGCGAGCCACCGTGATTGCGATGGAGATACAGGCATTATTGAAATCTTAAAGGCTTATCACGATTGTGGCTTTAAGGGCTATATTCGCCCTGACCACGGCAGACACCTATGGGATGAAAAGCCAGGAAATGTACGCCCCGGCTACGGCTTATACGATAGAGCCTTAGGCATTATGTATATGCTTGGAGTGTGGGACACTCTTGATAAAAATCAGTAGATTTTTATCAAGATACAACACTTCGTGTTGATGATATACAACCAAAGGTTGATGATATACAACCAAAGGTTGATGATATACAACCAAAGGTTGATGATATACAACCAAAGGTTGATGATATACATTCCTGCGGAATGATGATA
>JAZSHT010000055.1:0-3606 GCA_045533435.1 Eubacteriales bacterium | reverse complement strand
TAGCCGAATCTACCGATTCAAAGTAAACAAAAAAGGCACAATGAAGGGGTCCTTTTTGTTTACGCAGAATCAGAGATTCGGACTCTGGAACCGTGTTACCGGTTACACGATTTCCAATCGTGCGCCCTCGACCAGCTAGGCGAATTCTGCATATTGCTTAGGTATTATATCATAACCGTTCTGAAAAATCAAGATATTTTTTTCATATTTTATAATTTATTTTCAGTAAGCCAAAAATAATAATTGACATAACCACCATAATAATATAAAATGCAAATAAAAGAGAGGTGAGCAAATGAAAAAATCACTACCATATATCTTAGATTTTGCTTTTCTAACAGTTGGAAGCTTCATTTTAGCACTTGGTATAAATATGTTTTTAGCTCCCAATAAAATTTCATCAGGTGGAATTTCTACGATAGGTACAGTCCTTTTGCATATATTTAGTATTAAAATGTCAATAACTAACATTGTATGCAATATAGTTTTGTTCTTGCTTGGCTTCAGATACCTTGGTAAATATGCAGTAATTAAAACCACCTTTGGTATTCTTTCATTAACAGGCTTTTTAGAACTAACAAGTTATTTCCCAACCTATACCGACGATATGATGCTTGCCACCGTAGTTGGCGGCGTTTTAGTAGGAATAGGAGTTGGACTTGTTGTAAAGAGGGATGGCTCAACAGGGGGAAGCGATTTTGCATCACTTATCATTAAGCGATTCTTTCCTCATGTATCAATAGCCGCAATTATCTTAATACTTGACTGCGCAATAATCATTGCCTCAGGCGTTGTATTTAAAAGCCTAACAATTACTATTTTTTCTATAATTTCAATGTTTATCTCATCAAAAATTACGGACTATATCGTTACACTTGGCAATAATGCAAAATCCATTCAAATCCTTTCCGATAAAGCTGATGAGATATCAAAGCACATAATGGAGAAGCTTCAACGCGGTGTAACAGGAATTTACTGCAAGGGAATGTATTCTCAAAGCGAAAAGCTAATGCTAATGTGTACAGTTAGTCCCAAGGAACTGCCCAAGCTTATAAGAGCCGTAAGAACAATAGACAAAAGTGCATTTATCATCATCAACGACTCAAAAGAAGTATTAGGCGAAGGCTTTAAATTAAAAAGTGATTACGACCAACAAAATTAAAGCAAGGCATGCTCTCGCATGCCTTGCTATTTTATTATTCAGTTGTATAGTTATCAAAGTAACCTTGAATATACACGATAGGTGTACCCTTATCGCCTGAGCCAGATGTTAAATCGCAAAGTGAACCGATAAGGTCGGTTAAGCGTCTTGGAGTTGTACCCTCAGATGCCATTTTACCAACAAGATTATCATCCTTCTTTGTGATTTCTTTCTTGATAGCTTCCTTTAAAGCATCTCCTGAAAGATTAGCAAAATCATTATCAGCAAGATACTTGAGCTTTAATTCATTAGGTGTACCCTCAAGACCAACAGTGTATCCAGGAGAAACAATAGGGTCAGCAAGCTCCCAAATCTTTCCAACAGGATCCTTAAATGCGCCATCGCCGTAAACCATAACCTCAATAAGCTTGCCTGTTTCATCAAGAAGTCTCTTTTGAATGTCCTCAACTAATTTTTGGCAATCTCTTGGGAATAATTTAACCTTATCCTCAGTAGCCTTATTTGAGCCTAAAAGACCGTATTCAGCATTATAGCCACTGCCGTTAATAGGAGCATTCAAAATTTCATCAAGACCATAGTTGATTTCAACGCCCGCTTTCTTTAAAAGACGCTTTGTGCGGAAACGAGAGTGAATATCACAGTTAAGTACATTCTTTGTGTAGTTAAGAATTGCTCTAGGGTCATTAGCAAAAATAATTTCAACCTCAGCACCACATTCTTTAATAAGACCTTCGTAGTATTCAACGTAGTCAACGCCTGTAAATGGATGCTTTTCATAACCAAAAAGCTCACGGTATGTCTTAAGGTCTAAAACATCCTTATATGGATCAACACCTTTATCATCTAACATATCAAGGCTGATTAAATGGTTACCAACCTCATCAGAAGGATAAGAGAGCATAAGAACAATTTTCTTAGCGCCCTTTGCAATACCACGAAGACAAATTGCAAATCTGTTACGGCTCAAAATTGGGAAAATAACACCAACTGTCTCTCCGCCAAACTTAGCCTTAACATCAGCAGCAATATCGTCAACAGTAGCGTAGTTACCTTGCGCTCTTGCAACAATAGCCTCAGTCATTGCTACAACATCACGGTTCTGAACCTCAAATTTTGCATCCTTTGAAGCTTCAAGAACAGAATTTGTTACGATATCAATAAGGTTATCGCCCTCACGAATAATAGGTGCTCTAAGTCCTCTTGATACAGTTCCGACCATACGACTCATAATATTTTCACTCCTCTATAATATGGAAAATTTAAACTAAATAAAAAATACATAAGTATTATAGCAAAAACATATGTCGTTGTAAAGAAAAAAATTTAAAAAAATCAAATTTTTCATATTTTTCATATATTTAAGTTAAATAAGAAACAAAATTTATATCATTTGACAAAAAATACAAAATATTCCTTAAAAAATCTTAACTCGTTGCAAAAAAATACATAATGTTGTATAATAATATTAAATTCTAATAAATTCAATCAAGGAAGAAAATGTATGAAAATAGGACTTTTTACCGATTGCCATTATTGTTATGCAAATTATATAGGGAACACCCGCCGTCCAATATTGTCTTTTAACAAAATAAAAGAAGCAATGGAGCATTTCAAAGCAAATCAAGTTGATGTTGTCTTTTGTTTAGGCGATATGACCGACCATGACGAAAATAGCACAAAAGAGCAAATTGTCACATGCTTTAAAGAAGCAATGATTTTAATAAATTCGTATAGTATTCCGTTTTATCTCGTACCGGGAAATCACGACTATCTTGTAATGACCGCTGAGGATATGGAAAGAGAAGCAGGCTTTAAAATTCCGCCATATACAATAGAAACCGAAAATTATAATTTTATTATCCTTGATGCAAATTACCGTTCAAATATGGAGCGCTTTGATAAAGCAGGCGTGGAATGGACTGATTCGAATATTCCACCACATCAAGTGGAATTTTTACAAAATGAGCTTGATAAATCAAGTAAAGCTTGTATTGTGCTTGTCCACGAAAATCTTGACCCTAACGTTGATAAAATGCACATTATCAAAAATGCCGACCAAATTCGCAATATAATAAAATCAAGCGGTAAGGTCAAAATGGTAATTCAAGGACATTACCACCAAGGCAACGAAAATACCATTGACAACATCCCTTACATAACACTCCCCGCCATGTGCGAATGCGAAACGAATTTCTACAAAATCATCAAATTATAAAGCAAAAGAAGCATAGGCCCATCCACGCTATGCTTCTAATTTTTATAAATTTTCCCAGTCAATTTCTTTATCTTTAAAATAATACTTTTTATCTTTTTCGCCAATTTCACGAAAAACCTTGCAAGGATTACCAAATGCAACCACATTCGATGGAATATCCTTAGTAACAATACTGCCTACAACAATTACAGAGTTGTCCCCAATAGTAACACCAGGCATAACAATAACC
>JAZSHT010000069.1:0-7610 GCA_045533435.1 Eubacteriales bacterium | reverse complement strand
TCAACCCCTTGGCTCCCAGAACGACATGGCTACGATCCGACTTTGGGTTTAGTTATCTGCGAGGGGCTTCATTGTTGGGAACAATAAAACATCGCGGATGGATGGGGAGTCGGTAAGGAGCATTACGAGGCGGTCGATGCCGAAGCCGAGGCCGCCTGTTGGGGGCATACCGTACTCGAGGGCGTTTACATAGTCGTAGTCAACTTCGGCTAAGGAGTTAGGGTCTTCCTTAAGCTTCTGTGCTACTTGGTATTCAAATCTGCATTTTTGGTCGATTGGGTCGTTTAGCTCGCTAAATGCGTTACCGTATTCGGTTGCATTGATGAAGTATTCAAATCTTTCTGTGAACGCTGGGTTCTCTGGCTTTCTCTTTGCGAGTGGGCTGTTTTCAACAGGGTAGTCGTAGATAAATGTTGGTTGGATAAGCTTTTCCTCAACATATGCATCAAAAAGCTCAATAAGGACTCTGCCCTTGGTTGCATCATCATCAACCTCAACATGGAGCTTCTTTGCAGCCTCTCTTGCTTCTTCGTCACTTGCCCAATCGTTATAGTCAACGCCTGCGTACTTCTTAACAGCTTCAGCCATTGTGAGTCTTTCCCAATGTCCCATATCAATTTCTGTGCCTTGGAATGTGATTTTTGTTGAGCCACAGATTTTCTCTGCAAGAAGCTTATAAAGCTCCTCAACTAAGTCCATCATATCCTTATAGTCAGCAAATGCTTGGTAAAGCTCAATAGATGTAAACTCTGGGTTATGCTTTGTATCCATACCCTCGTTTCTGAAAATTCTACCTACCTCGTAAACTCTGTTCATACCGCCAACGATAAGGCGCTTTAAGTAAAGCTCTGTTTCAATACGAAGTGTCATACGAAGGTCAAGTGTGTTATGGTGTGTAACAAATGGCTTTGCACTTGCGCCAATTTCCATAGGAACTAAAATAGGTGTATCAACCTCTAAGAATCCCTTATTATCAAGATAGTTTCTGATTTCCTTTAAGATTTGTGAACGCTTATAGAATGTGTCCTTAACCTCAGGATTTACAATTAAGTCAACATATCTTTGTCTGTATCTTTGCTCTTGGTTTGTTAAGCCGTGATACTTTTCAGGAAGTGGAATAAGTGATTTTGAAAGAAGTGTTGCCTTCTTTGCATGAATTGAGATTTCGCCTGTTCTTGTTCTGAAAACGAAGCCCTCAACACCGATAATATCGCCAATATCCCATGATTTTTTAAATGCATCGTATGCTTCCTCGCCTAAATCGTTCTTTGAAACATAGAGCTGAATTCTGCCGTCATCATCAAGTAAGTGAGCGAATGAAGCCTTACCCATAATTCTACGGGACATCATTCTTCCTGCTACTCTTACAGGAATTTCCTCGCCCTCAGCTAAGGTTGGCTCTTTTTCCTCAAAAAGTGCGACAGCTTCCTTACTTGTATGAGTTACATCATACTTTGTGATAGCGTAAGGGTCATTGCCTGCTTCCTGCATAACTCTTAGCTTTTCGCGTCTTATAAGTCTTTGCTCGCTGAGGTCTTCCTCAGTTACAACATTTTCATTGTTAATTACTTCTGCCATTTTATATTAGTCTCCGATTTTACTATTATTTACCGTTTATTTCTTTGTTTTTTCAATAGATACAACGGTTACTTCCTTTTCGCCTGATGGCGCATAGATATAAACGATGTCGCCTGCCTCATGTCCGATAAGAGCGCTACCGATTGGGGAAAGGTCTGAAATCTTGCCCTTAAGTGGGTCAACCTCGTTTGAGCCTACGATATCGTATGATTTTTTAGCTCCGTCCTTATATTCAATTACAACAGTTGAGCCGATTGATACAACGCCCTTTGTTGCTTCATCATCGCTCATGATGATAGCGTTCTTAATAAGCTCCTCAAGCTCAGCAATTCTTGCTTCGTTCATACCCTGTTGGGTTCTAGCTTCATCGTATTCGCTGTTTTCTGATAAGTCGCCTAAGTCTCTTGCTGCTTTAAGTGCTTCCTTGATTTCTTCTCTTTTTACGGTTTTTAAATAATCAAGCTCATCAATTAATTTTTGATAGCCCTCTTTAGTATATTTTTTCTTTTGCTCTGCCATGTCGGTTTACCTACCTTCTATATTTTCTAAATTATTAACTATTAATTTGCGCTTTTCATGCTATTTACAGCGCTTTGTAATTGATTATCCTCGCTGTCGGTATATTCAAATATGCTTTTGCCCTTTAATGCATCACTTAATGTAACTGCCACATCAGGTGTTAAGCCGATACCGTCATAATTGCCTGATTTTGGTGGGTTATACTTATTTGTTGTTAAGCGAAGTCCCGTTCCATCAGGAAGCATATAAATTGTTTGCATTGAGCCCTTTCCATAGGTTTTTGCGCCCACTAGGATTGCTTTATTATAATCTCTTAATGCGCATGCAAAAAGCTCAGCTGCGCTTGCGGTATTCTCGTTTACCAAAACTGCCATTTGGTCAATGCCCTTTACATAATTAGCATCTGACTTATGAGTTCTTAAAACATTGCCGCTTGCATCTGTAACATAAACTAAATCTCCTGCCGGAAGCAGGTAATCAAGAATATTGATTACAGAGCTAAGAGTTCCACCGGGGTTGTTTCTTACATCAAACACTAAGGATGTAACGCCCTTGGATTTCAAATCCTCAACTGCATTTTTAAATTGCTCCGGTACTACATTATTAAATTCAACAATGCGGATAACTCCAACTGTTTTATCATATTCATATTGATGGTAAAATATTGTTTCCGTTTCAACCTTTTTACGGGTTGCAGTAACGGTAAGCTCCTTGCCATCACGAATAATTGTAAGCTGAACGCTTGTTCCCTCCTTGCCCTTAACCTTTTCAAGAGCAACATAATAGCCGAGCTCACTAACGCTTTCGCCATCAATTTTAATTACTATATCGCCTGTGTTTATGCCGGCTTCATGTGCAGGAGAGCCATCCATAACCGAAAGAATTTTAATAGCATTATACTCTTGGTTATAATTTACATAAACGCCTATGCCTACGGTTTCCCCTTGGCTTTCCTGGGTAAGAGATTTAAAATCATCTGCGGTGTAATATTCGCCGTGATAGTCGCCTGCTCCTGCAATATAGCCATTCATTACATAATAAAGAAGCTTTTCCTCATCAATTTTGTTGGCGTATAGATTGCGGTAATAGTAATCAACCATTGCAAGCTTATAATAAAGCTCCGCATTTCTGTTATCCTCAGGCAATGAGTTAAACATTTCAACAACTGATTTAAATACGCCCATTTCGCCGTATTCATCCTCAATTATCTTGTTGTATTCCTCGTATATTTCCGCCTTTTCGCGGTTAAATATGCCTGTCATTATTAAAAATGTTGTTTCAAATGTGATAAGAATGGCTAAAGCAATAGACAAAATAAGAACCAACACGCTAACGCCAGATTTTTTTGCTTCTGCATCAGCGATTTCCTCATTTTGCGTTTCATTATCAAAGATTTCTTGGTTTTCCACTTTTTACTCCTCTTGTATTATATCCAAAGAGGTCTTAAAACTTAACAGGCTTTGATGTTAAATATCTCTTAACCATTAAAGCAACCTTAAATGTAATTGCATGGTCAAATTGGCGAAGGTCAAGTCCTGTTAATTTTCTTATCTTTTCAAGTCTATATACTAATGTGTTTCTGTGTACGAAAAGCTTTCTTGAGGTTTCTGACACATTTAAGTTATTGTCAAAGAACACTTGAATTGTTTGAAGCGTTTCCTTATCAAGCGTTTCAAGTGAGCCATGCTTAAATACCTCAGTTAAGAACATTTCGCAAAGTGTTGTTGGAAGCTGATAAATAAGTCTGCCAATACCGAGATTTTCGTAGCTGATAATTTCCTTTTCGCTTTCAAATACCTTACCAACCTCAATAGCAATTTGCGCTTCCTTGTAGGATCTTGCAAGGTCCTTAATATTGTCAACAATTGTACCGATACCGATACCAACTCTGCAATAAAATTCGGAATTTAATGTATCACTAACGCTTTGCGCAAGCTGCTCAAGCTGTAATGATGTTACATCATCCTCAAGCTCTCTTACAACAACGATATCCTGCTCGCCTGTTGAAATAACATAGTCGCGAGTTTTGTCAGGGAACATATTTTGAATAATGTCAAATGGTAAAAGCTCAGTTCTTGAATAGAAGCGAATTAAAAGCACCGCTCTATGCTCGTTTCCATCAAAGTGAAGCTCCTTGCTCTTTGCATAAATGTCGCTAGGTAAGATGTTATCCATAATGATGTTTTTAACAAAAGAGCTTTTATCAAATTTTTCATCATAAAGATTTTTAATGTTTGATAATGCTACTGCAAGAATTGAAGAATACTTTTCAGCTGTTTTATCGCTGCCCTCAACAAACACCATAAATTCAGCCTTAGCACCGCTTCCGATATGGCGATATGTGTATCCATCAACTACTAATGATTCAGTAGTAAAGATCATATCCTCTTTTGCTTTTTCATGCACATTGCCGATTTTTGAAAGGTCGCTGCAAGCAACTACGCTTCCTGTGTCATCAATAACACCGATAACTCTATCTACCGCGTCGTGCATTTGGTGAATGATACCTTGAAACAATCTGTTTGACATATTTTACCCTCCGATATTTTTTCATATTTTCGTGATTTTTGTGCAAAATGTTCATGGTTATTATCATTTTACACTATTTTTAGGGTTTTTTCAATAGTTTTTTGAAACTTTTTTGTGAAAGTTGCACATTTTATTGTGATTTTACACAAAAATTCATATTTCCGTTTCGTATGCAATACAGGAAAGCGCGAAGGTTGGAGCAGTTTCACATCTTAAAATTCTTTTGCCAAGTCCTGTCAGGTGCATGTTTTTTTCCTTGGCAAATGCTACCTCTTTTTGAGAAAAGCCACCCTCAGAGCCTATAATTACTGCAATATCCTCGCCGATTTCATTGTTTTTTAAGATATCCTTCAAGGATTTTGTGCCGTCGCCCTCATAGCAAAAAATTGCAAGAGAGCATTTTGATGCTTCATCAAGCATTGACTTAAAATCAAGAATTTTTTCAACCTTTGGTATAATTCCGCGTCCGCTTTGCTTTGCTCCGCTTTCAGCGATTTTTTGGTATCTTTCCAGCTTCTTTTTTTCATCCTTTTTATCAATTTTGACAACACATCTTTCCGATGAAAATGGAATGATTTCACAAGCGCCACACTCAACGGATTTTTGAATTATAGTTTCCATTTTATCGCCCTTGGATAGCGCTTGATAAAGCTTAATGTAATGCTTTGGCTCAGTATCGCTTTGCGCTTCGCTTTCCACCGTAGCATATACGGTTGTGTCGGTTATTTTTGATAGCGCGCAAGAATAAACGGTCTTTTGCATATCGCAAACCTCAATTTTTTCTCCCACCGCCATTCTAAGTGAGCGTGAAATATGATGAGCATCATCTCCGCTTATAACAACGGTTTTTTGCCCCTCGTATTCTTCAATTTGTTGTCTCCTAATAAAAAATCTTGGCATAGTACACCTCTTTATTTTATTTCCGCTTTATATATTAGCATTATTATATAAATTTGTCAATAGGGTTCGCTACACTCCCAGCCGTCAGCAGTTAGCGGTTAGCGGTTAGCGAGATTTGATATTGCCACGGACACGCCCCTGACTTGCGAAGCAAATCACGCCAAAGGCGTGTATGTTATCAGCGTGAGGCTGCATGGAATTGACACGAAGTGTCGCACGTAATTAAAAACAGTCCCGTTGAGCTTGGCTCTTGGGACTGTTTACTTTATTTATTGATTTGAGCGAATGATACAGTGCTTGGGGTGTCTTGACCTTCATCAAACAGGTATTTAATCGTCGCGCCATCATATGAGTAAGCACACACTACAAATGCGGTATTCATATACTTTTCCGTAGTAAAGCCTGTAAGCTTAAATTCAAAGCTTGAATATGTGGTGTCAACTGCAACACAAATTGCTTTTTTGCCCGTGATTACAGACACTTCCCCGTCCTTTATTTCTAAATAGTCGTTTTGCTCATCTGCGACTGCGCAAATTACGCCGTATTCAAGTGTCTTGCCAAATGTCTCAGTATATACCTTATATGATGCGTTATTTATATCATAGCCCACACAAAGTGCTGAGCCATCATTCTTGATTGAGTAGCCTAAAAATGTCAAAATTGGCGCATATGTGTCGCTTGTTTTCATTTCAATGCCGCATTTTGCGCATTTTGTAGCTTTATAAAATTCGGTTACTGCATCGGTGTATTTTAATGCGCCCTCATCGGTTTTTTCGTGATTGCCATTATAGAATACTTCGCACTTGTTTTTGCCTGTATGTATAATCGCATTATAGCCACTTACTGCTGTACCATTTGCAATTTCCTTTTCGGTTGCAAATTTCACTCTGCCCGTTCCCTTTAGCGATGTGATAAATGCATTGATTTCTTCATCGCTATCGCCTATTACATAAAAATCAATTATCGAGCCGTTTGTAAACCAAATTTCAGACAAATGGCTTTGGTTAAAGGTAGATTTTGCAGAAATATAAATTTCCTTAAGGTTAGTTTTGCTTGTGCCACCATCATTACCTACAAGATTATATCCAAGATATGTTACTCCATCACCTAAAACAATGCTTTCTACTTGAGTTGCACGAAATGCAGCATCGCCCATATATGTAACGCTATTAGGTACTACCACTTTACCGCTTAAGCCTGATGTGAAAAATGCGCAGTATTCAATTCTTTCAAGGCACTGTGTTTTAGAAAAATCGAAGAATGTTAGATTCAAACAGCTTCTAAATGCACCGTCGCCAATTCTCGTAAGCTGAGAATTTTCCTCAATATATACATTTCTTATAGGTGAGCCTGTAAATGCTGAATGGTCAATTTCCGTCATTGATGCAGGGATATAAACTGTATCAAGTGATTTCCATCCACCTGTAAATGAAGTATTTAAAATCATTTTTGACTCTTCTGGGAAATAAATTGTTGTAACATTGGTTGCTAATCCATTACATCCCGTGCCATTCATAGTTTCCGGTGGGTAATTTTCAGTATAATTACAGTTTCTAAAATCAAGAACAACAACCTCTTCCCAATTATATTTGCCATCATCGGTGTTTCTTGATTTATAAATGTTGTCTCGTTGAACGGATTTCAAGCCGTTTTTCCATGTTCCCATTTCAAAATATGCTGTTACCGTTTCTCCTGATGTTAATGTGATTTTTGCATCACAGTATTCTGTAAGCTCCTTTGCATTAATGCTAATAGCAAATGCGCAAATGAATACCATAGCCAAAATTGTTATAAGCAATAATTTTCTTTTCATATTCTCTCCTAATCAATATAGCCTACGGCTGATGATATACACGCTATGCGTGATTATAGTTAGATAATTCGGTAATCAATTCTCGCTGACCGCTGACATAGCCTCCCTTGTGTAAAGGGAGGGGGGAGATTCCCCTAATAGGGGAAATGTCGCAAAGCGACAAAAGGGTACCGCCTCGGTAAGAGGCCCGCAAGTGGTGGAAGGATTGTCCTTTCGCTGACAGCTGTTCGCGTAGCGAACCCCTATATCCTATATCCTATATCCTATATCC
>JAZSHT010000116.1:0-3310 GCA_045533435.1 Eubacteriales bacterium | reverse complement strand
CGTGCCACATTTCGTGCCACACTTTTTTCTCATCACTATTTTGAACAATACTGCAATAAGCTAACCGCTAACTGCTAACAGCTGACTGCTAACCGCTGACAGCTATGAGCGTAGCGAACAAAAAAGCACTCGAATTTCGAGTGCTTTTTTATGAACTAATCCTGTAAGCCGTGTTCTGTTAAAGACGGTCATCTATCTTTGCCATATGTCGCCATATAGCTCCGCATTTCTGCGTGCCACCCAAGAGGACAGCGTAAAGCTTTATCGGGCAAATAAAAATCCTCTTATGCGGTGTTGCTTCGGATAGGGTTTACACCCACCCCATGTTACCATGGCGTGTCGTGAGCTTTTACCTCGCGTTTTCATCCTTACCGATTACTCGGCGGTAATTTTCTGTTGCACTTTCCCTAAGGTCGCCCTCGGCTGACGTTATCAGTTATCCTGCCCTGTGAAGCACGGACTTTCCTCACCATAGTACCTTTCGGCATCCCATGGCGCAACCGCCCAGATTAGTTCGCTATTATTATATCATTTTTTTAAAATTTGTCAAGATGAACATTTTTTGGTAGATATTATTTTATCTATCCTCGCTTATAATATTAGTAACAACACTCTTTGGGAGAAAATAAAATGGATACAGATAACCGCTTTCCTATCGGATTTTCCATGGCGCTTGCTCACAATATCAGCGCTTTTAATGCATTTCTATCCATGGATGATGGGACACAGGATGAAATTATTGAAAAATCTAAAAGCACAAAAACTAAACGGGAAATGCAAATGCTAGTTGACAACATTCCAAATTACAAGAATAATACAAAACTATAATTGGAAGAACTATTGCAATCATTATTCTCGCTGTGATATACTAAATATATAAATATTTACAGCGAGGAATACATATGGAAAAGAGTTTAGCTGACCTTATTAGTGAAGTGGAAGAGCTTATGGAAAATGCAAAAAATAAGCGTGAGGGAGACCAAAAAGAGAAAAACGAATTTGATACTGAAAAAAAGCCTAAAAAGATTTATAGCGCTTCAGTAAACAATGAAAAGAAAAATACCGCGCTTAATTTTACCGTTGGCTTTGATAAAAAAGGAGAAAGCAAAATAATTGATTTAAAGTCCGCTCCACACATGTTTATTTGCGGAGAGCAAAAATCAAAAATGATACGAAGTATTTTGACTGAGCTAATAAATTTATACGATGACTCAGTTAAGCTTATTATTTCGGGAGATTACTGCTTTTACAGCCAATTTGGAGCTTTGCCAAATTTAGTACATACTATTGCTAAAAATGATAGAGAGACAGAAGCGCTTCTTCGCTACGCTGTATGGGAAATGGAAAATCGTTTTGATTTAATTTGTAATGAGCTATGCAGAAATTTAGATGAATACAATAGAAAAACAGGTAAAAATGTTCCATATATCATTATTTCCATTGATGATTTTGACAAGCTATGCAGCATTAACAAGCAAATTTATAATGACATTATAAGACTAACACAAAAATCGCGTGCTGCTGGCATTTATGTAATTATTGGATGCAAGAGTGCTTTAACATCTATGAAATATGCGCTATCTAATATTCCAACACAAATTGTATTTAAGGTTGATACGGCAAAGGAATCAAAATCGCTTTTTGGTAAATCATGCGCAGAAAAGCTAAATGATGAGGAGCTTTTATTTAGTCAATATTCCGCTTTCCCTACCCTTTTACATATACCGACATTTCAAAATGAGATTTTAAATCCGCTAACAAGCTATCAGGAATCATTTAAGGATGATGCTTCTAAATTTGTAAATGAGTACATGTCAAAAATCAAGCAGGTTAAAAAATCCGATATTGAAAGCGTTTTAGAAGCAATAAAATCATATGATAGCTTCTTTACTTCCACCATACAAAGAAAGCTATCATGGGGATATGCGCGTACATGCAAGGCGCTTAACCAGCTAGAGCGAGATAATATTATTGCACGAAAAACAGTAAGAAGTCCATATTTTAAAATTGGAGAAGTAAAATGACAGGAAAAGAAAAATGTAAAATTTTAAAGGAAATAAGAAATAAAATCGCCCAGGAAAACGGAATTGATTTTGTTGCAAGCGAATGTACCTTTGAGGGAGAATGTGCAGGTCATTGCCCTCAATGCGACAGCGAAGCACTTTTTTTAGAAAACGCTTTAAAGAAGCTTGGAAAGCTTGGCACGGAAGAAGAATCAGCATTTTCAGAATTTTTATATAGACAAGAGCTGATTGAAAAAATAATGGAACTTAGACTAGGACAAATACCAGCAAAACCATTGCCAATAAATGAATTGGGCGAGTTCATTGATAAGGTTGCTACCGAGGAGCTAATGGGCGATATAATTCCTGATGATTTTAATGAATGGTAATATGACAGCACAAATACTATCTGTAAATCGCTTAAGATTTGGAACTGATGGTAACGGAATTCGCACTCTTGTTGGCTTTATGGGGTGTCCATTAAGGTGTAAATATTGTATCAATCCCATGTCATGGAATAGCACGCTTAAGGGAAAATCATTAACGCCCATAGAGCTTTATAATAAAATTAAGGTTGACAGTATATATTTTTTAGCATCAGGTGGTGGAGTTACCTTTGGGGGTGGAGAGCCACTTCTGCACGCTGAATTTATAAAAGAATTTATTGAAATTGCGCCAAGAGAATGGAGCTTCAATATTGAAACATCTTTATCTGTACCCTTTGAAATCATAGAGCTTGTATCAAGTAAAATTGACCTTTTTATAGTTGACATTAAATCTATGGATAAGGACATATATAATTCCTACACAGGCTCTTATCTTGATTTAGCGCTTGATAACCTTAAAAAGCTTACTAAGGCGGTGGGAAGTGAAAAAATCATGGTTAGAGTGCCTATAATTGAAGGCTATGCTGATGAAAAATCACAAGAAAGCTCAGTTAAGCTTCTTACAGAAATGGGTATTACTAAGATTGACACATTTGAATATATAATAAAATAGCTTTTATAGACACATCTTGCGGTTTTTTCAGTTAGATGTGTCTATTTTTTTATCAAGCTTCCTTTGAAATTTTTAATTATTTTTTATTTGAAATTATGTTGAAATGTATTCTATATTGTGCTATAATGCTAACATAAATTTTTAGAAGGGCAAAAAAATGAAGGACTTTTTACGAGGACTAAAATTAGGCGTACCTATTGGCATTGGATATTTATCCGTATCCTTTACCTTTGGTATTATGGCAGTTTCATACGGCTTTCATTGGTATCAAGCAGTTTTAATATCCATGCTTACTCTAACCTCAGCAG
>JAZSHT010000160.1:0-2889 GCA_045533435.1 Eubacteriales bacterium | reverse complement strand
GCATAAGCAATTCCCGCTTGCTTCATAGCGTCGGGGTTATCGGCGTATCTATCTACTATTGCTTTAAAGCGTTGAGGCAAATAGGTGCCTGACAGTTGAATACTTCTAGCGATTTGCTTTGCATTTGTAACAGGCATTATTCCAGCGACGATAGGCACTGTAATGCCCGCCTCTCTAATTTTGTAAATAAAATTGTATAAAATATTATTATCAAAAAACATTTGTGTTGTAAGGAATGAGCAGCCTGCATCTACCTTTCTTTTTAAATTAAGAATGTCATCCTTTTGATGGGCGCTTTCCGTATGTCCCTCAGGGTAGCATGCTCCACCGATGCAGAAGTTGCCAAGCTCCTTAATTTCACTTACAAGCTCATTTGCGTGCTTATAATCCCACTTTTCTCTGTTTTCGTTGCCTGCAACAATATCGCCACGAAGGGCTAATATATTCTCAATGCCCTTTGCTTTTAATGCTTCCAGTCTCGCTTTTACCTCTTCCTTAGTTGAGTTCACACAAGTAAGATGAGCAAGAGCTGTTACGCCGTAATTTTTCTGTATATTTTCAGCTATTGACACGGTATATTCACTTGTGCCGCCTCCCGCACCGTAGGTTACACTCATAAATGATGGCTTTAAAAGTGCGATTTTTTCGCTTGCTTCCTTTACGCTTTCAAAATTAGCATATGTTTTTGGTGGGAAAACCTCAAAGGATAATGAGGGCTTATTCCCTGTTATAATGTCTATAATTTTCATCGTATCACCTAAAATCTTTATCCCCTTGTTATTGCAAGGGGATATTTTTAATTACAACCATTTTAGCATATAATATATAAATATTCAACCTTTATTGCATAAAATATGTAAATTTTTCCTGTTATGTATAAAAACTCAGGCAAACTAACTTGCCTCAGTTATTTTTAGACTTCTTTTAAGACGCCGTTTACG
Source organism: Eubacteriales bacterium (assembly GCA_045533435.1). Lineage (GTDB taxonomy): Bacteria > Bacillota > Clostridia > Oscillospirales > CAG-272 > RGIG2000. Next base: position 1,948 of record JAZSHT010000160.1, on the reverse strand, counting down.
ATTTGCTCCTCTGCTTCTTGCTCTGTTAAGCCTAAGGTCATAAGCTTAATTAACTGCTCGCCTGCGATTTTACCGATTGCCGCGTGGTGAATAGAACTTACATCAATATGGTTTGCTGTAATCTCAGGAATAGCTGAAACTGTTGCTTCATCCATTATAATTGCATCACATTCGGTATGTCCTGCGCATTTGTTGTTGCCTTTAATGTTGGATAAGAATACTTGATGTGATTTATCCTTAGCAACTGAGCGTGAAATTACATTGGCGCTTGAATTTTTGCCGTTTAATTCAACTGTAAAATCGGTTTTAGCAAGCTGAGAGGCGTGAGTCATAATATTTTCACGAATTACAAGCTTAGCATCATCTGCTAATTTTGCATTTGTTACTCTGATTGTTGAGTCAATTCCCTTAATTTGAGTCGTTACCATTTCAAGATAACCGCCCTCTTCTACCTCAATAATTGTGGTTGGGTTCATTACATTTTCGCCCTTGCCATCGCCGTCTCCATAATGCTTTTCAACATATACTACCTTAGCGTTTTTGCCTACATGGAAGGAGTGAATACCATCATGCTCTGATTTAGAATCGCCTGTATTGTGGATACCGCATCCTGCTACGATTGTAACATCTGCATTTTCGCCGATATAGAAATCGTTATAAACTAAGTCCTCTACTCCTGTTTTGCTGATTATTACAGGAATATGAACGCTTTCATTTTTTGTGTTAGGCTTTATAATAATATCAATACCTGGCTTGTCCTGCTTTGTTACGATATCAATATTTGCAGTAGTATTTCTGCCACCAAGCTCTCCGTTTGATCTTATATTGTATGCTCCTTCGGGTACATTGTGAAGGTCAGCCACCTGCATTAATAAATTTTTTTGAATGTTATCCATAATGTTCTCCCGATACTATTTTGTTGCCTTGCTGCATACGCTTGAGGTTTCGCCCCTTAAAAGTGAAGGTAAAATATCATCCTTATTTCCGTATTTTGTAACCTCGCCGTTTGCAACAACTAAAATCTTGTCTGCTATATTTAAAATTCTTTCCTGATGGGATATGATAAGAATAGAGCCGTTTGTTTGCTCGTGCATTTTCTCAAATACTCTTATGAGGTTATTAAAGCTCCATAGGTCAATTCCTGCCTCAGGCTCGTCAAAAACGGATAATTGAGTACCTCTTGCCATTATCATGGCAATTTCTATTCTTTTAAGCTCTCCGCCAGATAATGATGCATTAACCTCTCTGTCAATATAATCTCTTGCGCAAAGACCTACCTCGCTAAGATAAGTGCATGCTTCGGACACGCTGATTTGCTTGCCTGCTGCAAGAGTTATTAAATCTCTAACTGTAAGTCCTTTAAAGCGTACAGGCTGTTGAAATGCAAAGCTTATACCCATATTGGCTCTTTCGGTTATATTTTTATTTGTTATATCAACACCATCAAACAGTATTTTACCGCTTGTAGGTGTGTAGATACCTGCAATTATTTTAGCAAGAGTTGATTTACCGCCGCCGTTTGGTCCTGTTATAGCGACAAAGCGATCATCAATCTTAACGCTGATATCCTTTAATATTGCTTTTTGCCCACCGTCCTCGGTGTCAACTATAAATGAAATATTTTGAAGTTCTAACATAACTACCTCTTATTTATTTAATTATAGTATTATACCATATTTTAACTATATTGTGAAGATATTTTGTTAAATAAATACATAATTGTTAATAAAAACAAAAAACACACGATTTACCGTGTGTTTTATGTTAGTTTTAATTATTTTGCAATAACGTTAACTCTCTTCTTGCCCTTTGCAAGGAAATCGAACTTAACTACACCATCAACTAAAGCGAAAAGTGTATCGTCCTTACCAAGACCAACATTGGTACCTGGATGAATCTTTGTTCCTCTCTGTCTTACGATGATGTTACCAGCGATTACATTTGAACC
>JAZSHT010000019.1:0-37501 GCA_045533435.1 Eubacteriales bacterium | reverse complement strand
TTCTAAATGTAAAAGAAAGCTTTGACATAATTAAACGTGAAATGGAAATCAATTCAAAAAGAGTAGTGCTTTACTATATAGATGGCTTTATTACTGCTGCCACAATGCAAAAGCTTATGATGCACCTTACCACAATAAAGGATTTTGGTTCAAATAGAGAGGGAGACCTTGAAAAATTTATAAAAACGAGTGTCCCTGCCGTTGAAGTAGATGCTTGCTATTCACTTGATAAAATGGTAACCATGGTACTAAGCGGATGCACACTTATGATTGCAGACGGCTTAGGTAACGGCGGTATAATAATAGATGCCCGTACCTATCCCGCCAGAACAACAGAAGAGCCGGAAAACGATAAGGTTATGCGCGGTGCAAGAGATGGCTTTGTTGAAACACTGCTATTCAATATTGCTATGGTAAGGCGTAGAATTAGAAATCCAAACCTAATAGTAGAGTATCATTGTATTGGTGAGCAATCAAAAACAGATGTATCTTTAATTTATATTAAGGATAAAGCCGATAAGGAATATGTAAGCAAGCTATCAAAAAAGCTTGATAGCATTAAAACAGATGCATTACCATTAGGACATCAAAGCCTTATAGAGTGTCTAATTAAGAAAAAATGGTATAATCCATTCCCAAAGGTTAGGTGCACCGAAAGACCCGACGCCGCCTGTGCCTCTGTTTTAGAGGGAAGCGTTATCATAATTTGCGATACATCGCCTGAAGCATTAATTTTACCAACCTCAATTTTTGATTTTTTACAGGAAACCGATGACTTTTATTTTCCGCCATTTACAGGCACATACCTTAGATTAGTTCGCCAAATGGTGTTTATTGGCTCAGTTTTCTTAACTCCCGTTTGGTATTTGCTTGTATTAAATGCGAATATACTACCGAGTTGGATATCCTTTATAGTCCCCGATAACTATGGTAATATCCCATTACTTGCACAGCTTTTGATTATTGAAATAGTCCTTTCGGGACTAAAATTAGCATCCTTAAATACTCCGAGCGTTATGTCAAATTCCTTTAGCGTAGTGGGCGGACTACTTCTTGGAGATTTTGCTGTGCAAATCGGTTGGTTTTCCCCTGATGTAATATTCTATATGGCAATCGAGTCAATAGCAGGCTTCACTCAATCTAATTATGAGCTTGGATATGCATTTAAATTTATGCGTATCTTATGCTTAATTCTTATATCATTCCTCAACTATTGGGGATTAATTCTTGGCACTGTCATAATGCTAATACTAATCGCCACCAATGCAACGGTCTTAAACGATAAATCCTATCTATCTCCACTGATTCCGTTTAATGCCAAAAAACTCAAATCCTTACTCTTTCGATTAAAGAAAAAATAAAACATAAAACAAGGATGAATAAATAAAAATCCTTGTTTTTTATTTATTCAAATTTCTTGATAATGCATATTTAATGTGCTATAATTAAAACATAAAATGAGAAGAAAGGTACTATATTATGCGAAAAAATTTTGGACAAAAAACTTGGCTTTATCCAATGCCTGTACTAATTGTTGGCACATATGATGAAAATGGAACACCAAATGCAATGAATGCGGCTTGGGGTGGAATTTATGATACTAATTTAGTTATGGTTTGCTTAGCCGATGACCATAAAACAACTGAAAATATTAAGAAAACAGGTTCATTTACTATAAGCTTTGCAACATCTGACACAGTGGTATCTTGCGACTATGTTGGTATTGTTTCCGCAAATGATGTACCAAATAAATTTGAAAAAGCAGGCTTCCACGCAACAAAGAGTGAATTTGTTAATGCACCAATTATTGATGAGTTAAAAATGACAGTTGAATGCAAACTTATCAAGTTTAATGAAGATGGAATTTGCGTTGGCGAAATTGTAAACATCAGCGCAGATGAAGCAATTCTTGATGAAAACGGTAAGATAGATGCTAAAAAACTTGCCCCTATTATTTACGATAGCGTATCACATGCATATTGGAGCTTTGGCGAAAAGGTAGGTCAAGCCTTTTGCGATGGTAAAAAAATAAAATAATCGGAGTAAATATGCTTAAAAAATTATACGATAAAAGCAAAATTTGGTTTTCTATCCTTTGGATAGTCGCTTACTGTGTGCTAATGTCCTTGGGAGATTTTATATCCCAAATTGTAGGCGTTGAAAAATCAATAACATTAGTGATAGGACTTGTGCTTACTCTTATTTTGCTTTTATTTTTGAAGAAAAATAAGTTATTTAAGGATTACGGCTTTTGTTTGCCTTCTGTATCACATAAACTAATGCTATACTATATACCACTTTTAGTTATGTTAAGTGCTAATCTTTGGTATGGAGTATCTTTAAATTACACAATACTTGAAACAGTTATTTACATATTAACTATGCTTTGTGTAGGCTTTTTAGAGGAAGCTATATTTCGTGGACTTCTTTTTGAAGCAATGAGAAAGGATAATCAAAAAATAGCTATTATAGTATCAAGTGTAACCTTTGGTATGGGTCATATAATAAATTTAATTAACGGCTCCGGTGCAGAATTACTACCAAATTTACTTCAAGTAATTTACGCCACATCAGCAGGCTTTATGTTTGTAATGATTTACTGTAAATCAAAAAGCATAATTTCCTGCATAATATCTCACGGACTTTTTAATAGCTTAAGTGCATTTTCAAATGAAACATCATTAACTACTAAAAATCAAATAATTTCAAGTATTCTATTAACTCTTATAACATCCGCCTATGCAATTTATCTTGCGTTTGCAATAAAAAAGGAGAACTGAAAGCATTATGGAAATTTTAAAAAATAGCGAAAATTTTAAAGGCTGTGATTTTGTTGTCAAGCTTGATAAATCACGCAAAAACACAAAAATCAAAATTTTGCAAATTACAGATATGCAATTTATTGATAGCCTACAAAGAAGAAGACCTGAAAGACTTCGTATTGATGAAATTAATGCTTGGCATCCTGATAATTTTGAAATTCAAGGCGGAAATCAAATAAAATCTCTTATTGCTCAATCAAAGCCCGATTTAATTATCATAACAGGCGATATAATTTATGGCTCTTTTGATGATAATGGAACAGTTATGAAATGGTTTGTTGATTTTATGGACCAATTCAAAATTCCATATGCACCTGTGTTCGGAAATCACGATAATGAATCAAAAATGGGCGTAAAATATCAATGCGATTTATTTGAAAATAGCAAGTATTGTCTATTTAAAAGAAATAACGTAACAGGTAACGGCAACTATACAGTTGGAATTGCTATTGAAGATGAGCTAATAAGAGTTTTACATATGCTTGATTCAAACGGATGCTACTCTGATGATGAAAATGTAACGCTTGAAAGTGGTATATATTCCGACCAAATGGAATTGGTAAAAGAGAATACCAAGCTTATTTTAGACACACAGAAAAGGAAAATTCCTGCTTTTATGGCATTTCACATCCCACCAAAGGAATTTATGCTTGCTGAAATTTCCAAGGGATATAGCACCGACGGCACAGCTCTTTTTGTAATAGGTATTGATGTTAAGCAAGTTGGAGATGATTTTGGTTGTAAAATGGAAAGCTTAAAAGCACCGGAAAACAAAAGCGACTTTTTAAATATTGCAAAGAAATGTAATGTTGACGGTGTATTTTGCGGTCATTACCACAAAAATAACACTTGCATTGAATATGAGGGTATAAAATGGGTATTCGGTCTTAAAACCGGTCAATACGATTACCATATCCCCGGTCAATTTGGCGGCACACTTATAACGCTTGAAAATAACATCTTTTATGTAAATCATTTACCTGCCTTAACAACTTTAGCACCATATCCAGGCGGAGCTAATATGTTTAACGGACTGTTTGCAAACGATAAGGAAATAGAGAAAAAATAATAAAATCCACTTGTATTCTTATAAAAACTCCCCAACTCAACCAACGGTTTGTTGATTTTTATCCACAAATACCTTAAACTGAACACGAAAGGAGGCAATTATGGATCAAATCAAAATCGGCAAATTCATTGCCGAATGTAGAAAAAAGAATAATTTAACTCAAGCACAGCTTGCTGAGAAATTGTTCATTTCAGACAGAGCAGTATCAAAATGGGAAAACGGCAAATCAATGCCCGACTCATCAATTATGCTTTCACTCTGTAAGGAATTAAAAATAACCGTAAATGATTTATTAAATGGGGAGGTAGTTTCAATGGATAATTATAACAAGCAAATGGAAAATAAACTGATTGAAATGGTAAAAGAAAAGGAAAAAACAGATAAGCAATTACTAAATCTTGAGGTAGTAATTGGAATGCTTTCCTTACTAATTTTGTTTATTCCAATAATCATAGGCGCACTTTTACCTATTGAAAAGGATTGGATAAGACTTTTAATTGTATTTTCAGGTGTGATACCGTGCTTTGTCGGTTTCTTCTTTGCATTAAAAATAGAGCAGGTAGCAGGCTATTACGAATGTAAAGAGTGCGGACACAGATATGTGCCAACATATAAAGCAGTTAATTCAGCAATGCATATGGGCAGAACAAGATACCTAAAATGCCCAAACTGCAACAAAAAGTCATGGAATAAAAAAGTAATTTCAAAGGAAGATAAATAACTAATTATGTACTCCAAGCCTAATTATTCTTGGAGTAGCATGATAAAATCTATAAATGATACGAACTTTAAACATATAAACCACCATAAACAAATGGCGAGTGCTGATTTTTTCGGCACTCGTTTTTGTTGCCACTACTAAACTGATGATTGATAAACTAAACAACAAATAGATAATTGAAAAATTCCTACTTGTAGATTATAATGTAATTGTAAGCTTACGAAATTAAATTTTGGAGGTTCAATTATGAATTTGAAAATAGGAACAATTATTAAACAATTAAGACATCAGAACAATGTTACACAAGAACAATTGGCAACAGCTTTGTATGTTAGCCCACAGGCTATTTCTCGGTGGGAAAGCGAGATTTGCTATCCTGATATAGAATTTCTTCCAGCCCTTGCTGATTTCTTTTCGGTTAGTGTTGACGAATTACTTGGATATAAGCTTTCAGAAAGAGCAGAAACACTTGAAAATATTAAAAAGGAACTAAGAAGACTTGCAGAAGTCGGAACTGATCAGGAAAAACTTTGCTTTGCTCGTGAAGCATTTATAAAATTTCCAAATGATGCAAAAATAAAAGTTTATCTCGCTGCTTGCTTGTCGAACGAATGGAATAGCAATCGTGAAGAATCACTTTATCGAGAGGCTGAAACACTTTGCTTATCTGTCATTGATGAGTGTCATGATGAAGATATCAGATATGAAGCCGTTTTTACACTAAGCACTATGTATGCAGACTCACAAAAGCCTGAAAAAGCAAAAGCAATTTTAAATATTCTGGCTCCTATGAAATATTGCCGTGAATTTGTTCTATCTTGTGGAATTGGAGATGATAATTTAGAACTATATAAACAAGACGAGATTGATAAATTGGCTGATGGTTTAGGAACATCTATTACAAATTATGCAGTTGATGATTCCTTACCCAATGATCCTTCTACATGGGATAATAAAATTGAGATGCTCTCCATTGCAAATCAACTATATAGCATGATATATGGAGATAACCTTATGTTTTATCATGTTCGTCTTTCCCGTAATTATTGGTTTATTTCCACATATCAAATAGCACAAAACAAAATTGCTGAAACACTTGTCTCTCTTGAAAAAATGTGCTATCACGCAATTGAATATGATAGGTCTTACATCAACAATCACGGTAAATATTATACATCAATTTTCACCAACAAGTTAGTTTATCCCGAACCAAACAAGGATTTTCACGAATTAAGGGAACACACGGAATGTCATTATCTGCTCGAAAGACTTCAACATAACAGATATGATTGTATCCGTCAAGACCCTTGTTTTATTTCAGTTATTGAGAAATTGAGTCAGTTTGCAAAATGAGTTATAATTGTCTCGCATAAGATTGGATTTTGCGCTACAAGTATAAAAAATTTAAGGCGATATACGAAAAGGCTAAAAAATTAAAAACTAAACAAGCAAAGCAAGTGTTGATTTTCAACACTTGCTTTTTTAAATCAACTCAACATTCCGTTTAGTTTTTGTTGCTTTTCTGTATGTGTAAATGGTATAATAAGTATGATACAATATAGTTACGGTACCGAAATACACTTTACGGAGGACTATTATGGCAAGAACGATTGGCGAAATTATTAAAGAGTTAAGAAAACAAAGAAAGATAACACAGGAAGAGCTTGCGGAGCTTGTTGGAGTAACGCCACAAGCAATATCGAAATGGGAAAGAGATGTGGGATATCCCGACATTACACAAATAGTTCCCTTGTCAAAGGCATTTGGCGTGTCGACAGATGAAATACTTGGTGTGAATTTTGGTGACGATGAAAAACAAGTAGAAGAATGTATTTTTTTATCTTACAAAGCTATTGTTACAGACGGGTATGAAAGAGCAATAGAGATTTTAAGAGAGGCTCAATCTAAGTTTCCAAGATCTTATTTGATAAAAATCAGGCTTGCTAATACTTTAATTTCATCTAATTTTAAAAGCAAAGACAAGGCAGTTTACAAAGAAGTTTTTAACATTTTAAATTATGTCCTTGAGCATTGTACCGATAGTGGAATAAGAAATCAGGCTCTTGACTCTTTAGCAACGGCTTACGATTACACAGGCGAAAAAGAAAAAATGATGCATGTCGTTGAGCAAATGGTTCCGTTTTTATATTCAAAAGAGCAATTTATGCTACATAAATGGGGAGATTATGGTCAAGAAGGATTAGAGAAAAAACAAAGCTATTTGCTTGAGTTATTTAGCGAAATGCTTCAATGCATAGATTTAATATCATATCATTTTATTGATAAAAAGCCAGTATATTCAACAGAAGAAAAAATAATTATGCAAAAGCAAATCGTTGGTATAATGGATGTGTTATTTCCTGACGGCGATTATCAATTCCATTCACAACAAGCATCAGAAACTTGTAAAACATTATTAAGATTATATCTTGAAATGGGAGATACAGAAAATTCAATAAAGTATCTTGAAAGAGCGTGTGATTTCAGTGTACATTTTGATACGTATGAAATTAATCATCACACAACACCATTATTAAAAAACATTCAAGAAGCAGGTGGAATAAGAGTAGACGGAAAGTCATTAAGTGAAATTCTTTTGTCAGAACTAAAAGAAATAAACGGAATTGAAAAAATTATTAATGATGAAAGAGTAAAGACCGCGTTTTTAAAATTAGAAAAAGTAAAAACAGAAGAATACCGTTTGCGTGAGTATTTAAAAAAACATTGACTTTAAGAAATCGCAAGTAATGATTTTTGATGCTTTCTTCGTTGCAATTAACGCATAACATTTTACTTTATCAAAGTATCCTTAAATTTCGGTGGGTGTATTTATTGACATAACTTAACTATTATGATAAAATTAAGAAAACCGTTATGGCGAGGTAATTTTATGAGACATATATTCAAATTGAATCAATTAAATAATGGACTAAGATTATACGCAAATTGGAGCGGAAATCTTTGTGATTTAACTTTAATCAATAATAGTGATAAGGAGCAGAAAATTGGCGACTTGACGCTATTTTCTGCCGATATGATATTTCCGTCAGATACGAAAATTTATGGAGAGGGCTATAATATGCTTTCTCAATATGATGGTACAGTTAAGGAATCAAAACTTTTTGCGTCTTTTAGTGACTATGACCATTATAAACTTTATAAACCTGATGGAATAAATCAAGTTTATAATATGCTTATTTTATATCCAAAGGGACGAGAGCCTGTGCTAATAGGCTTTGCATCCTGTTACCGCTTTAGCGGTTGGATTCGTTTTAATGAGGAAAAAATTCAAATTGCATTAAATGGCGAAAATATTAAAATTAAGCCAAATGAAACAATTAAACTTGAACAAATTTATATAGAACAAGGCGATTACAACGAAATTATTGATAATTTTGGCAAAGCAATAGAAAAAAATCATCCAAAAAGAAAATTTTCTGAAATTCCAACAGGATGGTGCTCTTGGCTTGTTTACGGTCCAAATGTAACCGCACAAAACATTTATGATAATCTTGATGCTATCAAAAAGTATAATCTTGACTTGAAATACATTCAAATTGATGATGGATACCAAGCGCATTGGGGCGATTGGTTTGATTTTACCGATAAGTTTGAAGGCGGAGTGAAAAAGGTTTGTCTTGACATAAAAGAAAAAGATTTTGAGCCTGCAATTTGGGTAGCCCCCTTTGTTGCAGAAAAGAACTCAAAGCTGTTTAAAAATCATCCAGATTGGTTTGTAAAGGATGATAAAGGAAATCCATTATCATCTGATACTGTAACCTTTGGTGGATGGCGATGTGCCCCTTGGTACATTCTTGATACAACACATCCCGAAGCGTTAAATTATGTTAGAGAAGTATTTACAATAATGCATAATGAGTGGCACATTAAATACTTTAAGCTTGATGCTATCGTTTGGGAAGCACTTCCATTTGGTCACCGCTATGATGATACAAAAACCTGTGTAGAAGCATATAAAATGGGTATGCAAGCAATTATGGACTCAGTGGGGGAGGAAAGCTTTATTTTAGGTGGTAACTCTCCAATGTGGCCGTCAATAGGCTATATTAATGGTTTGCGTGTTACCAACGATAGCGTAAGAAGCTGGAATCAATATAAGCAGATTGCAAGAGAATGCTTCCCACGAAATTGGCAGCATCAAAGATTGTGGATAAACGACCCCGATACAGTGCTATTACAAAACCAAAAAATCAAGATAGTTGGACCCGACGGCAAAATTTCATATAGAGAAGACAGAATAACTGATGATGAATTTGCCTTTAATGCTATATATGCAATAGCATGTGGCGGAATGGTACTTTCAGGCGATGATGTATCTGAGCTTACAGAAAGAAACATTGAAATTTTAAAAAAATTAACTTCACCAACCGATGTAGCCGCTATATTTGATGATGACACACTTACAATAGGTAGAGCAAAAATCAATGAAAATAAAACTATAATTTATGTTTTCAACTTTGATGACTATGCAAAGGATATTGAAATTTCAATAAACGATAAATATTCCGTTTATGATTACTTAAACAATACTGATCTAGGCTCCTATAAGGATAAGATTTTACTACCAAGCTTTAAACCACATTATGCAGTGGCGCTTATTTGCACTAAATAAAAACATAAAACGGCAGAAAATTTTCTGCCGTTTTATGTTATGTTATTTTAATTTGTGTGCCACCGCCACCGTTAAAGTCAATGCCTAAATGCTCATAAGCAAGACGGGTTACACATCTACCTCTTGGAGTTCGATTTAAAAATCCTATTTGCATAAGATACGGCTCGTAAACATCCTCAATAGTAATTGCTTCCTCGCCGATTGTAGCCGCTAGAGTTTCAAGACCAACAGGACCACCATCATAAAACTTAATAATAGTTTCAAGCATTTTCCTGTCTATATTATCAAGACCAAGCTCATCAATTTCAAGTGCAGAAAGAGCGGTTTTTGCAATTTCAAGAGTAATTTCGCCATTTCCCTTTACCTGTGCATAGTCTCTAACTCTCTTTAAAAGTCTGTTTGCAATACGAGGTGTACCTCTTGAACGTGATGCAATTTCGTAAGAGCCTTCCTCTGTAATGCCAACCTCAAGCAGAGAAGCGCTTCTTCTTACAATAGTTGCAAGCTCATCTGCATTATAAAGTTCAAGTCTTAAAAGTACGCCAAATCTATCACGAAGTGGAGTGCTTAATTGACCTGCTCTTGTAGTGGCACCAACTAAAGTAAATTTTGGAAGTGGAACACGAATGCTTCTTGCCGCAGGACCCTTGCCGATAATAATATCAAGCACATAGTCCTCCATTGCAGGGTATAAAATTTCCTCAATATTGCGAGACAAACGATGTATTTCATCTATGAAAAGCACATCGCCTGGAGCTAAATTTGTTAAAATTGCCGCTAAATCTCCTTGCTTTTCAATGGCAGGGCCTGATGTAACTCTGAAGTTAACACCCATTTCCAAGGCAATAATACCCGAAAGAGTTGTCTTACCAAGACCGGGAGGACCATATAAAAGAGTGTGGTCAAGAGAATCCCCTCTGCCTTTCGCTGCCTCAATATATACTTTTAACATTTCTTTGACTTTTTCTTGCCCAAAATATTCATCAAATGTTTTAGGTCTTAGGCTTATTTCTGTTTCTCCATCCTCGGAGCTTACCTCGGATGACATCATGCGACCCTCATATTCAAATTGTGTTTCTTCAATCATAATATCACCTCATAAGCTTATTTAATGCAAGTGGAATAATTTTTTCAACGCTTAAATTAGGGTCAATGCCAACAAGGGCTCTTTGTGCATCCTGCTTTGTGTAGCCAAGTACAATTAACGCATCAAGCGCCTCACTTAAATTGGAACCTGCTTCCATATTGACCGATGGAGTAGCACCGCCACCGCTTACGCTTACATTTACAGCAAACACCTGCTTAGCCATCTTGTCCTTTAATTCTAAAACAACTCTTTGAGCAGTTTTAGGACCTATATTGTTAGCTTTTGCAATAGCCTTATAGTCATCTGTGCATATAGCAGATGCAAGTCTGTCTGGGGTCATTAAGGATAGAATTGAGATTGCTGCCTTTGGACCAACACCAGAAACTGTGATAAGAAGCTTAAAGGCGGACAATTCATCATTAGTTTTAAATCCGTAAAGCTCAACATCATCTTCTCGCACCTGTAAATAGGTAAGTAGCTTCATTTTTTCTCCCACATGCCCAACAACAGAGCTATATGTGTTTTCGGTTATTGCGAGCTTGTAGCCGACGCCTGCGCAGTCAATAACACAAAAGGAAGGCTCGCAATATTCTAAAATACCATTTAAATGATATATCATTTATTTTTCCTCGTTTTCATTAGTTTTGATTGGCTTCAAAATATATCTTTTGTTTTCGTTTGAACAGTCAATATATCCAATTAAAAGATTTTGCTTATTTGAAGCGGTCTTTATAGCAGAATTTACATATTCAACCTTAGCAGTATATAAATTTAATCTGCGCTTTTTGTTGTCAAGTATAATTAAAACAATAAATAATGCAACACCCGCTAAGCTTGTGCAAACACCAATATAGAATATAGTAGGCTGATATTTCATAACAACCGTGTGTGTTCCTTCACTTATATCAAAGCCAACAAAGGTTTCAACTGATTTATAGGTTTCAACACGCTTGCCGTCAACATAAACCTTCCAACCGCTATCATAAGGAATAGTGGTCAGTACGGTTTTATCACTATCGGCATGAATTGTTCCTTCAAGCTTTGTATCGCTGTGCTTTGTTACATTAAAGCCACCAAGCTTCAATTCATCAGTTGCAGCCTTTAAATTTTTCTCATTAACTTGAACAAAGTAAGGATAATCATTGTAGAAGTACATTCTGTAATGGTTAAATTCAAATTTAACTCTAACGGTATCACCAACCTTGAAATTTCCTAAGTTATAGATTCTGTATGAATCATTAGAGAACAGCTCACCAATATAATGACTGTTTACATACACCTTGGCGATAGTTGAATACGGAGTAGGTAAAAACATGTAAATGCTCCCATCCTCAACTGAAGTAATAGAATAAGTGAAAGATGCCTTTTGACTGCTATCTTTACGTATGAATTGAGTAGTTGTTCCTGAAATTAAAGGATCTTTGTTTGTTTCAAGATTAGTTGTAGAAGAAACAAAATACTTGCAAGACTTGAATAAGCTTACTGTTTCCTTTCCAAGCATATTTCCCATAAGGCGTTCCATGTATTCAAATGGGGAAATTATATCATTGTCAACAGTGGCTTCCTTTATTTTATTATCAACTGCATATGCAATCGGTAGAGCAAACGGATTTTCATAAATATAGAGGTTTCCTTCCTCAATGTATGTCTTGTTGTATAGTCCGCTTACGCTATCTACAAGTGAGCCATCCTCATGATGACCATCGCCAATTACATATTTTATTCCTAGAATAGAGTCAATAACCTCATTTCCCGAGAAATACTTAGAGGATTGAGATCTTGAAACAAAGCCTGTTTTCTTTAAAAAGGAAACTACGCCTTGATTAAATGTTGAGTTGAACTCTGAAGCACCTCTCATGTTAAGAGCAAATGCATCATTAGGCTTTCTGAATATGGTTTTTTCCATTCTATAAAAGCTATCATCATTTTTTTGAATAATGTCTGTTGCAATTGTAAGTCTGCTTACAAAGCTTCTGTAATTGGTTCTTGACGCCCAGCCAACATCGGAAATTTGCTCGCCCCAGTTAATTAGAGAAGCCGAGAATCCTTCAAGGCTTACACAGATAAGCAATATTACAGCAAGCGTTTGAGGTAGCTTTGTGTGTTTGCAGAAGTAAAGAACAACCATGTATATTGCTATAAAGCCGATAGACAACCAAATAACCTCATAGTCGGGCATAACCTCTGTTAAATTGCCGTCAACATATCTAAAGAATGTAGCAACCTTCTGAATTACAATAAGAGTAGCGATTAAAACAGCGCATACCTTGAAGAAAAATTTACTTTCAAAATCCTTAAAATGCTCAAATCCACGATAAGCCATAGTTAGCATAATGAATGAGAACATAAAGCTATATCTATAATTTAACCAAATAGGAATTTGGAAGCCGTGCCATACTAAGTCAACGGTGTTAATAGAAAAGCTTACTAAGAAAATAGCACAGAGTAGGGAATAGAAAATTTTTTCTCTTGCTGAGATTTTGTTTGTAAAGTAGTAAACGGGAAGCATTATAAGCATCAAAAGTCCCGAGTAAATATTTGGATGTCCTTCAAATCTTACTGTGTCATATGTGCCAGGGAATAGCTTAACCACTAAATCAATTATGTCAAATCTTAGGTTTGGTGCAAAATCGCTGTCCTGAAATTCGCTTTTGCCAAATGACAATGAATAGTAAGCAACAAAAATAATCAGCGAAGCGATTAAAACAGCAACAGCAGAGTATAGGATAATTCTGCCAAGAGCTTTAAGCCAATGTAAGCTTTCATTGAGCTCGTTTGTTTCATCGCTGCTATGTGATAATAAGTAGCAGAAAAAATATAAAGCAACAAAGATACAGCACATGTAGCCAATATAGTAGTTGCTCCAAATAGTTAGTGCTAAGGATACAACAAAAAGCTTGAAGCGTCCTGTTCTTATAATTCTTTCAATTCCTAGCGCAATAAGAGGTAGCCAAATAAGCGCATCTATCCACATTGTGTTTGATTGAAATGTAGTAGCGTACGCGCATAGTGCATACATGGTGGAAAACATCATGAAGCCAAGAATGTTTTTCTTTCTTGTTTTATCAAGATAGTAAGCGAATGACAAGCCGCAAAAACCGCACTTTAAAAGCATAATGGCTGTTACTGCTTCCGTAATAGATTCCTTAGGAAATAATACTACCAAGCAAGAGAGAGGAGATGCTAAATAATAGGTGAATATACCAAAAAATTCGCCGCCTAATGCTCTTTCAAAGGTGTATAAAAGAGAACCGTTGCCTGATAGAACATCTCTTAATTGTTCAAAAAAGTAAATGTATTGTCCGTTCATGTCAAGAATAAGTATTGTTCTGTCGCCTATCGGAAACATACCAAGACATGCATAAACAAGCAGCATTATTACAACAGGTAAGAGAAAAGATGGATAAAGATAGCTTTTTTCAATGATTTTATTGCCAATCTTTTGCATAAATGGTGTATTTATTCTTTCTAAAAAGCTAATATGCTTTTCTTTTGTTATATTGTCTTTCATTTGTTTTCCTCGCCTGAAATAAATTTCTTTATCATTTTTTCTAATTTTATCCTATCAAGAGAAATAGTTCGCCCGCATTCACAACATTCAATTTTTATGTCAGCGCCAAGTCGCAATATTTTGAATGATTTGTTTCCGCATGGGTGTGATTTTTTTAGCTCAATAATATCGTTGATATGGAGCTGCATAATATTATTTGGCACAAAACTGTCTCCTTAATGCTTTAATTTAATTATAAGGCATAAATAACCATTATACCTATTTTACCATATATAAGCAATAAAATCAACACCAAATATTATTTTATAATACCATAAAATATATAATATTATATTTGACATATGAAGAAAAATGTGATATAATAACTATGTATGTAAAAAATCGGAGGAGATAAAATGATAATATTAGGTATAGACCCTGGTTTTGCAATTGTTGGCTGGGGAGTTCTAGAATGTGTAAATGGAAAATTTCGCGTTTTAGGCTATGGTTCTATAACAACTCCTGCAAAAACACCGATTGAGGATAGACTAAATCAAATTTATGATGGCATGAATACTATAATTGATAAGTACAAGCCCGAGGTTTTAGCTATTGAGGAGCTTTTTTGGAACACTAACCAAAAAACAGGTATTTGTGTTGCAGAGGCAAGAGGTATCATTCTTTTGTCTGCATTTAGAAGAAAATTAAAGATATTTGAATATACACCTTTACAGGTAAAGCAAGCAGTTGTTGGCTATGGAAGAGCGGAAAAAAAGCAGGTTATTACAATGGTAACTACTTTGCTTAATCTTCCAAAACCACCAAAGCCTGATGATACTGCTGATGCATTAGCCCTTGCTATTTGTCATGGACATGCGGGTTCAAATGTTTTGAGTAAATACATAAAAATGTGAGGTAAATATGTACATAGCAGAAAATTGGAAGGATTATGAGCTTTTAGATACATCTGATGGGGAAAGACTTGAAAGATGGGGCAAATATATTTTGATAAGACCGGATCCACAGGTTATTTGGAATGGCAAAAGAGAACATAAGCTTTGGAATAAGGCTGATGGTGTTTATCGCCGTTCAAATAAAGGTGGTGGCGCGTGGATTAAAAATGATGTGCCCGAAAAATGGACTATCAATTACGA
This sequence comes from Eubacteriales bacterium, assembly GCA_045533435.1. GTDB lineage: Bacteria > Bacillota > Clostridia > Oscillospirales > CAG-272 > RGIG2000. The sequence goes on along the minus strand of JAZSHT010000019.1, from coordinate 22,525 downwards.
TGATTTAACCTTTAATCTAAAACCAATGGGCTTTAAGCACACAGGCTTGTTTCCTGAGCAAGCGGCTAACTGGGATTGGTTTTCTAAGTTAATCGCAGAAAGAAAAAAACAGGGCAAGACAGTAAAGGTTTTAAACCTTTTTGCATATACAGGTGGCGCAACTGCAGCGGCAGCTAAAGCGGGAGCAGAGGTTGTTCATGTAGATGCATCTAAGGGAATGGTTTTATGTGCAAAGGAAAACCTTGCATCTAGTGGTCTTGAAAACGCGCCTGTTCGCTATATAGTGGATGATTGCAGAAAGTTTGTTGAAAGAGAAATTCGAAGAGGAAATAAATACGACGGAATTATTATGGACCCACCTTCATACGGAAAAGGACCAAAGGGTGAAATTTGGAAGCTTGAGGATGCAGTTTGTGATTTTGTATCACTATGTGAAAAGGTTATGTCTGATGATCCGTTATTTATGCTTATAAATTCATACACGACAGGTTTAAGCCCATTAACTATGGGATATGTTTTAGATATTGAAATTGTTAAAAAGCATGGTGGAAAAGCTGAAACAGGCGAGCTTGCTTTACCTGTAACTCAAACCAATAGTTATCTTCCTTGTGGTGCAAGCGCAAGATGGGTAGCTGATAACGCTAAATAAATGAAAGAGAAAATGAAACAACCATTAATTAAACTTGAAAATGTTAGCTTTAAATATCCTGCTTATGAAAACGAAGGGGATATGTTTGCTGTTAATAATGTTTCGCTAGAAATAAAAGAAGGTGAATTTGTTGCAATACTAGGTCATAATGGCTCGGGTAAATCAACAACCGCAAAGCTCATAAATATGGTGTTAACGCCTAATCAAGGTAAAATTTTTATTGAAGGTAAGGATATAACCGATGAAAATATTACTGATGAGGATATTTTTGAGGTTAGAAAGAAAATCGGAATGGTTTTCCAAAATCCAGATAATCAAATAGTTGCAACAATTGTTGAAGAGGATGTGGCGTTTGGACCTGAAAATTTAGGCGTTGAACCGAGCGAAATTCGCAAAAGAGTTGATTCAGCGTTGGAAATAGTTGGTATGACAGATTACGCGCGACACGCTCCTCATAAGCTGTCCGGAGGACAAAAGCAGAGAGTGGCCATAGCAGGTATTATAGCTATGAAGCCCAAATGCATTATTTTTGATGAATCAACCGCAATGCTTGATCCGATTGGACGAAAGGAAGTAATGAATACTATCCTTAGATTAAACAAAGAAGAATCCATAACCATAATTTTAATTACTCACTATATGAATGAGGCTATTCAAGCTGATAGAGTGGTTGTCATGAAAAATGGCGAAATATATAAAGAAGGCACACCAAATGAGGTTTTCACTCAGCCTGAATCTTTAATAAGCGTTGGACTTGAAGTGCCACAATCGATTGAATTGTTGGATAGGCTAAACAAGGAATTAAATTTCAATATTCCTTTGATGGTATACGATATGGATGAATGTACCGAGCTTATCAAAAAGGAAATAGAAAAGAGAAAATAATTATGTCAATTATTGAATTAGTAGATGTTGGATTTGTTTATGGTAAAAAAACTCCATATGAAATCAACGCACTAAATAATATAAACTTAAAAATTGAAGAGGGTTGTATAACAGGTATAATTGGACATACAGGATCCGGAAAATCTACGCTCGTGCAAATGTTTAACGGTCTTATTAAGCCCGATAGTGGAAAAGTTCTTGTCAATGGTAAGGATATTTGGGAAAAGCCAAAAGAAATTAGCAAGGTTAGATATACTGTTGGTATGGTAATGCAATATCCTGAATATCAGCTTTTTGCTGATACCGTGTGGGAAGACATAGCTTATGGACCAAGAAACATGAAGCTAAGCGAGCTAGAGGTTAAGGAAAGAGTTGAAAGAAGCGCATATTTTTGTGGCATTTCTAAGGAAACTCTTGAAAAATCTCCATTTGATTTGTCAGGTGGACAAAAACGCAGAGTTGCTTTAGCTGGCGTAATGGCTATGGATCCAGATGTTTTAGTTCTAGATGAGCCTGCAGCGGGTCTTGATCCTAGAGGAAGACGAGAAATATTAGGCGGAATAAAAGAATACCGTGAGAATAGTGGAAAGAGTGTTGTCATTGTAAGTCATAGCATGGAAGATATGGCTATGTACTGTGATACAATTGCAGTTATGTCGCACGGCAAGCTCATAATGCATGATAGCTGTAAGGAAGTATTTTCTAAAAAACAAATGCTTACTGATGCTGGACTTGATGTTCCTGAAATTACCTCTGTTGTACACATGTTAAATGAAAAAGGAATTGATATTTCAACAAGTATTTACACAGTTGATGGCGCAATAGAAGCTATAAAGGATTACTTGCGAGGTAACAAAAATGGGATTTGATGTATCATTGGGACAATATTATGAAGCGAATTCTTTTGTTCATAAGCTTGACCCAAGAACGAAGCTTTTATTTGTTGTGTTATTTTTGATAGCGACTTTTGTAGCGAAAAATATTTATGCTTTTGTTTTATTAGTGTCCTTAACTACATTTTTTGTAGTCATTAGTAAGGTTCCCTTTAGAATTATTTTCAAAGGACTTAAGCCTTTGGTTGTAATTATACTATTTACGGCGATTTTGAATATTTTCTTCACAAAGGGAGAGCATTACCTTTGGGGTGCAGTTATTATTCCAAATTTTTGGCGTGTTGATATTTATCGTGAAGGTTTAATTAATGCTGGAATTCTCGCCGTTAGAATAATTACTCTACTTGTAGGAACAAGCTTATTCTTTTCGTACACAACAACACCTATAGAATTAACAGACGGAATTGAAACGGGTCTAGCACCACTTAAAAAAATAAAAATTCCAATTCATGAATTCGCAATGATGATGACAATAGCACTAAGATTTATTCCTACCTTGATTGATGAGACGGGAAAAATTATGAACGCTCAAAAGTCAAGGGGTGCTGATTTTTCAAACGGGGGATTAGTTAAACGCGCAAAAGCATTAATTCCTATCATTATTCCGCTTTTTGTGTCTGCATTTAGAAGAGCAGATGAGCTTGCTACAGCAATGGAATGTAGATGCTATCACGGAGGAAATGGAAGAACACGAATGAAAATTTTAAAAATGAAGCTTAGGGACTATTTTATGATTTTTATTTCATTTGCCATGGTAGCGGGTGTGATTTTAATTAATGTTTATGCAACGGGTGGTTATACTTTATAATGAAAAAAATATTAGTTACGTTAGCCTATGATGGCACTAATTATTATGGATATCAGTTACAAAACGATAAGCCAACAATAGCTTTAATGCTGAATAAAGCATCTTGCGAAGCGTTTGGATTTGAGTGTAATGTAACAGGGTGTAGTAGAACGGATAGTGGTGTACATGCTTTAGGCTTTGTTGCAACCATAGAGCCTAAGCAAGACAAAAATCAAATTACTGTTCCTTTAGCTAAAATTCCTATAGCTTTAAATGTGAAGCTTCCTGATGATATCGTGATTTTAGATGCTAAAGAAGTGCCCAAGGATTTTCATCCTAGGTATAGTGTTGTAGGAAAAGAGTATGTATATAAAATTCATGATAGCGAAATAGCAAACCCATTTTATAGAAATTATGCTCTTGAATATGGCAAAAGAATAACTGATGACGGAATTGAAAAAATGAACGAGGCATGTAAATGTTTTTTGGGTACTCATCAATTTGATTCATTTATGTCATCAGGCTCAAAAATTGAGGATACAACGAGAACGATATATTCTGCATGTGTTAAGCGTTGTGGCGACATAGTTGAATTTTCCGTTAGTGCAGATGGTTTTTTATACAACATGGTTAGAATTATGGTTGGAACGCTTCTTAAGGTTGAATCAGGAAGGATATTACCATGTGATATTTCAAAAATTATTTCCGCCAAGAATAGAGCACTTGCAGGCTCAACAGCCAAGGCACACGGACTGTATTTAAAAAAAGTTCAATATGATAGTTGACAAATGTCTAAAAAGCGTTTATAATATTATATGCTCATAATATAATTATAAAGGAGGAATACTAAATGACAGTTAGCTTGGTGTTTGACATAATTATCTTTGCTATATGTGCATTCATAATTTTGAAAAACGCAATACGCGGATTTATAAAATCCTTTATCACATTTGCAAAAACAATTTTAGCATTCTTACTTGCTTATTTATTTTACGTACCAGTTGCGAGGTTTTTAAGTAATAAAATATTTTTGGGATGTGCAAGAGGTTGGATTTATGATGCCTTTTGCTCTACTCAAATCGGAGAAGATCAATACGCTCTTTATCAGCTTTTTGATGGTATACCTGAATGGTTTACAAATTTAACTGTTAGTTCAGGTGTTGAGGACTGGATGATACAACAATACTTTGCCAGCGAAGAGCCTGCACCGATGTGGGCGCTTAATCAAATGTCAAATAGCTTAGGCGAAGAGCTTTCATATCTTATTTCTGCTATAATTGGTTTTATATTAGTCTTCTTAGTGGCGGAAATATTCTTTACAGTTTTAGGTTCATTATTGAATAAAATTGGAAAGCGCCCGGGCTTGAATTTCTTGAATGTTATTTTGGGAATTCTTATCGGTGTTGCAATTTCCACAATAACAGTTTGGATGATTTCAAGCGCGATAATTTGGTTGTTAGATTTTGGAGCTAAATATTATCCTGATGTGTTTAATGAAGACTTACTAAATGAATCAATGATTATTGATTTCTTTGAAAAGTTTGACATAGGAGCATGGATAAAAGGCTTGCTCAAATTAAATTAATACATACTAAATAAATTAGTGAATTTTGGAGGGAAATATGACATTATCACCGAGCCTTATAGTTGATATTGTTCTTGCAATTATAAGTATTTTTGTAATTGTAAAGTATTCGATAAAAGGTTTTTTAAAGACAATTTTAGATATTGCTAGATTAGCATTATCAGTTCTTTTGGCTGTTATGTTTAGAGGCGTTATTGCTGACTTACTTAACAAGCTTTTTATGACAAAGTCTATTCATAATTGGGTTTATAATTCATTAACCAGTAAAATAGGTGGAATTAGCGAAACCGTAGATTTCGTACAAATATATCAAAATGCGCCTGAATTTTACAGTAAGGTTCTTGCATCGTTTGATTTAAATTTTGAACAGTTTGAGGAAGCGATTAATAATCTTAGTGCGGAAAATGTTGATAATGTAACAACTATGATTGCAGAGCCACTTGCTAATATGCTATCAACCTTGATAGCGGTACTTGTAATTTTTATTGTGGCTATGATAATTCTATATTTCGTTGTAAAGTTAATCAATAATATCACAAAAATTAAGCTTATTGGTGTAATTAATAGAATTTTGGGCGTTGGATTTGGCGTTTTATTAGCGAGCATTATTGTTTGGGCAATTAGCTTTTTATTACAAATTGCAATTTCCACAATTGGACCGATGTATCCAGATGTAATAAACAGCAGCTTGACAGAAAATTCTATGATCATCAACATTTTAAAGGAAGCAGGACTACTTGATATGTTTGATGGAATTAAAAATCAAATTACAGAGGCAGTAGCATAAAAGGAAATTAAACCATGGAAATGTGTGCAAGATGCAAAAAAAGACCAGCTACGGTATATATTATGAAGCTGGAAAACGGCGTACAAAAGCAAGAGGGTCTTTGCTTAGTGTGCGCTAAGGAGCTTGGAATTAAGCCTGTTAACGATATTATGAGTAAAATGGGCATTAGTGAGGAAGAGCTTGAAAATATGGAAAAAATGTTTTCTGACATGTTACCTACATTATCAGAAAACAATAATGATGAAGATGATGATTCTCCAACTATTGACTTTGCAAAGCTTATGCGACAAACAGGTCTAGGCGGAGATAATAACGATAAGAAAGATAAAAAAGCTAAGAAAAAGGATTCTAGAAAGCACTTAACTACTTATTGCCATAATTTAACTGCTGATGCATTAAATGGAAAGCTTGATAAAATTATTGGTAGAGAAAGAGAGCTTGAAAGAGTTATTCAAATTCTTAGTCGCCGTCAAAAAAATAATCCTTGCTTAATCGGTGAGCCGGGTGTAGGTAAAACGGCAATCGCTGAGGCTTTAGCTCAAAAAATTGTTAAAGGCGATGTTCCCTATAAATTAAAAAACTGCGAGGTTTTCCTGGTTGATCTTACATCTTTAGTTGCGGGAACACAGTTTAGAGGGCAGTTCGAGGCAAGAATTCATGGCCTTTTGGATGAAGTAAAGGCGGCAGGAAACATAATATTAGTCATTGATGAGGTTCATAATATTGTTGGTACAGGCAACTCGGAGGGCAGCATGAATGCTGCAAATATTCTAAAGCCTGCATTATCAAGAGGCGAGATTCAAGTTATTGGTGCAACAACACTTAATGAATATCGCAAGTTCATTGAAAAAGACAAGGCTCTTGAAAGAAGATTTCAGCCTGTAAAGGTTAGCGAACCGACAATTGATGAGTGTATAGAAATGATAAAGGGAATAAAGCATTATTATGAAGTTTATCATGGTGTAATTATACCTGATGAAATTGCTAAAAGTGCTGTTATCATGAGCGAACGCTACATTACCGACAGATTTTTACCTGACAAAGCAATTGATTTGATAGATGAGGCTTCATCTCATATCGTTTTACATTCTCCTCATATAAATGAAAGACATCTTTTAATTGATAAGCTTGCAGTAGTTGATAAAAAGACAGATGAGTTGAATGGAAAAATTGCAGAGAGTGGAAAAGAGCCTAGCGAATCAGAATATAAGGCTTTGGCTGAATACAAAGCAGAAAAATCACAATTACTTCTTGAAAAGGAACGACTTGACAGAGAATGTGATAAAACTTATATGACAAAGCAAGATTTGGCAAAGGTTATTGAAATTTGGACTGGTATTCCCGCAAGCAATATTTCAGAGGAAGAATTTGAAAAGCTTGCAAAGCTTGATAATAATATTAAGGAAAGAATTATCGGACAGGATGAGGCTGTTGATTCTCTCTGTTCAGCTATAAGAAGAAGCAGAGCTGGAGTAAGTGTAAAGAAAAGACCTGCATCATTTATATTTGCAGGACCTACTGGCGTTGGTAAAACCGAGCTTGTTAAAACTCTTGCTAAGGAGCTTTTTAATTCTATTGAAAATTTAATTCGTCTTGATATGACAGAATATATGGAAAAGCATTCTGTTTCAAAGCTTATTGGCGCCCCACCAGGCTATGTAGGCTATGATGAAGCAGGTCAATTAACTGAAAAAATTAGGCGTTCACCATATTCAGTAATTCTATTTGATGAAATTGAGAAGGCTCATCCTGATGTTTTGAATATTTTGCTTCAAATTCTTGATGATGGAAGAATTACTGATTCTCAGGGCAGAGTAGTTAACTTTGAAAATACAGTTATTGTCATGACTACTAATGCGGGATCAAGCGGAGGCTCATCGCCTGCTGGATTTGGTAGTAGTGCACACAAGGTTGCAAAAGAAAAGACGGAGAAGGCTTTACTTGCGTTTTTAAGACCTGAATTTATAAACAGAATAGATGAAATTATAACTTTCCGTTCACTAGAAAAGGATGATTTTGTAAGAATTTCTCGTATCATGCTTAACGATTTAAGTGAAGCTTTGGCTGAAAGAGGCGTTAAGTTTGTTTATACCGATGATGTATGCACATATGTTGCTGAAAAATCGTTTAGTACAAAATTCGGCGCTAGAAATATGCGAAGATATATACAAAAGGAAATAGAGGATAGACTTGCAAATGCTATGATTTTTGAGGTAAAAGGACCTTTAGCGGGTGCATCGGTTGACATTGTTGAAGATGAAATAAAATTAACCTGCATTTAAAAATGTATAAATTCATTGAAGTGCGTATAAATATGCATTAAAATAAAGAAAAAACGGTAAAATTCCGTTTTTTCTTTATTTTTTATCAAAAAATTCTTGCAATTATTATGTGTGTGTGATAATATATTACTATATTTTGTAAAGGAGCGAAAATAGTAGTTATGAAAAAAATTTTTTCCGTAATTCTATCATTAGTATTCCTCTTAACCTTAATGGCAAATTATGCTTTTGCCGATGATACAGAAAATCAAATTACTAATTTTGCACCTAAGGGAGTTGCATATTCATCAAGCGAGAAAAATAGCTTGTGGACACCGGTTGAGTCAGTAATCAATGGTAAATATGGCGGTGTTGACGGCGAATGGCAAGGATGGGAATGTGCATATCCTGAGGTTAGTGTCGGTCAAGATACATCAAATGGCTTTAGCGGAGATTATTTTGGTATTGATTTTAAAAGTAGATTTTATGATATCTACGAAATCAAAATGAATATTGGACTACACACACTTGCTGGTGGTCAAAATGCTACATATACATTTGAAGCATTAATAGAAGGTAAATGGGAGCAATTTGTTGTTTTAAAGGACGATCAAGCTGTCCCAACAGATTCTGAAAAGTATGCTGATTATAATGCTGTTATGAACGACCCTAATGCTTCTACCCGTGTTAATGCAACACTTTATTACACTCTTGAAGAGCCAATTTCAACTAATAATGTAAGAGTAACGGTTTCTGATTATGCAAAGAATTATGAGGGTGGAGATGTTTTGATATTCCCATTTGTTTATGAGCTTGAGCTTTTTGGTAAACAAGGGAATACACCTGACATGATTTTGCCAGAGGGTGCTATGTTTACTACTGATGTGGCTTTACATTCTTATCCAAGTGCAAACCAAAGCTCTAATGGAACATATCCATTTTTAGCTGTTGATGGTAGAGATGATACATATTGGGAATGCACAAATTACGAGGGTGGAGAATACTTCACGCTTATGTTTGATAAGAATTATGAAATTGGTTTAATTAAAATGCTTTTAGGAACTCAAAGCGATAATAAAATCCAAGCTACCTCGCTTGAATATTATTTAGATGGTTCTTGGCAGGTTATGAGTGGTGCAAACCCAACCTTAAAAAATGCTGAAGCTGGCTTTTACGGACTAGATTACGAATTCGAATCTATTGTTGTGGGCGGAATTAGAGTGAAATTTAAGCGTGCAACTGATTCGTTAAAGCTTTATTCCATAGAAGCGCATTTGTATGATGCAAAAACCTATGCATATGAAAATCGTTTTTCAATAGAGCAGTTAGCGTCTGCATCTCATAAAAATATAGCCATGATTGGTAAACCATATTCTAGTACAAGCTTTGCGCCATATTCAAATGAAAGCTACATAAATGATGGCTTGAAAAACGCACTTTCTAAGTCGTGGTTTACAGGTACAATAGATGCACCTGTATATTGTGGAATTACATTTGATTATCCGCATAAAATAAGTAAGGTAGCTGTGGCAGTTAGAGATAGTAGAATAAATGGTGAAGAGGTCATGAGGTTTGAAATTCAAGCACTTGTGAATGGCGAATATGTTGCTATTACACAAGGTAAGTCCTATGATGGCGATTACCAAACGGAATATACATTTGATGAAATAGAAACTACTGATGTAAGAATTGTGATAAATGAAGCTCGTGGAGCGATTCCTAATGTTAAGGAGCTTGAAATTTATACAAGTGAAATGTTACCCATGTTTGCAGGAATTGATTTGATTGACATAAATGATGATGCTGAGCATGACAATTTATTAGAAGATCATGTTTGTGTAAAAGCACCCATAAGTCCAATAATTCCAATTGTAATCAGTATTGGGGCGGCGTTTATAGTAGCAGCATTGGTACTTCTACTAATATATAAAAAGAAAAAAGAGGTTTATAATGGCAAACGATAAGAAAATGGTTGAGCAAATTACTTCAATGGATGAGGATTTTGCTAAATGGTACACAGATATTGTTAAAAAAGCAGATTTAATAGATTATTCAAGTGTTAAAGGATGTATGATTATTCGTCCTTATGGATATGCGATTTGGGAAAACATTCAAAAGCTATTGGATGCAAGATTTAAGAAAACAGGCGTTGAAAATGTTTACATGCCAATGTTCATTCCCGAAAGTCTTTTAAATAAGGAAAAGGACCATGTAGAAGGCTTTGCGCCTGAGGTTGCTTGGGTAACACATGGCGGAAGCGAGCCACTTACAGAAAAGCTTTGTGTAAGACCAACATCAGAAACTCTTTTCTGTGAGCATTACGCTAATATTGTTCGCTCATATAGAGATTTACCTAAGATGTATAATCAATGGTGTAGCGTTGTAAGATGGGAAAAGACAACACGCCCATTCCTTCGTAGTCGTGAGTTTTTATGGCAAGAGGGACATACCATTCATGCAACAGCAGAGGAAGCAGAAGCTGAAACACTTCAAATGCTTAATGTTTATGCAGATTTCTTTGAAAAAGATCTTGGTATTCCTGTATTAAAAGGTAGAAAGACAGACAAAGAAAAGTTTGCAGGCGCAGAAGCTACATATACCGTTGAAGCGTTAATGCATGATGGAAAGGCTTTACAGGGCGGTACATCTCACAACTTTGGTGATGGCTTTGCAAAGGCATTTGGTATTCAATATCTTGACAAGGATAACACATTAAAATATGGACATCAAACCTCTTGGGGTGTTTCCACAAGAATTATCGGTGCTATTATAATGACTCATGGAGATGATAACGGACTTGTTTTACCACCACCGGTTGCTCCTGTGCAGGTTATTGTTATTCCTTGTGCACAGCATAAGCCTGGCGTTATTGAAAAGGCAACTGAGGTTATGGAAAAGGTTAATAGCTTTGCAAGAGCTAAAATTGATATTTCTGACAACTCACCAGGATGGAAGTATGCAGAATATGAAATGAAGGGCGTTCCACTTCGTCTTGAAATAGGTCCAAGAGACATTGAAGCAAATCAATGTGTTTTAGTTCGCAGAGATACTAGAGAAAAGATTTTTGTTTCACTTGATGAGCTTGAAACAAAAATTCCTGAGTTGCTTAACGATATAACCGCTTCACTTTTCAATAAAGCATCTGAAAATAGAAAAAATCGCACATATACAGAAACAGAGCTTGATAGTTTCATTAAGACTGCTTCTGAAAAGTCCGGCTACATTAGAGCACATTGGTGTGGCGATTTAGCGTGTGAGCTTAAATTGAAAGAGCTTGCTGATGTTACATCTCGTTGTATGCCATTTGGCGAGCAGGGAACAGAAGGCAAATGTATCTGCTGCGGAAAGCCTACTGATAAAATGGTATATTGGGGAAAAGCATATTAATTTATATAATAATATATAATAATTGAAACACGGAGGGAAAGAAAATGAGTTTCAAAAATCAATATCTTAATGAATTAATGGAAAGAGTGATAAAGCGTAACGCTAATGAGCCTGAGTTCCATCAAACTGTTAAAGAGGTTCTTGAATCAATTGAACCTGTTGTAGAAGCACGCCCTGAATTTATTACAAGTGGTGTTCTTGAAAGAATGGTTGAGCCTGAAAGAATTATCAAGTTTAGAGTTCCTTGGGTTGATGATAACGGTAAGGTTCAAGTAAATCGTGGCTTTAGAATTCAGTTTAATAGCGCTATCGGTCCATACAAGGGCGGTATTCGCTTCCATCCATCAGTTTATGAAGGAATTATTAAGTTCCTTGGCTTTGAGCAAACTTTTAAAAATAGCTTAACATCACTTCCTATGGGTGGTGGTAAGGGCGGATCAGACTTTGATCCACAAGGCAAGAGCGACGCTGAGGTTATGCGCTTCTGCCAAAGCTTTATGACTGAGCTTTCAAGACATATCGGAGCAGATCTTGATGTACCAGCAGGCGATATCGGTGTTGGTGCAAGAGAGGTTGGCTATATGTTTGGTCAATACAAGAGACTTCGTAATGAATTCACAGGCGTTTTAACAGGTAAGGGCATTTCATATGGTGGCTCACTTATCCGCCCAGAAGCAACTGGCTATGGCGCTGTTTACTATACTGTGAATATGCTTGATTACTTTAAGGATTCTATTAAAGGCAAGACTGTTGTTGTTTCAGGCTTCGGCAATGTTGCTTGGGGTACTGTTAAGAAGATCAATGAGCTCGGTGGCAAGGTTGTAGTAATTTCCGGTCCTGATGGATATATCTATGACGAAGATGGTATTGCAACTGATGAAAAGATTGACTTCATGCTTGAAATGCGTGCCTCATGCCGTAACAGAGTTCAAGACTATGCTGATAAGTTTGGCGTTCCATTCTTTGCAGGTCAAAAGCCATGGGGCGTTAAGGCTGATATCTTAATGCCATGCGCTACTCAAAACGAGGTAGGAATGAAGGAAGCTGAGCAAATTGTTGCTAATGGAGTTAAGTACTATGTTGAGGTTTCAAACATGCCTACAACTAACGAAGCTATCGCATATTTGAAGGCTAACGGTGTCATTATTGCTCCTTCTAAGGCTGTAAATGCTGGCGGAGTTTCAGTGTCTGGTCTTGAGATGTCTCAAAACTCGATGAGATATAGCTGGACTGCTGAAGAAGTCGATGAAAAGCTCAAGATGATAATGAAAAATATATTCACTAACTCAATTAAGGCAGCTAACCAATATGGTTTTGGCGATGACTTAGTGGCAGGTGCTAATATTGCAGGCTTTATTAAGGTTGCTGAAGCAATGCTTGCACAAGGTGTGGTATAATTTAATAATTTAAATTTAATAGCCAAAATTCTTGATTACAAAGAATTTTGGCTATTTTTATTAAACATTTATAACTTTATTGTAAATATTAACTAAAATATTTGTTTTAAGTGTTGATTTTTGTACAAGATTATGATATAATCACAATAGCGAAATATGCATAAAATTCATAGGAGGTAAACAATGAAAAAGATTTTCGCATTATTACTTGTAGTGCTTATGTTAGTTCCTTTCATTATGGCATGTGGTGATTCTGCTGACACAGATACAAACTCCACAACACAGAACACTAATACTGATACAAGCAAACCAGGTAATACAGACACAGACACCGACACAAAACCACCTGTTGGTAATAAAAAAGATGTCGATGAAGAAATGAAAAAATATGAGGGCTCAACCATTAATATTATGGCTGCTCCTTGGAGTAACGGTGAAGCTGGCGCTCCTTGGTCACAGGTAGAGCTTTGCGTAACTGACTGGGATCTTAACGCTAATGGTTATGGTACAACAATTAATAACGGCGTTATGGAAAGAAAAGAGTACATTGAAAATACATATGGTGTAACTCTTAACTGGATCAACTGTGGTGGCGCTGGTATGCTCGGTAAGCTTTCAAACGCTGCAATGAACAAGGGCCAGGTTGGCGAAGAAATTATCCACATCGCTATGCCACACGTATTTGAGGCTATGCAAATTGTAGTTGATGATGCCGTTTATACAATGGGTAGCGACTACATTAACTTTGATGCAGATTACTTTAGCCAAGAATCAGTTGAGCAATATACACTCGCTGGCAACACCTTCTTTGCAGGTGGTGACATCAGCTTCCTTGATGAACAAACTGCTTATGTTCTTTTCTTTAACAACGCTGTAGCTGCAGATTATGGCGATTCTTTCCCAAATCTTTATCAAGCAGTTCTTAACGGCACATGGGTAATTGATACATTATATGATTTAGCTGGTGCAGTTAAGGAAAACCTTGATGGTAAGGATGAATATACAGATAAAGACAAGTACGGTCTTGGTTCTTCTCAGCTTGAGTGCTACTTCCAGTATTTCGGTGTATATCAAGTAGGTAAGGGTACAGACTCTGCAGGTAATGAGGTATTTGCTCTTACTATTGAAAACGATAAGGTTCAAGCTATCGTTGAAAAGATGCTTTACGCTGCAAATAATCCTAACTCAATCAGAACAAACTGGGGCGGTTGGGCTGAAATGGGCCAAGCGTTCCATGAAAACAGACTTTTATTCTATCATGAGGTTCTTCAAAAGACATTTAACATTGATGAAAACTTAAGCTATGGTATTCTTCCATTCCCTAAGCTTTCAACAAGTCAGGACAGATACTATGTACCAGGTGCTCAACAGTCTACAATTGTTTGTATTCCAAGAGCTACTAGCGACAGAGTTCTTTCTGAGTGTATGGTAGAGATCCTTGCTAAGACTGCAAGTGAATACATTGCACCTGCATATGCTCAAGCTATTAGAGAGCGTCTCAGCGGCGATCAAGTAGATGTTGCTATGGAAGTAATTGAAAAGCAAGTATTCCCTAACCTTATGTACGATATCGGTTACAACTACGGTCGTTACGGTGGAGATGGAAGCGGTCTTATCACAGCTTCAGTTCAAGCAGCAGCTATTGAAGGTAATATCAATAACTTCACTAATGCTCTTGACCAAGGAAGAACACAAGCTGAAAAGATGCTTGGTGACTGGTCATACGCATACAATGTATATGTAGACGAATATTAATTTTTTAGAAAAACCTATCTTCTTGGATAGGTTTTTCTATTTATTTACTTAAATACTTTAAAAAAAAAGCTGATTAAATGATATACTGTTTTTATAAAAATTAAGGAGAATATTATGTCAATTATAGTTAATGAAGAAAATAAGCTATTTACCCTTCAAACAAGCTCCACAAGCTACCAAATGAAGGTTGATTCATATGGTTTGCTTTTACATACATATTACGGAAAAAAGATTCCTGTAACAGATATGTCATATAATTTTGAAAATGGGTATTATTTATCATTTTCTCCGTATGATGCTATCGGAGAGCCGTGGAATCCACACTCAGTAGATATTCTTCCTCAGGAAATATCTACTTATGGAAACGGAGATTTTAGAGAAAGCGCAATAAATGTTCGTCAAACAGACGGATCATTGGGACTTGAATTAAGATTTGACTCATATAAAGTAGAAAAGGGAAAATATTCATTAGATGGATTGCCATCATTTTATGGCGAGAGTGCTGAAACACTAATTGTTACTTTAAAAGATAAGATTTATGACATATATGTCCATCTATATTATGGTGTTTTTGAAGAGTATGACTTAATTACAAGAGCATATATAGTAGAAAATAAAACTGATAGCACTATAAATCTTGAAAAAGCAATGATTAGTCTTGATTTTATGAATGGCGATTTTGATTTTGTTTCTTTCCACGGTAAGCACATGAAGGAAAGAATGCTTCAAAGAAATGAGGTGTTTTACGGAACATCAAGTGTAGGAAGCTCACGCGGCGCATCGAGTCATATGCAAAATCCATTTGCTATCTTATGTGATAAAAATGCAAACGAAGAGTACGGAAGCGTTTATGGATTTGGTTTAGTGTATAGCGGAAACTTTTTAATATCTGCATCTAAATCGCAGGCTAAGAGCACAAGAATTAATATTGGTATAAATCCCGAAAACTTTAATTTTGTTCTTAATGCTGGAGAAAGCTTTGTAACTCCTGAGGTGGCTATGGTTTACAGCAATGATGGCTTTGGCAAAATGTCGCGTTGCTATCATAAAGCTATAAGAAATAACCTCTGCCGTGGCAAGTTTAAAACTTCAAGAAGACCTGTACTTATTAACAACTGGGAAGGCACATATTTTGATTTTAATGCAGATAAGCTTGTAGCTATGGCTAATGATGCATCCAAAATTGGAATTGAGCTATTTGTAATGGATGATGGCTGGTTTGGTAAGCGTGATGATGATAGATCGGGACTTGGAGATTGGACACCAAATGAGAAA
The DNA here is from genome assembly GCA_045533435.1 of Eubacteriales bacterium. Lineage (GTDB taxonomy): Bacteria > Bacillota > Clostridia > Oscillospirales > CAG-272 > RGIG2000. The sequence continues at coordinate 6,864 of JAZSHT010000019.1, read as the reverse complement.
AAGCTGCAAGGAACTGTTGGGGAGCTTGCGGCAAGAATCAATAAAACAGGAATGAAGTTTGGAATTTGGTTTGAACCCGAATGCATTTCTGCCGATAGCGATCTTTACAGAGAGCATCCTGATTATGCTTTCCAAATGCCAGAAAGAGCACCATCTGAAAGCCGTAATCAGTTAGTGCTTGATATGTCAAGAAAAGAAGTTAGAGATAATATTTATAACCAACTTGAAAAAGTATTAAATAGTGCTAATATTTCATATGTAAAATGGGACTTTAATAGACATATATCTGACCTTTATAGCATAGCTTTGCCAAAGGAAAGACAGGGAGAGGTATTCCATAGATACATTTTAGGCTTATATGAGCTTCTTGAAAGAATAACGACAAATTTCCCTGATGTTTTATTTGAAAGCTGCTCTGGTGGCGGTGGACGCTTTGATATGGGCATGCTACACTATATGCCACAGGTTTGGACAAGTGATAATAGTGATGCAATTGACCGTCTTGAAATTCAATATGGTACATCATTTGCTTATCCAATTTCAACAATGGGTGCTCATGTTTCAACAGTACCAAATCACGGCAATGCAAGAGTTACACCACTTCAAACGCGAGGTATTGTAGCATATTTCGGTACATATGGCGTTGAGCTTGACATTACTAAAATGACTGAAGATGAAAAGAAAGAAATTCAGCGCCAAATTATTGAATTTAAAAAGTATTATGACCTTATTCAATATGGCGAATATTTCAGATTACAAAGCCCATTTGATGCATCTAAATACTACACGGTATGGGAAGTTGCAAAAGAGGATGGTAGCGAAGCAATAGTAGCTTCTGTTCGAAATAGAAACGAAGCTGGTTTCATTCATGAAATAGTCAAGCTTAAAGGATTAATTCCAGAAAAATTATATAAAATTAACGATTCCGATGAACTATATCTTGGTGCAGCCTTGATGGAGCATGGATTAAGAATGGAATATGACTTTTTTGCATATCCTGCAAGACTTTATCACATTACACTAGCATAATTTGTTGATAATACGAAAAATAATCCACACAATTTTGTGTGGATTATTAAGTATTTATTTGTTACCGTTTAGATATTCTTCCTCTAATTGTTTATTGAACTCTTCTGCAGTATTATAGCCCATCTTCTTGAGACGCTGATTCATAGCAGCAATTTCAAGTATAACGGCAAGGTTTCTACCAGGACGAACGGGAATAGTAATTGCGGGGATGGTAATTCCAAGGATTTCAACGGTTTCGTTGTCAAGTCCCATTCTGTCATAAAGCTTACCTTCAATCCAAGGCTCAAATTTTATTACAAGTTGTATTTTTTCTGTTTCTTTGACAGCACCTACACCGAAAATTCTTTTAACATCAATTATGCCGATTCCACGAAGCTCCATGTAGTGTCTTATAATGCTCGGTGCTCTGCCTACAAGGGTTTTTTCTGACACCTTGCTTATTTCAACTGCATCATCTGCTATTAAACGATGTCCTCTTTTAATTAATTCAATAGCTGTTTCGCTTTTGCCGATTCCGCTATCTCCCAAAATCAAAATACCCTCGCCATAAACCTCAACTAAAACACCATGGCGTGTAATTGTTGGCGCTAAATGTATTTTCAACGAAGCAATTAATGAAGCTACAAAATCAGTAGTGGCCATTGCTGTTCTAAGAAGAGGTACTTCAAATATTTTAGCAACCTCTAAGATTTCCTTTGGAGGCTCTATGCTTCTGGCAATTATCATGCATACGGGTTTTTTCTCAAATAGATTGTACAGACTTTCATAGCGTTGCTTATCATCAAGCTGCTCTAGATAAATGCTTTCCATTCTACCAATTAGCTGTATGCGCTCAGGAGCGAAGTAATCAAAAAATCCTGTAAGTGAAAGACCAGGTCTGTTTACTTCTGATCTTGTAATTAAAACATCATCAATGTTTTCAGGTAAATATATAGCTTCAAGATTAAATTCTTGAATTATTTTAGTAAGCTTTACAGAATTACCGGTTGTGTTGTTCATTATAAATCCCTCTTTAATGAATTATATAGGGATATTTTATCATACAGAATAAAAAAATGCAATAAATAAGGAGAAATTTATGAAAATTAATAGTAATGAAATATTTGATATTAACCCATTAATCCTAGTAAATGTTAGTGGAGAATTAATGTATTTCAATGAAAGTGCAAGAAAAATATTTAAATTAAAGATCAAAAAAGATATTTCTGATTTAGTAAATCTTGATGATATAAAGAAATTTTCTATGTTTTCTTCTAAGGTTGATATTATAAATACACTACATAATGAATTTAAATATGCTATAATTTCTTCTACTGGAGATGCATTAAATAAGGTTATTAAGCTTGTATTTAAGTTAAATATAGGCAAGACAGAAGAAATTTTAAAAGCAGAAAAGAGTATTTTATCTAGTTTAAATAATGTAACTCTAAATAGAAAAATTTCTAAAATTTCTTTAGATGAATTAGCGCATAAGGTAAAGGATATATTAAGTAGCAAGGGTCACTACCTTAATACCTATATCAAATTAAACGATATGGTATGTGTAAATGAATCGGTTGTTAAATCTCTTATTATGTGCGGAGTTACAATGATGTGCGAAACTAGTCCTAAAAGACCAGTTGATTTGTATGTAAAGAGAGATATGAATAACTTTATTGAAATTAAAATTATAGTTAGAGTAGATGCAAATGTTGAGATAAATTTTCCACAAGGAGTAGAGAGGATGTATCCTTGGACATCAATAAGAATTGCGCTTATTGATGAAATTTGTGAGGCAAACGGAATATCCTATAATGTTAACTTAGCAGAGAAAGCATTAAAGATAGTATATAAAATTAAGGAAGAGCAGCTTGCACACATTGGAATGCACAGCGTTTCTGTGGGATCATTGGATTTATGTGCGCTTTACGATATTTTATTACCAAGAGAGAATATTCAAACAAGCTATATAAATACTCAAAATCTATTTTGATGTTAAAAGCAATGCGAGAAGTATGATTATATCATTGTTTGAAGATGCTTTATCGCTAGCTAAAAGTATGATAAGCAAAATTATGAGTAAATCATCACTTTTTATATCTTTAATATAGTCTAAAATAGAGCTTATCCCTAACTGTGAATTATTTTTGGAATCATTTATACTATAATTAAGGTGTGCTTCTTCAGATAAGCTATCGTTAGTATCAGACATCAATGAATTTTGCTCGTTTACAGGCTGGTTGATTTCATCGCTAACAATATCTATATTATGGTGCGATTGATATAGCTTATTTGCAGGATAATCGCTATGATTTAATCGGTCCTTGAATGTGGGAGAAACAGAAGTGTTTATAGCACCTTGCATTTCGCTTTCATGCGTTTTCATTGTTGTATCTTCATATTGTGATTTTCTAAAACGATTTCCGCTATAATTTTTTGGAATATCGATATCAGAATATCTTGTAAACATGTTACCCCTCCTCTATATAAGATTTAAAGTGTCTGTTATTTTTGATATTTTAACAACATTATCAATCATTTGACATCTTTCTTTACTTAAATATGGCTTTAAGGCAATTAAAAGTCCAGCGTTTTTAGATATTGAGTGACTTAGAGAATTTACAAAGGATATAGAATTTGACTTATCCAAGATATTCTTAGAAGATGTATGGTCATCAATTTCTTTTGCTGCTGATTCTGTATTACTGCTTTCATTATTTTGCTCTAGCTTAGGAGTAATTAGCGATATTACATCATTTAAAGATGATGAATCATCATCCTTGCTTTTCACAACATCTTTTATCTTTTTCATCAGTCCTTCATCGCTGATTACTGATGAAAGCAAGCTTTCTAAATTATCCATTCTATTTGTCCTTTCTTAAAATCATAGTTGCTTTTTCAATATCTTCATCGGTAAGCTTACTTAATGCTTGGCGAATTTTACTCATATCTTTTGGTTTCTCCATGTTTTTAAGTGAAGGAATGCTTGATTTTGATATGACCTTTTTAATAACGGACCATAATGCGTCATCGTTAAGCTTTAGTACCATGTCAATAGTTTTTTTATCAATTTTCATAAAACCACCTCAAAAAAATTCGTTACTATTATTTTATGGTTAAAGGGTGGTTTTGTTACAAAGGAGTAATATAAAATGAAAATACTTGTTTTTTCAGATTCACATTCGTGTCCTAACAGAATTTTAAAAGCAGTAAATATGCACAACGGAAAATGTGATCTTATACTATTTTTAGGAGATGGACTTAAGGATCTTGATATTATTTCTACTAAGTATCCAGAAATTCCAATTATTAAGGTGAAGGGAAATTGCGATTATTTTGCTTCAAGTGATGCATTAAATGAAAATATTTTGGATTTAGATGGAATTAAAGTACTAATAACCCACGGTCACAATTATGGCGTCAAATATGGATATGATACCATTATTAAATACGCATTTGAACTAGAGGTGGATGCAGTATTTTTTGGACATACTCATGTGCCGTGTGATAAAATTGAATATATTGATGATAAACGAATACATCTTTTTAACCCAGGCAGCGTAGCAATGACATCAACCTATGGAGTAATAAACACATCTAATGGTGTTTTGGTAACAAATGTTGCTAAAATTTCATAAAATATTCGTTATAATTGTTGCAATTACTAGTTATTTATGATATTATAAAGTTAATAAAAAAATTTTATTCGGAGGAATAATTTAAATGGAAAAGAAAGTAAGAATTGGTATCATTGGTTGTGGCGGTATCGCTAACGGTAAGCACATGCCTTCACTTAAGAATGTACCAGAAGCAGAAATGGTTGCATTCTGCGACATCATTATTGAAAGAGCTGAAGAAGCTGCAAAAAAGTATGGTGTAGAGGGAGCAAAGGTTTACGCTGATTATAAGGAGCTTTTAAAGGACGAAACTATTGATGTAGTTCATGTTTGTACACCAAACAGAAGCCATAGCTTTATTACAGTTGATGCTCTTTATGCAGGCAAGCATGTAATGTGCGAAAAGCCAATGGCTATCAACGCAACTGAAGCAAAGAAGATGGTTGACGCTGCAAAGGAAACAGGCAAGATGCTCACTATCGGTTATCAAAACAGACAAAGAAAGGACGCTATCTACTTAAAGAAAGAAGCAGATGAAGGCGTTTTTGGAGATATTTATTACGCTAAGGCAACTGCACTTCGTAGAAGAGCTGTTCCTACTTGGGGCGTATTTATCAATGAGTATGAGCAGGGTGGCGGTCCACTTATCGACATCGGTACTCATGCACTTGACTTAACACTTTGGACAATGAACAATTACAAGCCAAAGTACTGTGTTGGTACTACATATCATAAGCTCAATGATCAAAAGGAATCTGCAAATGTATTCGGTCAATGGAAGCCAGAAGAGTTTACTGTTGAAGACAGCGCATTTGGCTTTATCGTAATGGAAAACGGTGCAACTATCGTTCTTGAATCATCATGGGCAATTAACATGACAGAAACCAAGGAAGCTTGTACAACAATTTGTGGCACAAAGGCTGGTGCTAAGATGATTGACCAAGGTATTCTTGAAATCAATGGTGTTAAGCACAACCAAATGTATGAAACAAAGCCAAACCTTGATGGTAAGGGCGTTGCTTTCTATGATGCTGGCGGATATAGCGCTGGCGGACAAGAGGCTAAGCAATGGATTGAGGCTGTTATTAACGGTACACAACCAACAGTTCTTCCTGAGCAAGCATACTGCGTAACTCAAATTCTTGAGGGCATTTACGAATCTGCTAAGACAGGCAAGCCATACTACTTTAACTAAACAAATAATTAGCAAAGGGCGATATTATCGCCCTTGCTTTTAAAAGGAGATTATTATGAAATTAAGCGTACTTGCAAACCTTTACGGTAGCAAGCCTTTAGATGAGGCGTTGAAAATTATTTCTTCATTAGGTGTTCATTCTGTTGAAATGGGTGCGGGCGGATATCCTGGTAAGGATCATTGTGATCCAGTTAAGCTTTTAGCTGACGAAAAGGCTCTTGAGGAGTTTAAGGCTACATTTAAGAAATATGATGTTGAAATTTGCGCACTTGCAACACACGGTAATCCTGTGCATCCAAATAAGGAAATTGCAAAGCAATTTGACACAGATATGAGAAACACAATTCTTTTAGCAGAGAAGCTTGGAATTGATACTATCATTACATTCTCGGGCTGTCCAGGCTCTGACCCAGATGCTAAGGTGCCAAGCTGGGTTACATGCCCATGGCCAGATGATTTCCTTGATACATTAAATTATCAATGGAATGATGTGCTAATTCCTTATTGGAAGGAAGCAACAGAATTCGCTAAAGCTCATGGTGTAACAAAGATTGCTCTTGAAATGCACCCTGGCTTCTGTGTATATAATCCAGAAACACTCTTAAAGCTTAGAAATGCAGTTGGCGATGTAATCGGCGCAAACCTTGACCCATCACACTTAATCTGGCAAGGAATTAACCCTGTAATGGCAATTAGAGCATTAGAGGGCGCTATTTACCATGTTCATGCTAAGGATACAAAGGTTGACGATGCTAATACATCAGTAAACGGTGTGCTTGATACTAAGCACTACGGCGATGAAATTCATCGTTCTTGGGTATTCCGTACAGTTGGATACGGTAATGGCGAAACATTTTGGAGAGACTTCGTTTCAAATCTTCGTCTTGTAGGCTATGATAAGGTTCTTTCTATTGAACATGAGGATAGCTTAATGACTATCGATGAAGGCTTAAAGAAGGCTGTTGAATTCCTTGATAAGGTTATGATTAAGGAAGCAAAGCCAACAGGAATGCGTTGGGCATAATTAAATAAAAATCACTCCGA
>JAZSHT010000156.1:0-27334 GCA_045533435.1 Eubacteriales bacterium | reverse complement strand
CCCTATCCCCTATCCCCTATTTCGACATTTGGTTAAATGCTATGTCCTCTCACGCGAAGGTAAAAATTAAGATTTATAAAATGGAGGAAAACAAAATGGCAAAAATGTTCTCAGAAAAGGTTTTTGACAATTACAAAACCTTTGAGTATGAGCTTGCAGGCCGTAAGCTTATCGTTGAAAACGGTAAAATGGCTGGTCTTGCAAATGGTAGCGTATTAGTTCGCTACGGTGAAACTGTCATTCTTGCTTGTGCAACAGCATCTGCTGCACCAAGAGACGGTATTGACTTCTTACCTCTTTCAGTTGACTATGAGGAAAGAATGTATTCAGTTGGTAAAATTCCAGGCGGTTACTTAAAGAGAGAGGGTAAGCCATCAGAAAAGGCTGTACTTACATCTCGTGTTATTGACCGTCCAATTAGACCTTTATTCCCTAAGGATTTAAGAAACGATGTTAACCTTTCATTAACAGTTCTTTCAGTTGACCCAGACTGCTCACCTGAAATTACAGCTATGATTGGTGCATCAATCGCTTTATCTATCTCAGACATTCCATGGAACGGCCCTATCGGTGGCTTATTTGTTGGTATGGTTGACGGTAAGATTATCCTTAACCCAACACTTGCAGAAAGACAAAACAGCATTCTTGAATTAACTGTTGCTGCTTCTGAAAAGAAGGTAGTAATGATTGAGGCAGGCGCTAAGGAAGTATCTGATGATGATATGTTCAACGCTATTATGCTTGCACATGAGGAAATCAAGAAGCTTGTTAAGTTTATTAACAATATCGTTGATGAAATTGGTAAGCCAAAGTTTGCTTATCCATCATGCGAGCTTGACCACGACATGTTTGATGAAATCTTCGCATTCTGCGAAAAGGATGTTATGGAAGCTCTTGATACAGATGATAAGACTGTTCGTGATGCTAAGATGCAACCAATTATGGAAAATATTGTTGCTACATTTGAAGAAAAATATGAGGACATCAAGACAATTCTTCCTGAGCTTATCTACAAGATTCAAAAGAAGATTGTTCGTAGATGGTTACTTAACGACAAGAAGCGTGTTGATGGTCGTGGTATGAACGATATCCGTCCTTTAACTGCTGAGGTTGGTATGTTTAAGAGAGTTCACGGTAGCGGTATGTTCACTCGTGGACAAACTCAGGTTATGACTCTTGCAACACTTGGTCCTATCTCTGAGTGTCAATTACTTGATGGTATTGATGAGGAAACAGAAAAGAGATATATGCACCACTATAATATGCCTGGTTATTCAACAGGCGAGGCTAAGGCTAGCCGTACTCCCGGCAGACGCGAAATCGGACATGGTGCATTAGCTGAGCGTTCACTCGTTCCTGTACTTCCATCAGTTGAGGAATTCCCATATGCAATCAGATTAGTATCTGAGGTTATTTCATCTAACGGTTCAACATCACAGGCTTCTGTATGTGGCTCTACACTTGCTCTTATGGATGCTGGTGTTCCAATCAAGGCTCCTGTTGCAGGTATTTCTTGCGGTCTTATCACAGCTGAGGATGGCTCATGGGATACAATGATCGACATTCAAGGTCTTGAGGACTTCTATGGCGATATGGACTTTAAGGTAGCAGGTACACACAAGGGTATTACTTCTATCCAAATGGACTTAAAGATTGATGGTCTTACACCTGAAATCATTAAGAGAGCGTTTGAGCAAACACATGCAGGTCGAGATCAAATCATTGATGAGGTTATCTTAAAGGCTATCCCAGCTCCAAGAAGCGAGGTTTCAGACTATGCTCCAAAGATGATTTCAATGAAGATTAAGCCTGACAAGATTCGTGAGGTTATTGGCTCTGGTGGAAAGGTAATCCAAAAGATTGTTGCTGACACAGGCGCTAAGATTGATATTGAGGATGATGGAAGCATCTTCATCTCTGCAGTTGACAAGAATGCTATTGAGGCTGCAAGAGAAATTATTGCAGGTATTGTATTTGAGCCAGAGGTTGGCGCAATTTACAATGCTAAGGTTACAAGAATTATTCCTATCGGTGCATTCGTTGAGTATGCTCCAGGTAGAGAAGGTCTTGTTCACATCTCTAAGCTTGCAAAGGAAAGAACCGAAAAGGTTGAGGATGTTTGCAAGGAAGGCGATGAGTTCCCTGTTAAGTTCTTAGGAATTGATGAAAAGGGACGCGCTAATCTTTCAAGAAAAGATGCGCTTTAATAAAAAATATAAGGGGCTATTGCGTTAAGCAAAAGCCCCTTTTTTTGAATGGGGATAGTGAAATGAGTGCAGAAGACGCGCTTTAACACGGACCGTAGGCGTCCTTGCGTCCGGTAGAGCCGTGTTCGCGTCTAAAAAACAGACATAAAAATGAAGAGAACTTGCTAAAATGCAAGTTCTCAACATTAAAGAATATTTTGAAATACAAATAAAGCTTTTTTATGAGATATGTGTCTGTTTTTGGTCTGTGCTTATTGCAACATCCCCTTTTTGTTAGAATACAGTTTCAACTATTTTTGAGGACTGCTCGGGGGAGTATCTCCAATAATCAATGTGGGTTACGGTATTTGTATCAATATAGTAATCATCGCTTGTTATTTTTTTAGTAGATGTTTCGTAGGTGTCTATAATTACAAGCTTGATTTTCATTTTATCGGGGATAATGCTTTTAATATACACGGCGCAGCTTTGACCTACATATGCGCCATCGTAAAGCTCGGCTAAGCCTGCAAGGTTTGGGGTTAGCTCCACGAATATGCCGTAGTCCTCGATGCTTCGTATAACGCCTGAGACTGTTTGACCTACGCTAAAGGCTGCGATGTTTTCTTTCCAAGTGCCAAAAAGCTCCTTGGTGGAAACGCTGAGTCTGCCTGTTTCGTAATCTATATCCTTTACTATTACCTTTATTTCCTCGCGCAAGGAAAATCTTTCGCTAGGATTAGATATACGGGAAATAGAAATGCTATCAATGCTAAGAAGTGATGCAACACCGCATCCTACATCAACGAATGCACCGAACTGCTCAAAATGAGTGATTTTGGCAGGAATAATATCTCCTAAGGTTAAATCCATCAAATAGTTGGCTACGCACTCTCTTTGGGCTTCTCTGCGTGATAGAATGGCGACAGGCTTTTCGTTTTCTTTTTTTATAATATCCATTACCTTAAAGGACACGGGCTTACCTACTCGCGTTATGATGGCAATATCCTTTATTTTATCGCAATAGACACTTTCGCTTTTAGGGATTATGCCCTTTATGCCGTAAAGGTCCACATGTAAATCTAGTGTTGCGCTATCACACATTGTAACCACGCCCTCAAGAATTTTCCCTTCCCTTTTGGCGTTTTCTAACCCCTTTAAAGAGGATAGGTATTCTCTGTTTTCCATAGTGCCATATAGATAACCCTCGGGAAGATATTTATTTTGCATTTACTTTGCCTCCGTTATACTTTTTTAGTTTGCTTTTAAATTTTGCTCTTTTAATAAGTAGCTTTCTTATAGTGTCAAATACTACCACTGTGAATGAAATGGAAATTATGCTAAAAAGGTCGGAAAAATAGAGTGGAGTGGCTCTAAATAGGTCCCCACCAAAATAAATAAAGGATATTTGCATAAGTGAAATTAAAAGCATGATTAAGATAAAGGATTTATTTTCACTTATACCGCTTAATATATTCATTCTTTCCGTTCTTGATATAAAGCATACAAAAACGCCCATAAATATGAATGCACCGAAAAATGCGCTTAGAATATATTTATCATCCCCACGCCTTAAAATCATGGGGAGAGTGTCGCTCTTTAGAAACCATATGCACAAGGCAAGAATATAAAGTCCCCTTGATACGACAGATTTAAGCATTGATTTTGAAAGGATTTTTTCATTCCTTGGCTTTGGTGCTTCTTGCATGTATTCTTCTCTTGCTGGCTCTTTAGCAAATGCTAAAGCACCTAATGTATCCATAATGATATTTACCCAAAGCATTTGGGTTATGGTTACAGGGTTATCTACACCGATAAATGGTCCTATAAGAGATATACCTACTGCACCTAAATTCATTGTTAACTGAAAAACTATAAATTTTCTAATTGAATGAAAAATTGTCCTGCCATATAAAATTGATTTTACTATTGAGACAAAATTATTATCGTTTATTATGATATCTCCTGCCTCTTTAGCAATATCTGTGCCACTACCCATAGAAAAGCCTACATCAGCAATTTTAAGTGATGGGGCGTCATTTATTCCGTCTCCTGTCATGCCTACCACATAGCCGTATTTTTGGGATATTTTAACTAAACGGCTTTTATCAGAGGGCAACGCTCTTGCAATTACAGCCACATGTGGCAATATTTTCATTATTTCCTCATCGGTCATATTTGATAGCTGTGCGCCCGTTAAAGCAATGCTTCTGCCTGTTTTATTTGATATTATGCCACATTCTTTGGCTATGGCGCATGCTGTATCCACATTATCTCCTGTTATCATAATAACGCCAACGCCTGCTTCTGTTACCTGTTTAATTGCATTTGGTACATCCTTGCGAATTTTGTCTCTAATTGCTAAGAAGCCTACAAATGTTATTTTATCGCAGGATGTGTCGCTAATTCCTATTTTTATACCCAGTGCAACCACGCGGTAGCTTTCATTTGCTAGAGCTTTTAGCTTAGATTGAAGCTTGGCTTTATCTAAGTCTGTTATATCTAAGGCTGTGCCGTTTGATTTTATAATTTGTGTGGAGCTATTTATTATTTTCTCAGGCGCACCTTTAAAAAGCGTGTATATGCTTTTATCCTGCTCTACAACTGATACACTATATTTTTTCGTGCTATCAAAATGAATTTTTTCCTTTATTTCTGCTTCTCTTTTAGCTTTAATAAAGCAGTCCAAAATTGCTCTATCGGTGGCATCTGAGCCTATTGATTTTTTACCATTATATGAGGCATCATTACAGTAATTTGCACACAATGTTATGTATTTTTCTAAAATCGGTGTTGATTTTAAATCATTTAAGCTACTAAATTTATTATCTATTGTGTGTATTTCCTTTACCTTAAGATTTCCCGCTGTTAGTGTGCCTGTTTTATCTGTAAAAAGCAAGTTGATATTTCCAGCAGTTTCAATTCCTACCATTTTGCGAACTAGCACATTGTCCTTTATCATTTTTTTCATATTAGAGGACAAAACAACAGTTATCATCATTGGAAGTCCCTCAGGCACGGCTACTACAACTATTGAAATTGCAAGTGTCAATGCATTTATTAAGTGGGACACTAAAAATTTTGTGTCCTTGATTTTCAAAAGCACCTCGCTCCATATCATGTGACTATCAATTACAAAGACATTTATCAAGTATGCAAGAGCAATTAAGCTTGCGAATACATAGCCAATTTTGCTTATGGCTTTGGCAAGCTCAGTAAGGCGATGCTTTAGGGGGCTGGGTCTTGTATCAACGCTTAAATCCTTGGCTACCTTGCCATAATATGTATTTTCTCCAACTGAGGATACATGTAAGGAGCATTTTCCTTGGCATACTATGCTTCCCTTTAAAGCCGTGTCATTTGCGCCTTTTGATATTTCTTGACTTTCTCCTGTCAGCGCTGATTCATCTACTGCTATTTCTCCGTCTAAAATAATTCCATCAGCGCAAATCATTTCTCCTGCGCTAAGGATTAAAACATCATTTACAACCACATCATCGGTTAAAATTTCTGTTTCCACGTTGTTTCGTACTGCTATGCATTTTGTATTTTTGCTTTTTTCTCTAAGCTTTTCAAATGCATTCTCGCTACTGTATTCCGATATGGTTGAGACTAATGTGGCAATTAAGACAGATGCTGCAATACCACCGCTTTCAAACCAATTTATGTTAGGAAACATGAAAATTATATTTATAAAAAGCGCTATTATAAGCACCTTGATTATTGGGTCTGTAAGATTTAATATAAAGCATTTAAGAAATGATTTTCTTTTGTATTCATTTAGTATATTTGCGCCGAATTCTTTTCTGGAGCTTTCCACCTCGGCGCTGCTTAGTCCTCTTTTTTCTATATTATCACTTCCCTTCTACATTATATTTATTCAGTACTTTTTTATTTATTACATAAAAAAATAACCGCTTTGAAAAGCGGTTATTTTTGTTATTTAGTTGTTTATACAGTTGCCTTACCTTCAATTTGTGCGAAGGTTAATGTTTGAGGCGCTTTATTACAGTAGTCCTTAGCATCAGCGCTACCAATGTAATAAAACTCTCCATCGTATGCATATGCACACATTACAAGATTTAATGCTTTTAAGTTTACTTTGTCGCCCTCTTCGTATGTCTTAAAGCCTGAGAGCTTAAAGTCAACGCCTGCATATGTGCTATCAACTGCTGCAATTACTGTATTGGCAAGGTTAGAGGTTACTACGCCCTCGTTATATGATAAAGATAATGCTTCGCCCTCATCAATAATTGTTGCTACAACGCCATATGCAAGTGTTTTGCTGCTTACCTTATTATATTCATCAATGGCAGCTAAGTTAAATGCATAGCCTACACAAAGCTCTGTATTATCCTTATTTGTTGAGTAGCCTACAAACTCAAATAAAGCTGCTGCTTCAAGAGTGTCATCCTTAGCGCATCCATCATTTGTGCAATATACATGCTTTGTGCCTACTAAGGTGTAGTTTGTATATGAAATTTCTGTTTTTAAAGCGTGGATTGGATTTACAAGTGCTTTTACATCATCGCATATTGAGCATTTTTCTACACATGGGTTAGCTACATAGCTATGTACGCCATTATAAAATGCATCGCACTCGCTATAATTATAAACGATAAGGTTTTTGCCAAGGGAGTCTGCATAGCCTTCATAATTGATAGTTGGGTCGTATGCTACAAGCTCTGCCTTAGAAACATTATCATTTGCGGTTGCGGCGATAAATTTGTTTTGCGCCACTACCGCTTCATCATAAGTGCCTGTAAAGAAGAATGTTACATTTTTGCCTTGGTTAAAGATGTTATAGAAGCCCTTTGAGCCTGTTAGCTTGTTAGCAAATGTAGCTGGAACATATACATATTTAATGCTTGATGTATATAAGAATGTTTCATAGTCGTTATTTGGGCTTGAAAAGGTTGTAAAGCCTGCACCAAATACTACTTTTTCAAGCTTTGCGCAATTTGAAAATGCCATCTTACCAACTGTTGTAACTGTATTTGGTAAAATTACCTCTGTTAATTGGTCGCAATCGTTGAATGCGGTTTGACCGATTGACGTGATGCCTTCAGGAATAGTAATAGAGGTAAGACCTGTGCCTGAGAACATTTGTGTATTGATCGAGGTTACAGCTGCAGGCCAATTAATGTGAATATTAAGCTTTGGACAACCATTAAAGCCTGCGTTGTTAATTTGAGTCATATGAGAGATATCTGAAATAAACTCAAGATTTGCACAGTTTGAAAACGCATTTTGCGCATGAATTCTTGTAAGATGAGTGCCCCAGCGTGCCTCTTTTAAAGTGGGGAAATTTTCAAATTTTGCTGTATTGTGGTTAATTTCCTCTACATATGTTGGTATTTGGATTCTTACAAGACATTCCTTAATGCTATTAAAGGTAACACCTTGCTCTGCCATTGCTGATTTTAAAGTGTTATTAAATCCGTTTGGATTATAGTAAATGCTCTTGTTTACTACATAGTATGCAGGGAATACATAATACTTGCTTCCATCTGTTAAAACCACTCTTGATTCTCTGTCATCTGCGGTGTTACTTTCACCATATGCAGCAATATCAAGAGTTGAAACAAGACTTGCATCACAGTCAAGTCCGGGGTCCTCATCAAGTGGGATAATAGCTGCGCTTACTGAAATTGCAAATACGCAAATAAAAAGCGCTACCATTAATGAAATTAATAATAATTTCTTCTTCATTGCTTTTCTCCTTAAAATTTATTTGTAGTTTTTTGTTAATGCAATAAAAATATTGACAATTCTACATTTATATTTTATAATTATTACAGTGCTATGTAAATAGATTATTTTTGCGAAAATTTGTATTATTTTATTATTTGATTAAAAAAGAGGTTAAAATGAACAAGCTTATTTTAAGAAGCATAGAGACATTAAACTATAAAAGTATTCAATCTGATGAATATCCGCTTATGATAAATCATCTTAACGATTGCTTTACACCCTTGCCCCCGTTTATATATGATACATACAACTGTCAAGGGCGAGATGACTATTTTTTTATTTATGTTACTGATGGAATATTTAACACGGAAATAGATGGCAAGTCATACAGCCTTGGAAAGGGCTCGGTGGTTATATATCCGCCTAAGTATCAATATCATTATTGGGGAGAGCCACCATCAAAGTATTTAAGCATACATTTTACAGGCTCTCATGCTAAAAAGCTTTTAGATGATTTGGGCTTTTTAACAATGCCTTATATTTATGAGGGAGAATTTTCGCAAAAGGTGGCTTCACTTATTGAAAAAATGCTTGAGCAGGATATGATAAAAGCTCCGTTTTTACAATATTCTCTAGCATGCCTTCTAGAACAGATTTTACTTACCATAGCCATTGAAAAAATAAGATACGAGGGATACCGCTCCTTTAAAAAATCAATAAAATATATTAATGAATTTTATATGCAGAAAATTCAAATTCCTTCTCTTGCAAAAATGGAAGGGCTTAGTAATTCAAGATATATCACGCTTTTCACAAAGGAAATGGGGAAAACGCCAAGCGATTACATTACAAGCTTAAGAATTAGCAAGGCGTGTGATTATCTTACCTCAAGCGAAATGCAAATTGGAGAAATAGGTGTTGCAGTTGGCTACAAGGATCAGTATTTTTTCAGTAAAATATTCAAAAAGAACATGGGTGTATCTCCTTCGGAATACAGAAAAAATCGCATCAGACATGATTAAAAAATCGCTTGCTTCATTTTGGGAAGCAAGCGATTTTTGTATTTATTTTATCTTAAATCTGCTAGGTCAAGGATAAGCTTTTCTGTCTTTTCCCAACCGAGGCAAGGGTCGGTAATTGATTTACCGTAAATACCTTCATCTGATTTTTGACAGCCGTCCTCAATGTAGGATTCAATCATAAGTCCCTTTACTAGGTTGAACACATCATTATTATGTCTTGTGCTATGAAGAATTTCCTTACAAATTCTTACCTGCTCAGCCCACTTTTTGCCTGAGTTTGCATGGTTAGCATCAACAACTACGCCCGGATTTACTAGGTTTGTTTTTGCATAGCATTCGCAAAGATTGATTAAATCCTCATAGTGATAGTTAGGGAATGAGCGACCATATTTATCTACATAGCCGCGTAAAATAGCGTGAGTTAATGGGTTACCCTTGCTTTGCACCTCCCAGCCTCTATATATGAATGCATGAGGGTGTTGTCCCGCAGTAATTGAGTTCATCATAACTGAGATATCGCCGCCTGTTGGGTTTTTCATTCCCACAGGAATGTCAAGACCGCTGGCGGTAAGTCTGTGCTGTTGGTTTTCCGATGAACGCGCGCCTATTGCCACATATGATAAAAGGTCAGATAAGTATCTATGATTTTCAGGATAAAGCATTTCATCAGCGCATGTGAAGCCTGTTTCCTCAATTGCCTTCATATGAAGCTTTCTAATTGCTATAAGTCCCTTAAGCATATCGGGATTTTCGTTTGGATTTGGCTGATGAAGCATTCCCTTATAGCCATCTCCTGTTGTTCTTGGTTTATTGGTGTAAATTCTTGGAATGATAACGATTTTATCCTTAACCTGTTCTTGAACCCTGCGTAGTCTTGAAATATAGTCAAGCACCGCATCCTCACGGTCTGCTGAGCATGGGCCTATTACTAAAGCGAGCTTTTTGCTTTCGCCTGTAAAGACTGCTTGAATCTCCTTATCATTTTCTTCCTTTACCTTCGCCATTTCATCAGAGATAGGATACATCTCCTTAATCTCCTTAGGCGTTGGTAGCTTTCTTTTGAAGTCCATATTCATAGCTTCATTCCTCCTTGTTTTTGCCTGTTATTTTTTATCAAAGAGGCTACGGCGCTTAGTCGATAGTCTCATTATTTCCTTCATTTTTTCCTTGTCATCGTTTTCTATTGAATCTCGCAAGGATTTGAATTTATCCATAAATAAATCCATTTGTGATAGAAGCTCCGTTTTATTCATTAAGAAAAGCTCACTCCACATTTCATCATTGATTTTTGCAATTCTAGTTAAGTCTCTAAATGAGTCTCCCGTGTAGTCAACTAAATGCTCGGAATCCTTACAGGTCATTAAGGATACTGCTATACAGTGAGTTAGCTGAGATAGGAAGCCTATCATTTCATCATGCTTTTCGGGGGACAGCTCCGTTACTGTTTTAAAGCCCAGAATTTTGCCAAGCTGCTTACATTCATCAATAGCTTCCTTGGTGTTTTTTGCTGTTGGTGTAACTATGTAGTTGGCATTTCTAAAAATTGATTTATCGGCATTTTCAACGCCATAAACCTCTTTACCTGCCATTGGATGAGCGCCTACAAATTCAACATCGCTTCGTAGAATATCTTGGATTTTATAAACGATAGGGCTTTTTACGCCTGTTACATCGGTAAGAAGCGCACCTTTTTTAAAGCATGATTGATTTTCCTCAATCCATTTAACAAGCACCTTGGGATACAGAGCAAAAACTATAACATCAAATTTGCTTATGTATTCCTTTTCAACCTTAGTCGTACCGTGTGCTATTAAATTGTTTTTTAAAGCGTAGTCTATTGATGATTGGCTTCGTGTAATCGCACCTACCTCGTAGCCTAAATCGGTTAATGCTTGAGCATAGCTACCACCGATTAAGCCAAGACCTACTATTAAAAACTTTACATCATTTATTATTTTCATTTTACTATCTCCAATTTAACGCCTAAGCTTTGAATGTCATCAAAGAATGATGGATAGCTTTTTGAAACATCTTCATAGCCATCAATTTCGCCACCGCAGATTGTAGAAAGAACGGAAAGCGCCATTACAATTCTGTGGTCATTATGTCCGTATAAGGTTTCAGTTGGCTTTGTAAGCTTGCATTTATTTACTATAACAGAGTTTTCAAATACATCTACTAATATACCGAATTTTCTAAGCTCGGTAGCCATAGCCTCGGCTCTGTCGCTTTCCTTGATTTTCAATCTTCTTGTTCCTATAAATTTTGCACCATTTTGTGATGCGGCAAGTGCAAATAAAACAGGAGCTAAATCGGGACAATTTGATAAGTCAATTTCGGGAGTGCCGTTTTTTAAGCTTTCCATATGCTGCATATACACGCTATCAGCTTGATATGATTGCTTATTACATCCAATTACAGATACATCCCCGCCTAAAAGATTAAACGCGTCTAAAAAAGCAGCATTTGACATATCGCCCTCAACAGTTACGCTTTGAGGCTGATATTTTTGATTTCCCTTGACAAAAAAGATGTTTTCCTTGCGCAAGGCTTCAATACCGAAGGCTTTTAATGTATCTAATGTAACATCTATATAGCCTACGCTTTCAAGGGGTGTTGTAATATTTATGGTGCTATCGCCATCAAGAAGTGGTAAAGCAAACAGTAGTCCTGAAATAAACTGGCTGCTTATATCTCCTCTTACATTAAAGCTATCATGCTTTAGCTTCCCCTCAAATGTAATAGAATCTTTTTCCTTAGATACTTTAATTCCCTGACCTTTGCAAATGTCCTCATAGACTTCAAGTCCACGGGATAAAAGCTTTTCAGTGCCGTAAAATTTATTTATTCCACCCATTGATAAGGCGATTGGAATAAAAAATCTAAGTGTACTTCCGCTTTCATTACAGTAAAATTCTCTAATTTCGTTTTTTGCGAAGCATTTGCCATTTACCTTTACGGTATTTTTTTCCTTAGAATAGGAAGCTCCTAACGCGCTGATGCAGTTAAGTGTGGCTTCCATATCCTTACTGTCAATTACTCCGTTAACATCGCTTTCGCCCCTAGCTAATGCAGAGCAAATTAAAAATCTGTGAGCATAGCTTTTTGAGGGTGGGGCTGAAATTTCGCCCTTTGCTATGCTTGGTTTAATTATTACCTTCATTTTATTTAAGCTCCAACAATGCATCAATGGCTTCTAAATAACCATCAAAGCCTTTACCTGTTATTGTTTTTATTGCTACCTGTCTTATATAACTGATTTGGCGAAAGCTATCTCTTTCTTCAACCTTGGATATATGTACCTCAACGGTTGGGATAGAGACTGCTTTTAAAGCATCTAAAATTGCCACGCTTGTGTGGGTATATGCGGCTGGGTTTATTACAATACCATCAACCTTATCAAAGTATGCTTTTTGTATTGCATCTACTAAGTCGCCCTCGTGATTTGATTGAAAAAACGACACATCTACGCACTTTTTATCTGCATATGCTTTAATTTTATCAAGTAAATCGTTATATGTTTGGCTTCCGTATATGTGAGGCTCTCTTATGCCAAGCATATTTATATTTGGTCCGTTCAATACTAAAATTTTCATTTTTTATATTCTCCGTAAATTATGTTGGCTACCTCGCTTGGAGTAGCATTAGCATCAATTTTGACATCACAGGTTGATGTGTATATGGGATATCTTTCATCGTATCTCTTTTTTAGCGCATCAATATCACTTGATAAGGGTCTATCGCTTGTGGGGGTAAGATTTTTAAGACTTCTGTCAAGAAAATAAATTTTACCATTTTGCTTTAAGCGTCTTATATTTTCATTATTTAAAATTGCACCGCCACCTGTGGCTATAATTAAGGAATTTTTCTGTGAAATTTCTTTAATTACATCGCTTTCAATTTTTCTAAATTCTGTTTCGCCATATTTTGAAAAATATGTTGGGATATCCATTCCGATTTTCTTTATAATTTCATCATCGGTGTCAACAAATGCTTTGCCTGTTATTTCAGCTAAAATTTTGCCTACGGTTGTTTTGCCTGAGGATGGCATGCCTGTTAAAACGATATTTTCCTTTTGGGATAGGATGTCATTATAGATAGTATCGCAAAGTGTACCGCTTGCTTTTTTATCCATAAAATACTCATAGGCAGAAATTGCTTGTGATACTAGCATATATAAGCCACCCTCTGCTTTGATGCCAAGGCTTTGCGCTTCTATAACAAGGTTTGTTTTAAGTGGATTATAGACAACGTCTAAAACGCCATCAAGCTTAGGGAATTTTTTTAGGTCAATAGGAATACCATCATTATTTGGATACATTCCAACGGGGGATGTGTTGATAATTATATCTATATCGGTATGGTGCTTATATATTTCATCATAGGAGCATGCGCTATCTGTCTTGGATTTATATGCATAAATGATTTCCTTAGCGCCCATATCAGAAATAACAGCTGTGGCAGTTTTTGAAGTACCGCCTGTTCCGATAATTAAAACCTTTTTGTCCTTGATGTTAAGTCCGATTTTGTTTATAAGCCCCATCATGCCCGAGTAGTCGGTATTATAGCCGTATAGCTTACCGTTTTTATTAACCACCGTATTTACTGCGCCGATTTTTTTAGCACTATTGTCAATATAGTCAAGATATGGAATTACCTTTTCCTTATATGGTATTGTAACATTAATTGCTAAAAAGCTCTTAGCCTTCATAAAGCTATCAACATTTTGTGGCTCTATTTCCTTAATTTCATACACATAGTCGGCTATTTTTTCGTGTATTATCTTTGAGAAGCTATGAGTTAAATGCTCCCCTATTAGTCCGTATTTCATTATTTTTCCTTAATTTATTCCTTTTAAGAATACATCTGTGCCGTATCGTGCTGCTAGCATATCGCAAATTGCAAGGGCGCATACGCTATCAACTACAACGCATATTCTTCTAATAATTGCAGGGTCATGTCTGCCCTCAATATTTAGTGAGGTATTTTCCTTTGATATAAAATCTACCGTTTGCTGTTCTTTTGCTATTGATGGGGTAGGCTTTACAGCTAAATTAAAGAGAATTGGCATTCCGTTTGTAATTCCGCCGTTTATACCGCCGTTATTGTTTGTTTTCGTTGTTATTTTGTCATCTATAATTTCAAATTGGTCATTTGCTTGGCTACCCTTCATATTTGCAAAATTAAAGCCTTGACCAAACTCAATGCCCTTTATTCCACCTATACTAAATAGCGCATGTGATAAAACACTCTCAACGCTATCAAACCAAGGCTCGCCTACGCCTGTAGGAATACCGCTGATTGCAGTTTGAACTATTCCGCCTACGCTATCAAGCTGTTTTCTTGCTTCATCAATTTTATTTATCATTTCCTCCCTACAATCGCTAAGAACAGGAAATGATTTTTTAGATAATAAGTCGATATCTGTGTCGATATTTTCAAATTCTCTATCGCAAGCATCAGCACATTTTAGAATGTGAGTGCCGATTTTTATATTAAGCTTTTCAAGCGCTTTTAATGCTATTGCTCCACTTGCAACAAGTGCGGCTGTTATTCTGCCTGAGAAATGACCGCCTCCGCGATAGTCCTCATATCCGTGATACTTACAATATGCAGTATAGTCGGCGTGGGATGGGCGAGCGACACCTCGTATTTTATCATAATCCTTGCTTTTTGTATTTTCGTTTGGAATAACAATGCAAATTGGGGTGCCTGTTGTTTTTCCTTCAAAAACTCCACTTAAAATTTGGTAATTATCCATTTCAACGCGAGGAGTGTCCGTTTTTCCCTGTGGTCTGCGCTTTGATAATTGGTAGGATATAAAGTCATTATCAACCTCAATACCCGGGGCAAGACCATCAATTACAGCACCTATGGCTTGTCCGTGGCTTTCGCCAAAAACTGTTACGCTAACGCTTTGTCCGAATGTATTTTTCATTTTAAATACCACCGTTTATATATTCTCTCATATTTTCTATTTCCATTTCTCGCATTTCAAATGAGCCGATTTCGTTAACGAAAATCGTTGTGATTTTTGTTCCGCTAGACTTTTTGTCATGTTTGATATAGGAAATTAGGATATCCGTATCTATATTTACGCTATTATTTAATGAGTATTTTTCTAAAATCTTAATTAGTCTTGCTTTTACGCTTTGGCTACATAAAGGAAGCATGCCCAGCGCTACACATTCGCCATGTAGTAGCTTACCGTCCATATAGCTTTCAATGGCGTGGCCTATGGTGTGTCCGAAATTTAATACCTTGCGAAGTCCCTTTTCCTTTGGGTCTATTTCTACTACATTTTTCTTTATAAGTAATGATTTTTCAATGATTGTATCAATATCATTTATTAGGTCTGTGCTATTTTCAATAATGCTAAAAAGCTCCTTATCGCTAGTTAATGACATTTTGATAGCTTCACAAAGTCCCGCATTTACCTGTCTAATTTCAAGTGTTTTTAAAGTATCAGAGTCAATTAAAACCTTTTTAGGCTGATAAAATGCGCCTATAATATTTTTTACACCGCTTACATCAATGGCTACCTTGCCACCTATTGATGAGTCCACCTGAGATAAAAGCGTTGTTGGAATATTATAAAAATCAACGCCGCGCATATAGCTTGATGCTACAAAACCGCTTAAATCTCCAACCACGCCGCCACCAACAGCAACAACGCAGTCTGTTCGGGTAAAGGAATACTCAATCATTTTTTCAAGAAGCATTTTGTAATTATCAAAGGATTTGCTTTTTTCGCCCTGGGGTATTACGCATATATAGCCTTCCTTTGCCTGATTTTTGATAGCTTGAGCATACTCTATCGGTACACCGCTATCTGTTACTATTAAGCATTTTCTATTCAAATTAAGATACTCTGAGGCTTTGTTCAAAGCACCTCTTTCAAGCACGATATCGTAGCTTTGTTCTCCTAAATTTAACGGTATAATCATATTTCACCTCGTTTAAGAATCGTGTGCCTCTTAGTTATCAGTATTGTATGTGCCTACAAGCTTTAATTTATCGCAGGTGGCGCTAAGCTCTCTTATCATGTCCTTACCATCTTGTGTGCTTATATTTCCATCTGCTTCTATATAGAAATAGTAGCTCCACATAAGCTCCTTCATAGGGCGAGAGCGTAAATTTCTCATATTAAAGCCATGAGCGCCAATAATATCAAGCGTTTTAGCAAGAGCGCCTGCTTCATTCTTAACTGTGAAAACAAGAATAAAATGGTCATTCATTCTTCTCTTTTTGCTTGTGTTATCATTGCGAACGCGAGAAAATGCGGCAAAGCGCGTTGTGTTGTTTCTGCTTTCGTTGATTTTGCTTTCCAATATTTTAAGACCAAAAATTCTTGCGGTTTCGTCAGAAGCGATTGCGGCAATTTCAAGACTACCACTTTCCTTAACAAGCTTTGCTGACAGTGCTGTATTTGTATATGGCTTTGCCTCATAGTTATGCTTTGAAATAAAGCTACTACATTGAGACAATGCTTGAGGGTGGCTTACTACCTGCTTAATTGTATCAAGAGTTGCGCCCTCATTGGCTAAAAGATTATGCTCAACTGCAAGGTCGGTTACTTGATTTATATATAAGCTTCCCGAGAAAATAAGGTCCATAACAGTACCAACATCTCCTGCAAAGCTATTTTCAATAGGTAGCACACATGCATCACATTCTCCATTTTCAACAGACTTGTACGCTTCCTCGAAGCTTGAATATGGAATAAGATTGGAAAACGGGAACATTTTTTTAGCAGCGATATATGCAAATGCGCCTTCAACGCCTGAATATGCAACCTTCATTCCGTTATTAAGTCTTGATTGATAGCTACGGGAAAGCTCCATGGTGTATTCAAGAAATTTCACATAATATTCCTTGATTTCATTGTCTTCTATATAGCTTGAATTATTATTGATTACTTCCCTTTCGCGAGAGGAATCTAGAATCGAAAGTCCATGCTCCTTCTTGTATTTTGCAACAAGCCGAGCTGCGCACATTCTTTTTTCAAAGAGCTGCGATATTTCCTTATCAACTTCATTTATAATTTTTCTTGCTTGTTCTAGTTCGTTCATATGCATCTCCAACTAAATTGTATGGTATATATTATACTACTGCTTGTTAATAATGTCAAGCAAAAATGTATAATTTTCAATATATTATATATAATATGAATAAATATTCACAGAGTTTTTACTCACAAAATAAAAAAAAGAATCCGAATAAATTCGGATTCTTTTATATATTAGTTATTAGCCTTCGTATGCATAGAAGCTTACAGTTGCATCTGCTGAAGCTGTGATTGTTACCTTAGTAACGCCCTCGTTCTCATAGAGATCAAAGAATGCATTAGCAGATTTTACTTCATATGTATTGCTTGCTTCACCACATTCAACTACGATTGTGTATGTTACATCAGCAGCCTCGCTTGAAAGCTTGATAATGCCCTTAGAAATATCAAGGTCATTTTCTGTTACAGTATGGCTATATGCTGTGTTAGCTGTAAGTGCTGTTGGAGCTTTTGGATTTTCATATCCCTTAAGTTCCCAAGAAAGCTTTGTATCATCATCAATAACAAGCTCGCCATTTTCAATTGGAGCATCAATGTATGTTGTTATATCTCTGTATGTAACATTGCATACTGAGCATACAAGACGACCATCGATGTACTCAGTAAATGGATGCTCTGTTCTTCTTGTGAAGTCCTTTTGGCACTTTTCTGTACATGCAGCATCGTTTGTACATACATAGTATGTGTAACCCTCAGATGTACATGTTGGATTTACAACCTCTTGTGTTATTACCCAAGTGTCTTCGCCGTTAGCGCCTATACCGTGCTCAAGAAGTGGTTTTTCTTCTTCTGTATATGTTTGTGTCCATTCTGTGTTACAATCGCCACATTCCCAAATTGTGTATGCATTCTTTAAGCATGTTGAAGGAATATGTAATACACCATTCTCATCCTCAATGCCGCCCACTGTCTTATTAGTTGTTGGCTTATGTGGAACTGTTACGATGTCTCTTTCTACTCTACAACCTAATTCGCATGTAGTATCAGCTGCTGTGCTTGTTTCACAAATTGTACATACATAGAGGCTATAACCGTATGCATAGCACTTTGCTTCAATTACAGCTGTTGGAGCTTCTGCAAATACGTGGTCAAGCTTTTCGCCTGAGTGTCTCTTTTCTGTTGCTGTACAAGCAGCATCTGTTGTACACTTGAATTCTTCATATGCAGCCTCGTGACATGTAGCTGCCTTTGAGCTGATTAGCTCATCTGTTACATAGTGAACGCCTGTTGCAGGAATTGCTTGAATGTAGCTATTGCCCTCAGAATCAAGCTCTGTGTCAAGAACCTCGCCACATTCTTCTCTCATACACTTAGGTGTAATTGTACCATCTGTAATACATGTTGGTTCTACTCTTGTAATGTAGTCAGCGTTATTGTAGTCAATATCATGACCAAGAGCTTCGCCGTGTTGACCGCCAAGAGTCTTTCTCTCTGAGCAACCAGGGTTTAAGCACACATAGTAATCATAGCCAGGAAGTGTACATGTTGGTTGACACCATTCTACATTTTCTTCATCCCAAGCATGTCCAAGAGCGTCAGCTGTCTTAACTGTCCATGTTTCGCCGCATACTGAACACTCGAAGTTATCTGTGCCTTCTGTTAAGCATGTAGCAGGAGAAGAGCCTTTTTGAACCTCTGTATGTGGGAGCTGTGGAATTTCATCAACCTTACCGTGAGCACCACATGTTTTACAAACTTGAGATACTGAGCCAGGAGCCTTACATGTAGCTTCTACTGTAACCTGCTCGTAATCATGTGCCCATCTAACTAATTCAGCTGATCCATCCTCTGCTTCGCCGCAGACTGAACATACAGTCTCCTCAATACCGTTTTGTTGCTTACCGCAATCAACTGGTGTTGTCATCTTTTTCTCGCTGAAATCATGGAACTCAGCGCTTGACTTAATTTCGTCTTTTGGTTCGCTTTCAGTTCCACATACTGAACATACTTGGTATGTGTAACCGTTATGACGGCATGTTGGCGCTTTAACGATTTCTTCGCCAAATGCGTGAGGAAGTGCCGCAATTTCTCTTTCCTCTGATTCGCCGCAATCACAAGTAAAAATTGCTTTACCTGCAGCTTCGCATGTTGCTTCTGTAATAACCTCTGTTTGCTTGAAGTCATGCTCATGTCCGCATGAAACTAATGCAAATGTAAGAGCTAATACAGCAAGTACTAATAACAATACTCTTTTTTTCATATTCTACTCCTTTTTAATGAGAATTTGTTACACTCATATTATATTA
Source organism: Eubacteriales bacterium (assembly GCA_045533435.1). GTDB lineage: Bacteria > Bacillota > Clostridia > Oscillospirales > CAG-272 > RGIG2000. The sequence goes on along the minus strand of JAZSHT010000156.1, from coordinate 8,118 downwards.
TATCACTAGTTCAAAGTCAATAGATTTGTTTAATTTTGTCTATTTGCACAATAGATACGGCGCAATTTTGTGCATTTTGACTACTAAAAATTCAACTTTTTTCTTTTTGTTTCCTACTATTATCATATATTTACATTTTAACAAAAAAAATCAAGACTGCAGCTAAGTGCAATCTTGATTTTTTATTAGCTATTTGATGTGTTGTTGTCGTCGCTTTCATCGTTTTCTATAATCTCAATTTCTGCCTGCTCTAAATCCTCATTATCATTTAAAGCTGTGCTGCTAGAATCTGAAATTTGGAAAACCTCATCCTCATCATCAAGAAGTCCGAGCTCTTTTTCAAGGCGGCGGCGTTCTTCTAATTTTTTGCGGTTTTCTTCTTCAATAGCCTTACGCTTTTCCTCTTCAAGCTTTTCGGCTCTTCTCTTGTTTTCCTCTTCGCTTCTACGCTTCTTTTCTGTAACAAGATTTTCAACCTCTTCCATTGTTACGCCCTCAGTCATGGCAAGAGCAAACTGCTCATCATCCATGATTTCATACTTAAGAAGGAATTCTGTTATAAAGTCAAGCTTTTCTCTATACTTTTCAATGGTTGAATATGCAAGATTATAAGCATCATCAACGATTTTTTTGATTTCAGCATCAATTTTAGCTGCTGTGCTGTCGGAGTAGCTTGGAGTAGAGCTAAAGTCTCTGCCAAGGAAAACCTCATCACTACCGTGGTTTGAGCCAAAATGGATTGTGCCAAGCTCGCTGCTCATGCCGTAAACTGTAACCATTTTTCTTGCAGTTTCGGTTGCGCGCATAATATCATTAGATGCTCCGCCTGTATAGTCATCAAATACTATTTGCTCAGCAACTCTACCGCCAAGCATCATAGCAATTCTTTCCTGCATTTCCTTTTTAGATTCGCTGTATTTATCCTCTGTTGGTGGTGTTAGTGTATAACCTAACGCTCTGCCACTTGGAATAATAGAAATTTGGCGAACAGGGTCTTGTGTTTCAAGCACGTGAGCAAGAATTGCGTGGCCTGCCTCGTGAACTGCTGTGTTTCTCTTTTCCCTCTCGCTCATTTTTCTTGCTTTCTTTTGTGTACCAACTGTTACCTTAATCATAGCATCCTCAATCTCGGTCATACCGATAAGAGTTTTGCCATTTCTTGCAGCAAGTAATGCAGCCTCATTAAGTAAATTAGCAAGGTCTGCGCCTGTAAAGCCAACGGTTGTTTGAGCAATTTTATGCATATCAACGGTTTCTTCAAATGGCTTACCCTTAGAATGAACATGTAAAATTGCTTCTCTGCCCTCTAGGTCTGGATAGCCTATTGTTACTTGTCTATCAAATCTGCCTGGTCTTAATAATGCTGAGTCAAGAATGTCTGGGCGGTTAGTTGCTGCCATTACGATAATGCCTGATTGTGTGCTAAAGCCGTCCATTTCAACTAAGAGCTGGTTGAGCGTTTGCTCTCTTTCATCATGTCCGCCACCTAAGCCTGCGCCTCTTTGACGGCCTACTGCATCAATTTCATCAATAAATATAATTGCAGCAGGAGTTTTTCTTGCCTGTTCAAATAAATCTCTTACACGGGAAGCACCTACACCAACATAAAGCTCAACGAAGTCTGAGCCTGACATTGAGAAAAATGGTACGCCTGCTTCGCCTGCAACTGCCTTAGCAAGTAATGTTTTACCTGTGCCTGGAGGGCCTACTAAAAGTACACCTCTTGGAATTTTTGCGCCAAGCTGTGTAAATCTTGCAGGATTACGAAGGTATTCAACTACCTCCTTTAATTCTTCCTTTTCTTCCTCTGCGCCTGCAACATCATCAAATGTAACATTTTTAATGGTTGATTGTACTGCCTTAGATTTTCCAAAGCCACCCATTTTGCCGCCGCCTTGGCTGCGTAAAAGGAAAAACATTGCAACAATAGCTAACACCACAACTATGATAGTTGGTAGGTATTGCATAAATGCAGACTGTTGCTTTAGTGCCTTTGTGCTTGTTTTAAATGAGCTATCAACGCCCTCTAAATCAAGCTTATCCTTGATTGTGTATAATAAGCTATTTGCTACGCCTACATTAGTACCGAAGAATTCAATGTACTCTTCATAGGTAAGGGATACGGTTTTTACATTTTGACTTAATTCCTTATCGTTTCTTCTATTTCCATCAAAATAGTTGTCCCAATCCTCTTTAGTTTCAAAGATGGTTACTGTATATTTATTGATGTTTCTGATGTAGCCATATACTCGTCTTGTTTTCTCTGGAATATCCTCATCATCAATTTCTCCGTCGCCATTTGAATCTACGGGTGTAACTACAATCTCTTGGAATTTTGCTACCATGTCATCATAGGTTAACGGTTTTTCGTTATTGCTCTGCCTAAACATTGCAAAAATTGCAATCATGATTACTGTAATTATTACAAAGTAAAAAATGTAGGTTAGAATGTTACTCTTCTTCATTTACCAAAAAGTACCTCCTTTTTGCTTGATATTTATATTTTCTTAACTCTATAAACCTTTATTTCGGTTTCGCAGTTTTTGGATTTAGCTCCATCGCGTGTTGCAACCAGTGGTATATAGAGTATTCCGTTTTGGTCGCAAATTAGCGGAATTTTATCTCTGTAATGTGATGGAATATGCTTATCACAGAAAATGGTTTTTAATTTCTTGGTCATTTTACCTTGAATCATTTTATCGCCATCTTTTTTGTTTCTTACGATTAAATTGCCCTCTGATTTAAGCTTTACTGATTCAACAAGCTCATATTTATTTAAATCGGGAGTCATTTCCGTATTTACGCTAATGGCAGTTTTTATTGATTCAATGTAATTAAGTCCGGTTTTTAATGTCATGTTAAATTTTACTTTTACAAGATTTTCTGTACTTACAAACTTAACATATCCTCTTTCTTTTTTGAATGATGTTTTATTAGGCAGGTTAATATACTGTCCTACATTTCCGCTTTCTGCTAGCTTTAAGCACGCATCGATTGATTTTCTATCAAGAGTGTCTCTTGAAATGGTCATAAGCAATCTTGATGCTATTGGTCTTTCTAAAGAATTGAGAAGATCAGTGCTTACTCTAGTTCTTATTCTATTTTCCTCTATAATTTTGTCGCAGGCTGATTGAATAAACTTATCATCATCACGAAGCAGCTCGCCCATTCTTAAGCAAGAATCAATAAATGATGGATTTATTTTTTCAAGCATTGGAATAACCTCGTGTCTGATGTAATTACGAGTGTAGTCGGTATCCATATTTGTTGAATCATTGACATAGCTTATTGAATTTTTCTTACAATACTCAAGAATTTCTTCCTTTGAGCAATAAATAAGTGGTCTTACAACATTATTAAGCACCGGCTTAATTCCTGCAATTCCTCTTGCTCCGCTTCCTCTTGATAAATTAAATATTACAGTTTCAGCATTATCGTTTGCATTATGAGCCGTTACAATACATTTATAGTCGCTGTTTTGAGAAATTATTTTATTAAAAATTTTATATCTCTCTTCTCTTGCTGTTTCTTCAATGCCTTGCTTTCTTTCCTCTGCCAAGTATGGTACATCTACGCGGAAGGATAAAAACTTTACCCCAAGCCTTTTGCACATGTTCTTACAAAAGAATTCATCTCTTAGCGCTTCCTCGCCTCTTATCATATGGTTGATGTGAATAGCTAAAAGCTTTTTTGTTTTCTTTGACAAATAATGCAGTATCGCGCTTGAATCTGCTCCACCTGAAAAGCCTATTATTGCACCGTCATAAATACAATTCATTTCATATTGCTTGATAGCTTTTTCAATTTTATTTTCCACAACTAAAATCCTCAAACTGTTCTTATTTTTTACGATTTATGCTTAAAGAAAATTTGCCTTGTATATAATACTATAAAATTTTATAAATTGCAAGAGAAAAAAAGAAAAAACCGCTTTTTTCAGCGGTTGTTCAGAATTTCAACACATTAGATCTAAAATAACATCATTTATTGTCCCCTCGCATACCTTGTTTTTTACTAAAAATTCAAATACTTCCAGCGCTTTGTTTTCGTTAGATGTTATATTCATCAGCTTTTCTTCGCTTTGGCGGTTGCTTAGTAGGTTGCTTTCAATGCAGATTATTGAGTACATATCATCATTTTTTATCAGCTGATATGATTCAGTAATGCTTTTTGTGATTTCAAATGTTTCTTTTCTTAAGATTTTGCTTTTCATGTTATACCTCGAGTTATATTTGCTGATTTTTATTTTAGACAGCAAAAATATCTTAGCACAATAATTTTTAAATTTCTCAAATTTGTTTCTCTATAATATAAGCTCCCGTTTAATCAATTTCTTTACTAAATTTACTTTATTCAACTGCCACTTATTACCTGTTGAAATATTTTTTATCAAATGATAGAATTTTAGTAAAGGAGGGCGCATGAAGAACAAGGACAAAATTAAATTTTTATACTTAATTAAGGGGTTATGGCTTTTCGCTATTCTTTTTGGGCTTTTTGCTTTACGGCTGGAGCTTGGAGTTTTTTACGGCTACATACTTAGAATAGATGTTGATGCTACATATATGCTTGATAGCTTGGTTGCAACAAATTTTATACTTGGTGGTGTTAGTTTTTTGACTTATAAATATTTTTAGGTTTGTGCAAATTGCCAAATTGACAGTTTTTTCAAAAATTTCCAAAACTGAAAAATGAATAATTTCTTGTCAAGATGAAAATTGATTTTTTTTAAAATTCTACACATCAATTTTTGGCAAATGAATAAAATGAGGTATTACTTTTCCACTTTTCCACGCTCCTCTGCCGTGGAAAAGTGGAAAAGTAGCGTGATTTGGCTTAGGTTTTGCACGCTTTCCACGGAGTTTTCCACGCTTTTTAATTTTCAACACAAATTTTTGTTGAAATTTTTATTTTATACATTTGCCTATCTTGATTGTGCAACATTAACAATAATTGTTAGTTAACTAAACTATTTTGATGATTAAGGCATTTTAAATTTTTCAAAAAAATGAATAAAGGCAATAGCCTAAAATGAATAAAATCATTGATTTTTTCGGTAGCGAATTCTGGCTTTTTTTGTAGAATAATATCATTTATGGTAATATTTTGATTTTTTTATTTTTTCATGGGCAAAATGCATAAATCTATAATTTTCATTTTTCATAGCGGTTACGGTTGAAATAAAAGAAAAGGATTTTGCAAATGCAAAATCCTTTTTAAATTTAAATTAACCGTGGAATAATTTTTTTGTTTGGTAAACAGGCTCACATGTTAGGTTTACGCCTAATTTTCTAAAGGTTGCTGTATCAACAGGGCTTAAAATTACAGTTGAGTGTAGCTCTGCTCCCTTTAAGAGCTTTAACGCATCCATGGCTTTTTTTGCTTCTTTATCTGTTGCAGCAGTTATGGCAAGAGCGATAAGCACCTCATCGGTATGTAATCTTGGATTGTGATTTCCTAAATTCTCAATTTTTAATTTTTGTACTGGCTCTAAAACATCATGTGAAATAATGTCTATATCCTTATCTATGCCTGCTATTGCTTTAACTGCATTGATAAGAGCGGCAGATGATGAGCCTAAGAGTGAGGTGGTTTTACCTGTTACAATTTTGCCATCGCATAGCTCTATTGCAACGGCAGGAGCGCCGGTTTCCTCTGCTTTATCTATTGCTGCTTGAATACATTTTCTCTGCTTAACTGTAATATCACTTTGATTCATAAGCAGCTTTATTTTATTTATTTCATCTTGACAGTCGCTGCCCTTTCTTTGATTGCAAAGTGCGCTATAATATCTTCTTATAATTTCATTTTTAGCGGCTTCTCTTACTGCTTCATCATCAATGATGCAGTTGCCTGCCATATTTACGCCCATATCTGTTGGGGACTTATATGGACATTTACCCATAATTCCCTCATACATAGCGCGAAGGACAGGGAAAATTTCAACATCGCGATTGTAATTTATTGCGGTTTCTCCATACGCCTCTAGGTGGTATGGGTCTATCATATTTATATCATTTAAGTCAGCAGTTGCAGATTCATAAGCCACATTTACAGGGTGTGAAAGAGGAATGTTCCAAATTGGGAATGTTTCAAATTTTGCATATCCTGCCTTTATTCCACGCTTATGGTCATGGTAAATTTGGGAAAGACATGTTCCCATTTTGCCACTTCCAGGTCCTGGGGCTGTAACGATAACTAGGGATCTTTCAGTTTCTACATACTCATTTTTGCCAAAGCCATTTTCGCTTACAACCTTTTCAACATCGTAAGGATAATTCTCAATTTCAAAATGCTTATATACCTTAATGCCCTTGCTTTCAAGAGTCTTTTTAAAGCCTTCAACAACTGAGGTTGCGCTATATCTTACAAGCACAACACTTCCTACAAATAAGCCAAAGCCACGGAATGCATCAATCAAGCGGAAGGTTTCAAGGTCATAGGTAATTCCAAGGTCGCCTCTTACTTTATTTTTTTCAATGTCATGAGCGTTTACAACAATAACAACCTCTGCTTGGTCCTTTAGCTCCGCAAGCATTTTAATTTTACTGTCAGGAGCAAAGCCTGGCAATACTCTTGAAGCATGATGGTCATCAAAAAGCTTACCGCCAAATTCAAGATACAGCTTGTCGCCGAATTTGCCTATTCTTTCCTTGATTTTTTCTGATTGAGTTTTAAGATACATTTCATTATCAAAGCCTATTTTATACATGATTAGTTATCCTCTTATCTTAAAATGAACGGGAAGCCCGTTTTCGTATTTTATATTTCTTTCGCCTATGATTAATGGAGCTATATACTCCATACATTCCCTTGTAACATTGTTTTTGTCGGGGCTTATATAGTTAGCGGGTAAATATTTGACTTGGTTGGCTATTTTTTCTACATTTTCGCAAGAAAGCTCAATCTCATAGTCCTTTGAGCTTTTTCTTTTAAAGATTACCATTTTGCCGCTAATTCCATTTACTGCACACTCTATTGCATATTTCCCAATGCTTATGCTTTCTAAAATGTCCGTAGCTGACGCGATATGAGATGAGCATCGTTGTGGTAAATTTAATTCAACAGAGCGCACCTTACAGCCAATATGCTTTTTTATTAAAAGCTCAAGTGCTTTTCCCACACCGGACAAGCTTTTATGTCCAAATGGATCAGCATCTACACCCTTTGCATTTTCGCTCACATATATTCCGCTAGAATATTTTATACCCTCGCTTACTGCAATAACAACACTTGATTTTTTGTAAAGCAGCTTATTTACAGATGACATAAATTTTTCATTATCAAAATCAATTTCAGGAAGGTAAATTAGGTCTGCTCCTTCATTACCAAAATATTTTGGTAATCCAGCAGAGGCTGCTAGCCAGCCTGAATCTCTGCCCATGATTTCAACAATCGTTACCGATTTACAAAGATATGCAGCTGTGTCGCTGGCAATTTCCTTTATGGTGGTTGCAATATATTTTGCTGCTGAGCCAAAGCCCGGGGTATGGTCTGTGATTACTAGGTCGTTATCAATAGTTTTAGGGATACCGATTACTCCAATTTCGTAATCACAAATTTTTGAGTATTCATTAATTTTTGATACGGTATCCATAGAATCATTACCACCGATATATAAAAAGTAACGAATATCATTTCTTTTAAAAATTTCAAAAATTCGCTTATAAAATTCGGGGTCTTCCTCTATATTTGGAAGTCTTACACGGCAAGAGCCAAGAGCGGATGAGGGTGTTGATTCCAATAAAAAAAGCTGCTCTTCATTATCAAACAAGTAAGATAAATCAACAAGGTTTTCATTAAGAAAGCCTTCAATTCCGTTTTTCATTCCGAATAGCTTTTTAATTGATTTAGATGAGCTTGCTCCTCTGATAACACCTGAAAGAGTAGCGTTAATAGCTGATGTGGGTCCGCCTGATTGTCCAATTATTGCATTTCCTACTAACAATAAAATTCTCCTTAAACAAACCACAAGAAATAGTATATCATATAATAAAATAAATGTCAAATAAATTAAGATAAAATATTTCTTTTTTTCTTTATTATTTTCATTTTCTTCAAAATTCACTCATTTTTTAAATGTTTTGGTTAAAATAAACAAAAAAATCAAATTATTTT
>JAZSHT010000017.1:0-3228 GCA_045533435.1 Eubacteriales bacterium | reverse complement strand
TGAGGAATACGGAGCTTTGAACGCTTGGACAGTTGTATATAACTATAATAAATGCAAGGCATTTTATGATAATCAGCATGCCATCAATGAGGATAAGCTAACACTTGATTTTGATTCATATACTGAAAAATTCTATGAGGTATGTGCTTGTGAAAACAACTGCGGTATGGAAACTGTTGTCAATGAATACGGGCCAATATTTAGCGGTGTGAAGTTTTCAATTAAGGAAAATGGCAATGCGCTTTGTGCAAGTTATTCTGTAAACAAGACTTCTCTTACAGTTTACAACAAGTACAATGAGGGTGCTACTCTGTCCTACGGAGTTGTTGCTTCTGTTGGTTTAAATGAGGGCGAAACGCTTTTAGGCATAGAAAACGGCAACATTGTCACTAATAAAATCAATACCGTTATTGCAGGTGTTGATGAACAATATGCAGGTTTTGATTTTGTGTTAAAAGGTTTTGATGCAAAGCACGAAAATACCAAACTAATAATCTGCACATATGTAACTGACGGCAAGAATATTTACTATATCGGTACTAACACAAGCAAGGTACCGTTTGAGGTAACTATGGCTGAGATTAAAGGCAGATAATATAAATTTAAAAGTGGTTGTTTTTAGCAACCACTTTTTGTTATAATGAGTTATGCTTTCTGTATTCTAAAGGGGTCATAGATGTATATTCCTTGAAAATTCTGCTGAAATAGTTGAAATTTCCATAGCCTGATATAATGCTGATTTCCTTTACAGAAATATTACTTGTTTCAAGCAGTTCCTTTGCTAACTGGATTCTTAAATTTATTATGTACTTAATAGGAGATATACCGAATGATTTTTTAAATAACATATTATATGCAGTCATACACATATTTTCCATTTTAGCAAGGTCGGTTATTTTTATTTCCATTGTATAGTTTTCATTTATATAACGAACGGATTTTGATAAGGTGTTTTTTTCGCTTTCTTTGTTTTTTATCGACCTTCCAATTTCAATAAGCAGTCTTTCTAATAAATTAGATGACTCCTCTTCTTTGAAGTGCTCTTCGGATGACAACACATCAAAGATTGATTTAAAGCGACTTTGTATTTTATTAGTAAAACTAGGTTTATTGACCTCAGGAAATACTCTTATTCCAAACTGTTCAAGTATGTCGGCTGCTTTAGCCCCTGTAAAATGAACACATAAATAACACACATTATCATCTGCAAAACAATCAATACAATACGGTTTTTTAGGCGGTAATACTATAATTTCACCGGGTATTACCGTTGCTTCGCCGTCTTCATTTTTTCCTTTTAACGTTCCTTGCATTAAATATATCAAATAGTAGTCTTTTCTACCGACCGAATTGAGGTTTTGATGGCTTATTGGAGTTTTTATGCATCCTGCGACATTTAAAACAAGCGGTGATGAATCAGATTCAATGCTGTTGTAATTTACCTCTGCGAAATCAATTTTTCTGTTTGGTTTATGCAAATAAAATAATTCGTTATTCAAGTAAAGAACCTCTCTTATGTTAAAATGTGCTATAATTTTGTTAAAAAATAGTATGATAGAATATATATTTATTGTATCATATACTTGACAAAATGTCAAATAATATAAAATTAAGGAGACTTTTATGAAAAGAAAAGCTTTATTTATTCTTATAGCTACACTAATTTTTGCTTTTATCTTTGCAATTTCATCAAATGCAGTAACAGGCTCTACATCAGATGAGTTTGGAAATGTAACCGTGGTTGATGGTCTTAGTTCAAAGTCAACGGATACTGATGCTAAGGTAGTGCTTAAAAATGGGGATGGAACATTTTCAACATATTATACATACTATATTTATCCGACCTTTAACTGGAGAGGCGGTATGAGTCAGCCTAACTTCAATGGCTTAAACGATGCTGTTGGAGCATCCTACGATAGCAATTCAATTATAAGAATTGAGCTTCTTTCAGATTGTAAATACATTGAGCTTCCAAGTGAATGTAATACATATTTAAAGGAACTTTTGATTCCTGAGGATATTAACACAACAACCTTTTACAGAACATATTTTACTGTTCTTGAAAAAGTAAATATTCCTTCATGTATAACCTCAATTTCAGCTAATACATTTGATGGTACATCAACACTAAAATATGTTACATTTGGCGAAAGTTTTTCAATGACATCATTGCCAAACGCAATGTTTTCGGGCTGTGCTTCTATTGAGGAAATAAGATTACCAAACTCTGTAACAACTATTGGAACATCTTTTTTTAATGGTTGTACATCACTTAAAACAATTTATCTTAGCGAGAATTTAGTTACATCCGGCAAAAGCATGTTAGTAAATGTTACAAATGCAAAAATATATGCATCAAGCAAGTGGTTTTCAACAAGTGAGCCTAACTCAGCTTCATTCTCTTACGTTGGACACGCTCCTAGCGATATAACTCTTTTCTATGTAGGAACTAAGGCAGAGGCAGAGGCACTTAAAGCAAAATCAACTCACAACGGAATTAAAAATGCTACTCTTGTTGAATACGATCCTACAAAGTCTGACGATTACTATGTAATTCCTAATCAAACAGCTTGGACTATCGTTTATGGTTATAGCAAGTGCTTAGCATTTTACGATGGTCACAATATTACCGATGACACAACTCTTAGCTTTACAGATTACACAAGCGAAATATTTGAAATGAGCGGTTGTTCAAGAAATTGCGGTGTTAATTATGTTGTAAATAAGTATGCTCCTATTTTTACATTTGTTGGTTACTCTGTTAAGGAAAATGACGCCTCTGCTCTTTGTGCTGGATATACTGTAAATCACGATTCAATGTCGGTTTACAAGAAATATAATGCAAGTGTTAATTTAAGCTACGGTATTGTTGCTTCAACTCCTAATGAGGACGGTTCTGATCTACTTAAGGTTGAAAACGGTAAGATTGCGGCTATCAGATCTACTACCGTTGTTGCTGACATAGAGACAAATTATGTGGGATTTGATTTCGTGCTTCGTGGCTTTAGTGATGATACTGCAAACACTGCTCTTGTAATTTGCTCATATGTATTTGATGGAAGTGATTTTGTTTATATTACAGATGCATGCACTAATACTGTGCCTGATGCTATAACTTATAACGAAATTTCAAGTAAACAAGGCAAGGAAAACTAAACATAAAAAATCAACTACTTCATTGTGAGGTAGTTGATTTTTGTTTTAGTGTTTGATTTCTGTAAAGCCGAT
>JAZSHT010000149.1:0-13688 GCA_045533435.1 Eubacteriales bacterium | reverse complement strand
GGATATAGGTAGCGAGGTTGAATTTAAAGTAGAAAATAACGGAGGTTAACATGGCAGAAAAGACTATCACTACATCATCACCAAGTGTTACAAGTGCTATATTTGGTCCTTGTGATGCTAATGTTAATGCTATTGAAAATGTATTCAAGGTTAGAATAGTAAATAGGCCACTAAATAATGATTTAGGAGACTGTATAACTATTTCTGGAGAAAATAATGATGTAGATAACGCTTATGAAGTTTTACAATATCTTAAAAAGATGGCTGAAATGAACAGTGTCATAACCGATCAAACCGTTGACTATGTTATTACCACCGTGAACGATAATCGTACATCCGAGCTAAATGAGCTTGATGATGATTGCTTTTGCGTAAGTGCAAAGGGAAGACCGATTAAAGCAAAAACGGTAGGTCAAAAAAGATATGTTAATGCAATTAAATCAAACACGATTACTTTGGGCTTAGGACCTGCTGGCACAGGAAAGACTTTTTTAGCTGTTGCTATGGCTACAAAAGCGTTAAGAAGTAAAGAAATTTCTAGAATCATCTTAACAAGACCTGCAGTTGAAGCTGGCGAAAGACTAGGCTTTTTACCAGGAGATTTACAAAGCAAGATTGACCCATATCTTCGTCCACTTTATGATGCTTTATATGAAATGCTTGGACATGAAAACTGTTCCAAATACATGGAAAAAATGATAATTGAAATAGCGCCTCTTGCTTATATGAGAGGAAGAACATTAGACGACTCTTTTATCATATTAGATGAGGCTCAAAATACCACTCCAGAGCAAATGAAGATGTTTTTAACTCGTATAGGTTTTAATTCAAAGGTCGTGGTAACTGGAGATCTATCTCAAACAGACTTGCCAGATGGCAAAAAGAGTGGTCTTGCTGAGGCGGTTAAAATCCTTAAGGACATTGATGGTATTGCAATCCACCAATTCACCGACAAAGATGTTGTAAGACATAAACTAGTTCAAAAAATCATAGTTGCTTACGAAAAATATGAAAAAGAACAAAAAAATAAAAGAAAAGGAAATGTAAAATGACTTTAACAGTTGATTTCAAGGATGAGCAGGAAAAATATGAATTAAGGGTAGCAATGAAGGCTATCATAAGAAAGGCTATTTTTAACGCTCTTGTTTACGAAGGCTTTGACAAAGATGTTGAGGTGTCAGTTACCTTTACTGATAACCAAAAAATTAAAGAGCTTAACAATAAGTACAGAAACAAAGATGCAGCTACTGATGTTTTGTCTTTTCCCATGTTTGATTCACCTGAAGAAATGGAATATATGAATACAGTTCCTCTTGGAGATATAGTGATTTCTCTTGAAAAAGCAAGTGAACAGGCACATAATTTTTACCATGGTTTATATCATGAAATTGCTTTTTTGAGTATACATTCAACGCTACACCTTTTAGGTTACGACCATGAAACTTCAAAGGAAGATGAAGAGGAAATGTTTAGAAGACAAAAAGAAATTATGGAGATAATAGGATTTTAATGAGAAAGACAGCATTTATTTCAATAGTTGGAAGGCCAAATGTAGGAAAAAGTACTTTATTAAATGCAATTTTAGGAGAAAAAATTGCGATTGTATCATCTAAACCACAAACTACAAGAAATAGAATTACAGGTATTTACACAAAGGATGAGAATCAAATTATTTTTGTTGATACTCCAGGCTTTCAAAAACCAAGAACAAAATTGGGCGATTACATGCTCGCAGCATCAACCTCATCTATTGGTGGTTCAGATGCAATTATTTTGATAGCTGATGTTTCGTACCCTTTGGGAGAGATTGAAAAAAATATTCTTGATAAGGTTAAAGAATCTAAGCTTCCTTGCATATTAGTTTTAAATAAAACTGATATGTCTACTCCAGAAAAAATTGCAAAATCAATAGCTGAATATGATGATTATTACAAATTTGATGCTGTTGTGCCTACAAGTGCTTCAAAAGGACAAGGCGTTGATGCTGTAATTGAAGAATGTTCAAAGTTTTTGGAAGAAAGTGAATGGTTTTTCCCTGAGGATATTATTACTGACCAACCAGAAAAAACAATCGCAGCCGAAACTATTCGTGAAAAAATACTTAGAACCTTAAGCGATGAAATACCTCATGGTACAGCTGTTGTTATTGAGGAATTTAAAGATAATGGCAAAATAATAAAAATTAGGGCTGAAATTTACTGCGAAAAAGCATCTCATAAGGGTATAATTATCGGCAAAAACGGTGAAACACTTAAAAGAATTGGATCATATGCAAGAGAAGATCTTGAAAGATTTTTTGGGATTCAAGTATACATTAATCTTTGGGTTAAGGTTAAAGAAAAATGGAGAGACAATACTTTAAATCTTAATACTCTTGGATTTAACCTCAAGGAGTTCAAATGACAGAATTTAGGGTAAACGGTCTTGTTATTTTTGACAGAGAAATTGGCGAAAATGATAAGCTGCTAACCGTTTTAAGCGAAAAATACGGTAAACTATTTATAATTGCAAAAGGCGTTAAGAGTATGAAGAACAGAAATATGTGTTGCTCACATATTTTTTCATATGCTAGCTTTGTTATCCGTAAAAAGGGTAACTATTATTATCTTGTAGATAGTGATCTTATTGAAAACTTTTTCTCTGTAAGAAATGATATTTTAAAGCTTGCTCTAGCATCCTATTTTTGCGATGTAGTTAACCATATAGCTCAAGAAGGCGTAGGAGAGGATGCTTTATTAAGGCTCACTCTTAACAGTATTTATGCGTTATCTATTGACAAATATGAGCTTGAGCATATTCGTACTGCGTTTCAGCTACGAACGGTTGCTGAAATAGGTATGTCCCCTGATATTCACTCATGTAGTTCTTGTGGTAAAAATGAAAATATTACGGGATATTTAGATTTAGTTGATGGTGTTACTATATGTAATGAATGCAGAGAAAAGATGAATTTTGCAGTAGAGGACAATCCGTTTTTTGAGAGAGGCTTACAAAAGCCTATTGCTTTATTAAATCCCTCTGTAATTGAAGCCATTAAATACATAATTAATTCGGATATTAAAAAATTTTTATCATTTTCGCTAGAACCCGATGATTTTCAGCTTTTGCACGATTTAAGCGAAAAATTTTTAACTAATCAGCTTGAAAGAACATTTTATTCGTTGAGCTTTTACAAATCACTTATGTAGGAGAAATATGTTAAACATAAATAGAGCAGTACGCATTTTAGAGCTTGATAAAATTTTAGAAATGCTTGCTTCTGTTGCATTAACGGAGGGAGCTAAGAAAAAAGCTCTATCACTTTTACCTACTTCAAATATAGAAGTGGTAAAAAGAAGACAATCATTAACTAATGATGCAAAGCTAATGGCGGGAATTAAAGGAACTCCATCATTTAATAATGCTCCTGAAATTCTTGATACAGTAGAAAAGGCTGAAAAGAATTCTATTCTTTCTCCTAGAGAAATATTAGATGTTGCTTCAGTTCTTCAAACCTCAAGACATTTGCTTGAATACATTCATTCTGATTCTATAAAACCATGTCAGCTTTCAGTTATATTTGAGTCTTTAGTACCAAATAAAGCACTAGAAACAAAAATTTATAAAGCTATTATCGGCGAGGACTTAATAGCGGATGATGCTAGTCCTTTGTTAGCTGATATTAGAAGGAAAATTAGGTATCAAACTAACAAAATTAGAGAAGTTCTTCAAAGCTATCTATCCGGCGAAAAGTCAAAGCATTTAAGAGAAAATCTTATTACCATGCGTAATGGTAGATATGTTTTACCGGTAAAAAATGAGGATAAAAATGAAATTAAGGGTCTTATTCATGATACATCTGGAAGTGGAGCTACTTTATTCATTGAACCAATCGCGGTAGTAGAAGCAAATAATGAATTAAGAACGCTTTATGGTAATGAGCAAGCTGAAATTGAACAAATTTTAGCTGAATTTTCTCAGCAAATTGCTGATTCTGCTTATCAAATAAAAAATGATTACAGACTTATTACTGAAATTGCATTTTATTTTGCTTGTTCTGAGCTTTCTTACAAAATGAACGCAGTTGAGCCTGAAATTTCAGAAAAAAGAGTAGTTTCATACACTAAAGCACGCCATCCACTGCTTGATAAAACGAAAGTAGTACCAATTAACATTGAGATCGGCGATAACTACGATATGTTAGTTATTACTGGACCAAACACTGGTGGTAAAACAGTTACCTTAAAAACAATTGGATTGTTTTCCTTGATGGCTCAGTCGGGCTTACAAATCCCTGCTGACAGTGCTAAAATCTGTATATTTGATGGTATATTTCCTGACATAGGTGATGAGCAAAGTATTGAGCAGTCCTTATCAACATTTTCATCACATATGGTGTCAATCGTTAATATACTCGAAAATGTTACAAATAAATCTCTTGTATTATTTGATGAGCTTGGTGCTGGTACTGACCCAATTGAGGGCGCGGCTTTAGCACAGGCAATACTTGAAAAAATGCTTGATAAAAATTTAATTTGCGCCGCTACTACCCACTATGCAGAGCTTAAAGCATTCGCGTTGAATACTGAGAGAGTTTCTAATGCTTCATGCGAATTTGATATTAATACACTAAAGCCAACTTATAAGCTCATTATCGGCGCTCCAGGAAAATCAAACGCTTTCTCTATATCGAGTAAGCTTGGCGTGTCAAGCCAAGTTATAATGAGGGCGAAGGAGCTTATTTCTGATGACTCTCGAAGCTTTGAATCGGTTATTGAAAAGCTTGAAAAAACACGAATCGAGCTTGAAAAAGAGAAAAATGAAGCGCAAAGACTAAAAAGAGTATTTGAAAGCTTTAAAATCAAAGCTGAAAAAGAGTTAAAGGACAAGCTCGCAAACGCCGAATCTAAAAGTGAAGAGATGATTCAAAAGGCACAACAGTATGTTTCTGGTGCAAGAGCTAGTGCTGAATTTATATTTGACCAGCTTGATAAGCTACAAAAACAAAAGGATTCTAAGGATTTTACCTCTAAATACGCTGATGCAAAAAAAGCATTGCGAGCAAGACTCAATAAGGATGATGATATTTATAATCCTGTTGAAAAAATTGATGATAATTATGTTTTACCTAGAGCTTTAGTTAAAGGCGATAATGTAATTTTAAGAAATTTAGGAACTGAGGGTGTTCTACTAACTGATCCTGATAAGAACGGAAATGTTACCGTACAGTCTGGTATAATTAAAACAAAAATTAATGTCAAAAACCTTGCTTTGATTACTACAAAACAAAAAAATGAAAATTCATCATCTCAAGCAAAGCCAAAAAATATTGTTTCAAGAGATTTTTCTATTTCTCTTGATGTTCGTGGCAAAAATATTGAGGATGCATGGATGGATATTGATAAATATCTTGATGAGGCAATTATTTGTGGAGTAAACAGCGTAACGATTGTGCACGGAAAAGGCACAGGCGTTTTAAGAAGGGGACTGTGGGAATTTTTTAGAAAAGACTATAGAATCAAAAAATATAGAAACGGAGAATACGGCGAAGGTGACTTCGGTGTAACCGTTATTGAATTAAAACGCTAAATATTATATAAATTATAAAAAAGACTTGAAATTTTATGCCCTTGTTGGTATAATGTTCTGTGTATAAAAACAACTATTTCATTTATGAGAGGATACTACTATGGCTGAATTAAAAATGCTTGCAATTGACCTTGGTGCTTCAAGCGGTAGAGGAATTGTTGGTAAGTTTGACGGTAAAAAATTTACCGTTGAGGAAAACCATCGTTTTCCTAATGAACCAGTAAACGCAAATGGTAATTTCAATTGGGATATTTTAAGAATATTTCATGAAATTAAAACCTCAATCTCTAAATGCGCCTTGTCTGATGATAAGGACATTAAAAGCATTGGTATTGATACTTGGGGCGTTGACTATGGTTTTATTGATAAAAACGGAGCTTTAATGGCTAATCCATACCATTACCGTGATGCAAGAACAGATGGTATTCAACCATATGCCTTCAAAACAGTTCCATTTGAGAAATTATACGGCATTACAGGTATTCAAACAATAAATTTCAATACAATATATCAATTAGTGGCTGATTTAAGAGATAGACCATATATGGTTGAAAATGCCGAAAGATTGCTTTTCACACCTGATCTTCTTAACTATTTCTTAACAGGACAAAAATTTACTGAATACACAATCGCTTCAACCGGTGCAGTTCTTGATGCTAAAGCAAGAAATATTTCAGTTGATTTACTTAAAAAGTTCGGCATTAACGAGAAATTATTCTCAGAGGTTGTAATGCCGGGACATAAAATCGGCAAATTAACCCCTGCTCTTATTTCCGAGCTTGGAAATATTACTGCTGATGTAGTTAATATTGCTTCCCACGATACTGCAAGTGCTGTTATAGCTGTTCCTGCAAAGCGTGGAGATGATTTTGTTTACATAAGTAGCGGCACTTGGTCACTGATGGGTGTTGAAAATGATGAGCCTGTAATCAACGCTCAATCGCTTAAATATAACTTCACAAATGAAGGTGGAGCTGGTGGCAAAATTAGATTCCTTAAAAACATTATGGGCTTATGGCTTGAGCAGGAATCAAGAAGACAGTGGAAGAGAGAAGGTCAAAGCTACACATTTGATGAGCTTACAGCAAAAGCTCTTGAAGCAAAGCCGTTTGCTTGCTTTATAAATCCTAATGATGATCTTTTTACCCCTTCAGGAGACATGCCTGGTAGAATTAGAGAATTCTGTAAGAGAACAAATCAATATGTACCTGAGACTGTTGGCGAAATTGTAAGATGTATTTTTGAAAGCTTGGCTCTTTGTTATAGAAATACAATCGAAAGCATTGAGGATATGACAGGAAAGAAATATTCATCAATCAACATAGTTGGTGGTGGTACAAAAGAAAAAATTCTTTGTCAATACGCTGCTGATGCTTCAAATAGAGCTGTTTATGCAGGTCCTGTTGAAGCAACCGCTATTGGCAATATAGCAATGCAAACTATCGCTACAGGCGAGCTTAAGGATATCTACGAAGCAAGAGATATCGTAAGAAATTCATTTGAAATTAAGGTATATGAACCAAATCACACAAGTGCGTGGGATGAAGCATACCAAAGATTCTTAAATATTTGTAAATAAGAGGTGCGACTATGATTAACGAAATGTACGAACTTGCTAAAAAAGCATACGCTGAGCTTGGTATTGATACTGATGCTGTAATTGAAAAGTTAAAAAATGTTCCTATTTCCATTCAGTGCTGGCAAGGCGATGATGTTAAGGGATTTGAAAGCAAGGGTCCATTAACAGGTGGCATCCAAACAACAGGCAACTATCCTGGTGCTGCACGCAATATCGAAGAGCTTCAAGCAGACTTTGATAAAGCGGCCTCAATGATTCCAGGCAAAAAGAAAATCAGTCTTCATGCCATTTATCTTGATAATAAAGGCGAAAATGTACCAAGAGATCAAATTAAGCCTGAGCATTACGATGCCTGGATAAAATGGGCTAAGGAAAAAGGCTACGGTATTAACCTTGACCCAACATGCTTCTCACATCCATATTCTGATGATGGCTTTACACTTAGCCACCATGATGACAAAATCCGTCAATTTTGGATTGACCATGTAATTGCAACAAGAAAGATTGCTGAATACATCGGTAAGGAAATGGGCGAGGTATGCGCTAGTAACTATTGGATTCCAGATGGATTTAAGGATATTCCAGTTGATCGCAACGGATATAGAAAGAGACTTGAAGATTCCCTTAACAAGATTTTCGCGGTTGAGGTTAATCCAAAATACAATATAGCTGCCCTAGAAGGTAAGGTATTTGGTATTGGTGCAGAAAGCTGTACAATCGGCTCTAATGATTTCTATCTCGGATATTGCGCTAAAAACAGTCAATACTTAACACTTGATGCTGGTCACTTCCATCCAACTGAGGTTATTTCTGATAAAATCAGCACCGCTTTACAGTTTACTCCTGGCTTATTACTTCATGTTTCCCGTCCTGTAAGATGGGATAGCGACCATGTAGTTATTTTTGATGATGAATTAAAGGCTATTGCACAGGAAATCGTTAGAAGCGGAGAAATGGATAGAATTCATATAGGTCTTGACTTCTTTGATGCAAGCATCAATAGAATTGCCGCCTGGATAATCGGTGCAAGAAATCTAGAAAAGGCTCTTCTTTATGCAATGCTTGAGCCAACAGAGCTTCTAAAGAAATATGAACTAGAAATGGATTATACATCCCGTCTTGGTTTACTAGAAACATTAAAATCATATCCATTTACAGCTGTTTGGCAAAAATATTGCTTAGAATGCGGCGTTCCTACAGGCTTTGATTGGATGGATGAGGTTAAAAAATACGAAAAGGAAGTTCTTTCTAAGAGATAATGACAAATATGATAAATCTTGAAAAGGAAATTAGAGAACAACCCGGTGTTTTAGCCTCTCTTAAAGAAAAAAACACTGAGGTTTTAGCAAATCTTGCTAAGGAATTAAGGGAAAATAACATTAATAACATTTACTTTGCTGCAAGAGGCACATCTGATCACGCTTGCGTTTACGCACAGTATCTTTTTGGTATTGTAATGGGAATTCCTTGTACTCTTGGCACTCCATCAATTTTTACTCAATATGGTACAGATATTAAGTTTAATAACACTTTAGTTGTTGGAGTATCACAGTCAGGTAGAGCAGAGGATGTAAACTATGTTTTAGAATCTGCAAACAAACAAGGTGTTCCAACTCTTGCTATTACTAACTATGAGGATTCATTACTTGCTAAAACTGCAAAATATCACTTATTCTGCAACGCTGGCGAGGAAAAGAGCATAGCGGCAACAAAAACATTCACATCGCAAATGTACTTGCTCGCTCTTCTTTGTGCTGAATGGAGTGGAAATAATGAGCTTGTAAACGCTTTAAACGCTATTCCTACTCAGCTTGAAGATGCTCTTGATTATTTACCTTCACAAATTGAATCAATTGTACCATCACTACTTGACTATGAAGGTGCAGTAGTGCTTGGCAGAGGTATTTCGTATCCAATCGCACTTGAGGGCGCTTTAAAGATTCTTGAAACTAACAAAATGAAAGTTAAAGGATATCCAATTTCCGACTTCTATCACGGTCCTGTTGCTCAGCTTCATGATAATGATTTAGCGTTTGTATTAGGTCAAAGTGGTTTAATGCTTGAGGATGCTAAAAAAATGATAGCTAAGCTTGATACTGTTGGAGCAAAAACTATCGTTATTACAGATGAACCTGAAATTTCTGGTAATAACACTCTTGTTTCAGTTAAAAGCACTGGTTGCGAATATACAATGGCGTTTATTCTTGCTCTTGCTATGCAAATGTTTGCTTTAAAGCTTGTTATAGCTAAAGGAATTGACCCTGATAAATCAAATGTAATCGCAAAAATTACAATTACAAAATAAATTCTGTTTAATATAGGGGGATGTTATGAACGAGAATGTAAACGGCGAATTAAAGGTTATCGCTATGAGAGGCTGCGAGGAATTTACCGCGCAGGTTGACGATTATTTAAAGAGCATTAGACAAAGCGAAAGCTCCTTTATTGCAAAGGCTGCATGCCCAAGATTCGGCTCAGGTGAAGCAAAGGCTTTAATTAACGAATCAATGAGAGGACTTGACCTCTACATTATTTCAGATTGCTTCAATTATGGAGTAACATACAAAATGTATGGTATGAATGTACCAATGAGTCCTGATGATCACTTCCAAGATTTAAAGAGAATTATTGCAGCAACTGGCGGCAAAACAAGAAGAATCAGCGTTATTATGCCAATGCTTTATGAAGGCAGACAACACAAGCGTTCTGCAAGAGAGTCTCTTGACTGTGCTTTAGCTTTACAAGAGCTTACAAATATGGGCGTAACAAATATCATCACATTTGATGCTCACGATCCAAGAGTTCAAAATGCTATTCCATTAAGTGGCTTCGATAGCGTTAGACCTACTTATCAAATGCTTAAGGCTCTTATGAGAACTATACCTGATGTTAAGCTTGATAAGGACAACCTTATGGTAGTTTCCCCTGATGAGGGTGCTATTGGCCGTTCAATGTACATTGCATCAGTTCTTGGCATTGAGCTTGGCATGTTCTATAAAAGAAGAAATTATTCTATAATTATAGACGGTAAAAATCCAATTGAAGCTCACGAATATCTAGGTAAAGACTTAACAGGCAAGGATGTTATCGTGGTTGATGATATGATTTCATCAGGTGACTCAATGATTGATGTAGCACAGCAGTTAAAGCAAAGAGGCGCAAGAAGAGTATTTGTATTTGCCACATTTGCATTATTCTGTAACGGTCTTGAAAACTTTGATAAGGCATATAAGGAAGGTATTTTTGATAAAATTTATGCAACTAACCTTACATACCATACAAAGGAAATTCTTTCAAGAGAATGGTACTGTGATGTTAATATGTGCAAATACGTGTCTCACATAATTGACACAATCAACAAGGACGCTTCAATTAGCGATCTTTTAAATCCTGTTCAGAAGATTCACGCTTTAGTTGATAAATATAATGCAGGACAAAATGCAGAAATAGATGAGGACTAATATTTAAATGAATAATTTTAAATTAACAGTTGCAAGGGATATGCTTTCTTGCTTAAGCGAAATTTCCTCGGAAATCAATTTGACAATAGATGATATTTTATCTATGTTTGAATATCCCCCAGATTCTAATCTTGGTGATATAGCATTTCCTTGCTTCAAATTAAGTAGAATTTTAAGAAAAGCTCCACCAATAATTGCCAAGGAAATATCAGAAAAGTTTAAATCCGATGTAGTAGCGAAGGCAGAGGCAGTTAACGGCTATCTTAATATTTTTGTTGCTAATGATTATTTAATAAACAATGTTCTTTATGAAATAGAGAACAAAAAAGAAAAATACGGCTCTGATGGTTCAGGTGTTGGAAAGGTTGCAGTATTTGACTATTCATCCCCTAATGTTGCAAAGCCATTCCATATAGGACACTTAGGTACAACCGTTATAGGACACTCACTTAAAATGCTTCATGAGTTTCAAGGCTACGATTGTGTAGGCATCAACTATCTTGGTGACTGGGGAACTCAATTCGGCAAGCTTATTGTTGCTTACGATAAGTGGGGAAGCCGTGAAAAGGTTGAAAACGGCGGAGTTGATGAGCTTGTTGCTCTTTATGTTAAATTCCACCAAGCGGCCGAGGCTGATGAAACACTAAATCAGCTTGCAAGAAACGAATTTACAAAGCTTGAGCAACACGATGAAAGAAATACTGAGCTTTGGAAGTGGTTTGTTGATATCAGCTTAAAGGAATATCAAAAGACATATAAGCAATTAGGCATTGAATTTGATAGTTATAAGGGCGAAAGCTTTTATACTGATAAAATGCCTGCACAAATTGAAAAGCTTAGAAATAGCGGTCTTATGAAGCTTGATGACGGTGCTTCTATCGTTGATTTATCAGAATATAATATGCCACCTTGCTTGATTCTAAAAAGAGACGGCTCAACTCTATATCCTACAAGAGATATTGCAGCTGCCGTTTACCGCAAGGAAGCATACAATTTTGATAAATGTATTTATGTAACTTCTGCAGGTCAAAGCCTACACTTTGCTCAATGGTTTAAGGTTGTTGAGCTTATGGGCTACGATTGGTATGATAAGCTTGCCCATGTTCCTTACGGAACAGTTAGTATTAACGGTGCTAAGCTTGCTACAAGAACCGGTAATGTAATTCTTTTAAAGGACTTATTCGCTACCGCTATTGAAAAGGTAAGCGAAATTATAGAAGAAAAGAATCCTAATCTACCAAACAAAGAAGAGGTTTCCGAAGCAGTTGGCGTAGGATCAATCGTATTCTACTATTTATATAATAATAGAATTAAGGATATTAACTTCATAATGGAGGATGCACTTAGCTTTGATGGTAATACAGGACCCTATGCTCAATATACTTATGCAAGAAGCTGTGGTATCATTGAAAAAGCATCAAATATTGATGTAAACGCTACTGCACCTGTAATTACTTGCAATGAAGAATCAGATTTACTTAAGGTTTTATCTAAGTTTAACGAAGCAGTTAAGGATGCTATTAAGGAATATGAGCCATCAGTTATTACAAGATATATAATTGATGTTTGTACATCCTTCAATAAATTCTACCACAGCTGCCAAATCGTTAGCGCAGATGATGAAAGCGTAAGAAACACAAGAATTCGCCTTACAAATGCAGTAAAAACAGTTTTAGGCTCTGCATTTGGCTTGATTTGTATGAAAAAGACAGAAAAAATATAATAAACGAGGTTATTTATGTCAGGACATAGTAAATGGAAAAATATAATGCATAAAAAGGAAAAGACAGATGCTCAAAGAGCAAAAATCTTTACCAAAATAGGAAAAGAAATGTCTATTGCAGTTAAGGCGGGCGGACCTGATCCAACAGTAAATGCTAAGCTTGCTTCATTAATTGCTAAGGCAAAGGCAAACAATGTTCCTAATGATAATATTGAAAGAACTATCAAAAAGGCAAGCTCATCCGATTCTGCAAATCTTGAAGAAATGCGCTACGAGGGCTACGGCCCAGGCGGAGTAGCTGTAATCGTTGAGGCTGCTACTGATAATACTAACCGTACAACACCTGAAATTCGTTCTTATTTCAGCAAATACAAGGGAAATCTTGGTACAACAGGTTGCGTAGGATATCTTTTTGAGGATAAGGGCGTTATTATGCTTTCTAAGGAAGAGGGCTACGACGAGGATGCTCTTATGGAAGCAGCTCTTGAAGCAGGCGCTGAGGACTTTGTAGCAGATGAAGAGGCTTATATTGTATATACAGTATCAAGCGACCTTGCTGCAGTTGCAGATGCTCTTGAAAAAGCAGGCTTTAAGTATGTTTCTGCTGAAGAGGATAAAATCCCCTCAACATATGTAACATTAACATCTGAGGATGAAATTAAGTACATGAGCTTACTTATTGAACATCTTGAGGATAACGATGATGTTACCGAGGTATATCATAACTGGGAAAACTGCGACTAATAGTAAAAATCCGAGCAAAAATGCTCGGATTTTTTATGTGAATTATCTTTCACATATGTGAAAATAAGTTTTCACTTTACAATTTACCATATTTGCATTATAATTTTGATATAGGAGGTGATATAATGCTTTTTAAGGATAAATTAAAACAGTATAGAACAGAGAATAACATATCACAAGAGGATTTAGCCAATAAATTATTTATATCAAGAACGCTAATATCAAAATGGGAAAACGGCGTAATATATCCATCATATAGTAATATGGAAAAATTAGCCGAAATTATGGGAGTGAGCATTGATTATTTGCTTTCAAATGAAGAAACTAAGCTAATTACTCTTAATACAAATTCCAAAAAAGATGTCACACTAACTAAAAAAATTATATTTTTAATATCAATTATTCTTTTATCAGCAGGCATAACACTTTTAATTGTCGGTTTTGTATTTCCACAAGATTTAACAAGACCCAATGATATATACAATTCCGTAAACACGATTACGGTAATCTGTTTTCTGTTAAAAATTATAGGTGCTTTATTTAGCTTAATAGGTGCATCACTTATAGGTATTTTTCCAATTTTATATTTTAATAGATAAATAATTGATACATC
>JAZSHT010000162.1:0-39960 GCA_045533435.1 Eubacteriales bacterium | reverse complement strand
GTGACACGCCCCCGTCCCCTGTCACCGTTAGTGGTCAGTGGCTAGTGAAATCTGCGATTAAATTCACAAAAGAAAAACGCCTAAATTAGGCGTTTTTTGTTATTTATTTTCTGAATATGTTAGCGGCGTTGAAGGTTATTTTTCCGTTTCCGTCATTGCTTTCAATTTCGTACTTATCGCCTGATGCGGTTATTACGTCATTGACAACCAATAAAAGCGCTTCATATTTTGGAGATACGTATTTCATTATTACCCTCGCTGTTCTATCCATTTACCACTTCATCGTAGGAAACAAAGCAGTATTTTTCATTTTCCTTTGGTGTGCCGTATTGCATATATGAATAATCTGCTTTTCCGTCAACGTCAGCCAAGGCTACGTATGCGCCCATAGCAAGAGGCTCATCCTTATATTCATCAGTAAAGCCTACAATCTTAAGGTCAAATGCTACAAATTCATAGTTTGAAATTTCAGCAACTACCGCGTAATCTACTGGCGCACCGTTTTCATCAAATACGTCATTTTCAAGATTTACCTTTGCTATGGCAAACACGCCGTAGGTTAAGGTCTTACCTGATTTTGCTAAATATTTGGAATATTCTTTAAGCGCTGCGACGTTTACAGTGTAGCTTACCACAATTCCTTCTCTGTCTCCTTCAGGTGATGAGTAGCCAAGACAAACGAATAAAGGATCAACGACTTCCTTTACAGCGCGAGTACAATCTGCATTTGCACATACGCTATTTCTTTCGCCTGCTGCATCATATGAGGTATATGAAATAGACTCAACCATTGCATGAGCACCATTATAAAACGCTTCGCATGAGGAATAATCATATACTAAATAGCTGCCGCTTTTTTCTGCAAGATTATTAAATTCAGTTAAGCTTTTAATTGTTGCATTTTTGATTATAGTATTTTTTGTGCTTACGGTATTGGTTTTGAAATTTACTGCTTGATCATATGTGCCTGTAAAATAGAAAACACACTGACTGGAAACGCTACGCACAGCATCTCCTTGGAATCCGGCAAGGCTTGTTGGAATATATATTTCCTTTAAGCTTGAGCAGTCTGCAAAGTTATAACCTGTTGAGGTGGAATTTAAAGAAGCACCCAAATTTGCAGTTTCAATTTGTGTACATGCATTAAATGCACTTCTTCCGATAGAAAGAACGGTGTTTGGAATTACAAGATTTTTAAAGCTGCCTATTTTTGCACATCTTAAGAATGCATACTCGCCAATGCCTGTTAATCCATCGTAAAGAATAATGTCAGTTTCAAGAGCTGAGCAGTCTCTAAATAAGCCGTTAGGAATTGCGCCTTGATTTTCCGCGATGCCCTTTAATACGTTATTAATGCCATCAACTGTTTTGAGCTTAGTACAACCATTGAACATATTTTGACCCGTAAGGCTTGTTAAGCTTTCTGGGAAAGCAAAGTATGTTAAGCTTGTGCAGCCCTGGAATGATGCTCCGCCGAAATATTGTAAGCTTGTATTTGAAGCATCAAGCTCCTTTAATGATGAACAACCGTAAAAACAGCTTGGTCCAATTCTAATTAATGAATCAGGTAAAAATACATATTCAAGCTCTGAGCAATTTTGAAATAACTTTTCAGTAAGTGAGTTAAATCCAACGCTTTGCTTAGGTAAGCATAGTGGCTTTTCATTGGTATATTGTAAGTTTGCCACTACGATTTTTGTTTTGTCATAAGAATTACCGTCTTTATCGTACACGGTTATTCCTGTCATGCTATAATAAATGCTTGACTCTACCTTTGATGTATATACAACGTATGCTTCGCCAGAGGTAGCACTCTGCTTTAAATTTGACACACAATCATATGTATTGTTGCCCTCTGCATCTGTGCCACTAATATACCAAATCAAGCCTGAACCATCTTCAGCCCATAGGTCAAGCTCTGTCCCGTCAGAAAGAGTAACTGAAGTCTTCTTGCTTTCATTAGCAAAAACGGAAATTGCGAAAAGACAAGCAAGTAGCATAGTCATAGCAAGAACAATTAAAATTTTCTTTTTCATTTTTCTCTCCTTATTTTTCTATAATATTTATTTTTTACTAGATAATTTAATTTTACCACATATAAAAACAAATTGCAAGTGCTTTTAAAAATACATCTTTATTGTGGTGACCGAAGGTCGTATGTGATCAACCGAAGGTTGCATAATGGTGACACGCCCCCGTCCCCTGTCACCTCCCCTGTCACCGTTTGCCGAAGGCAACTTCGTTTGAGGCAAAGGCTCAACATCATTTGCCGAAGGAAATATCATTTATTTACGCGGTGACACGCCCCCGTCCCCTGTCACCGTTTAACAATTATGCGATAAAAGCTTACAAAAGAAAAACGCCTAATTTAGGCGTTTTTTGTCTTTTTCTATCTACTTTATGAATTTGCTAAATCGTTATAGGAAATGAAGCAGTATTTTTCGTTTTCGTTTGGCTTGCCGTATTGCATATACGAATATTCAGCATTGCCATCTTCGTCGATTGTCATTGCATATGTGCCAAGAGCAAGCGGTGCGCTCTTATGTTCATCGGTAAAGCCTACTATTTTAATATCAAATGCTACAAAGTCATAGTCTGAAATTTCAGCAACCACCGCGTAATCTGCTACTGCTCCGTTTTCTCCGAATATATCTTTATCTCCAAGCTTTGCTTTTGCTACTGCAAACGCGCCATATTTAAACGTCTTGCCAATCTTGGATAAATACTCAGAATATTCGTTAAGTGCTTCTTTATTTATGGTAAAGCCTATAACAATTCCGCCTCTGTCTCCTTCAGGTGATGAGTAGCCAAGGCAGGTAAATAGAGCTGGCGCTTCCTTTGTTGTTTTATAAGCACAGCCATTATTTCCACAGGATGTAATAGCTTGACCGTCCTTATCGTAGCTTGCGTATAATAAATCTGTAATTTCTTTATGTATTGGATTTTCCTCAGCCTTGCCCTTAACGCCACAGCGCTCACAATTTATAACGCATGGATTGTTGTCCTCTAAATGATTGCCGTAAACAACCTCACAAAGGTTGGCGTTATAAACGAAGACATTCTTTGTGCCAAAGTCTGCGCGGTTAAATTCCTCATAATCGCATAGAGGCCCGCTAAATCTCACATTACTCTTTGTTAGTGTTCTTACCGCCTCGTAGTCATTGCCTAAAAAGTAAATTGTAAATGAGCTTTGTGAGCAGGAGGCAAATGGATTACCTGAAAATGTTGTTAGGTTAGATGTAATTACAGCATCGTAAAGATTGCTACAGCTTGCGAACATGCTGTCTGTCATAACACTACCTAAAACAACAGCTGTCTTTAATGTGGCGCTGGAGTAAAATGCGCTTTTACCTACATTTACAAGAGATGTTGGAGTAACTAATGTTTCAACGCCAAGCTTTGAGAATGAAAAGTCCCCAACTGTTGTTAATGTGTTTGGAAGATCGATTGTTTTAAGTGAGGTCAAGCCGTAGAAAGAATATGTCTCTGCTGTTACCAAATTGTCAATTTCAAGAGTTTCTACTGCGGAGCAGTTCCTGTACATATAAGTGCCTGCAATTTGTGCATGGTGGTTAATTTCTTTAAGTTCGGTACAACCATAAGCCACTTCCGTGCCAATGGTAGTAACGGAGGAAGGAACTGTTATAGAAAGAATTTTTGAGTTTTTAAATGCGTAACCATTGATTGTTGTACAGGTTGATGGAATATTAACGCTCTTAACCGGACCGCATGAATGGAAGGCTTGCTCGCCTATTTCAACTGTTCCTTCAAGTGTGAGATTTTCAAGCGCTGTACAACTTTTAAACATCTGTTTACTGATAATTGGAGCTTTGCAAACAATGTCAGTTAAGCTCTTACACTCAATAAACACCTCAGTTGACATATCCACAACAGTAGATGGAATAACAACAGATTTAATTTCAGAATACTTAAATGCTATACGCCCAATAGATGTACAGCCCTCGGGAATAACGAACTGCTCAACTGCTCCTATTTTGTAAAATGATTGCTCGCCGATAGACTTAATAGTAGATGGCAAGGTAACCTTTGTAACAGTTGTATTTCCGTTAAGGAACTGCTTTACAATAGCCTCAACACCCTCAGGTACAACAACCTCGTAAAGCTTTGTGCATTTTGTTAAATACGTTGAAAGGGTGGTTATGCCGTTTGGAATTTCAATTCTTACAATGTTAGCGTAATCGTATGAAATACCGCTTTTTGTTTTAAGCTCTGAAAAATCAAAACCCATTGTAGTAGAATTTTTAAAAATATAGTATGATGGGTAGGTCTTGCCGTCATCCATTAAAACACGTGAGGTTGCATAAGAGGTGCCGTCCGTGCCAAATGTAGTCTTATCAGCCATACCGTCAACATGCGTAATTTCACTCCAATTAAGAATCTCATCGGCAGATACGGAAATAGCAAAAACGCACACAAAAAGTAGCATTAACATAGCTACTAAAAGAATTCTCTTTTTCATTTTGTTTTCTCCTTTTATTTTTGCAAATAAAAAAGTCCATAGGCAGAATGATATGCACCCCAAAAGTTAGACACTTTAGGAGGTGCATATCAAAGCCGTTTGGTGATTTATATTTACTAGTCTCTTTCGCGTGGCTTAACGCGTTGTGCAATTTGAGCAGGTACTTCCTCGTAGCGAACGAAGTGGAATGTGAATTCGCCTCTGCCTTGAGTCATTGCGCGAAGTGCGATTACATAGTCAACCATTTCGGACTTTGGTACTTCTGCTTCAATAATTGTATATTTAGGTCTTGCTTCGTTTGGCTTCCAGCCTGTTACTCTACCCCTACGCTTGTTAAGGTCGCCCATAACATCGCCTACCATTGATTCAGGTGCGCTTACTGTTAATACGCCAATAGGCTCAAGAAGAACAGGAGCAGCATTTGTTAATTCCTTATATGCAAGCTTTGCAGCAAGCTTAAATGAAATTTCATTAGAGTCAACATCATGGTATGAGCCGCCTGTTAGGTCAGCCGCAAGCTGTACCATTGGATAGCCAAGGAGTACGCCGTATTCCATAGCCTCGATAAGTCCCTTTTCAACGGCTGGATAGTAGCCCTTTGGAACTTCTCCGCCTACAACGGACTGTGTAAATGTTAAGCCATCATCCATGCTTGGGGAGAATGTAATCTTAACATGACCGTACTGACCTGCACCACCTGATTGCTTCTTGTGCTTACCTTCAACGGAAACTGTCTTTTTAATTGTTTCTCTATAAGCAATCTTTGGTGTTTGGAGCGCGATTGATACGCCGTATCTATTCTTTAGCTTGCAAACAACTGTGTCAAGATGGACATCTCCAATACCCTTAAGGAGCAATTCGCCTGTTTCAACAAAGTTTTCATACTTAACTGTCTTATCCTCATCAAGGACCTTAGCAATAGCGGTTGCAACCTTATCCTCATCCTTAGAGTCAACCTTAATTGCCATTGTCATGTTAGCCTCAGGGAATTTAATGCCCTTATATGCTGTATCGGACTTTTCGCAAAGTGTATCGTTGGTATTTGTGTCGGAAAGCTTAGCAATTACGCCGATATCGCCACATGCAAGTGAGTCAACCTCAGTTTGCTTCTTACCGCAAATTGTATAGAATTTAGCGAACTTTTCAGTAGCTCCTGTTTGAACATTTTTAAGTGTCATATCCTTATTTAATTCGCCATTCATAACCTTAAAGAATGAGAAGCGGCCAACAAATGGGTCAGCGATTGTCTTAAATACAAATAGCTTACATTCGCCCTCACGCTCAATAGCGATATCGCTACCGTCTTCTGCTTTTTCAACCTTTTTAGCGGTATGTCTTGGGAATGAGTCTCCAATAGCTGTTAAAATTGAGTAAATACCTCTCATATTTTCAGATGAGCCGCACCATACAGGAACGATAGCACCTGTAATCATACCCTCGTGAAGTGCTAATGCACATTCCTCTTGTGTAAATGTTTCGCCCTCAAAGAACTTTTCAAGCATTTCCTCGTTAGTTTGAGCGATAGCTTCCATAAATACCTCTTGGTATTTTTCAGCAATTACACGGCGTGAGTCATTCATTGGCTCCTCTTGTCTTTCGCCGTTTGGTAAGTAACGGAAGCACTTCATTGTCATTAAGTCAACCATCATTACGCCATTTGCTTCCTTAATAGGAATAAATACAGGACAAAGGGCGTTACCGAATTCATCACGAAGCTGATTGAATACCTTATCAAAATCAGCATCAGGATCATCACATTTATTTATAAAGAAGGCTCTTGGAAGATTTGCTTCCTTTGCATTGTACCAAGCAATTTCAGTACCTACTTCCATTCCGCTCTTAGCATCTACCATAATAAGCGCCGCATCGGATACTCTTAGCGCGCTTGCAACCTCGCCCGCAAAGCCTAAAAAGCCTGGGCAGTCAAGAATATTTATTTTTACTCCGTTCCATTCAAGGTTAGCAACTGATAAGCCGATAGAAATCTTTCTCTTGATTTCCTCGCTGTCATAGTCGGATACTGTGTTACCGTCGGAAACTCTGCCGAGACGGTCTGTTGCTCCTGCTTTCCAAAGCATAGATTCGATAGTTGCGGTCTTACCGCTACCGCTATGTCCTATTAAGCAAACGTTACGGATGTTGTTAGTAATAAATTTCGCCATTGTAGTTTTCCTCGTTTCTTATAATTTTGTCCGCTATTGCAGACCTATTTTATTGTGATATAATTATTTTAGCACACCAAAGTAAAAGTTGCAACAGTTTTTGTGCATTTTGTTGAATTTTTTTAATTTTTTTTATTTTTTTTGTGCACAATAGACTATAAAAAGATTAAAAAGAGAAATCTTTCAACTCACATAATAATTATAGTTAATAAAAACAAAAAAAGTCTTGACAAACAGAAAAAAATCAAGTATAATATTATAGCAAACTAAGAAACGGCGGTTTGTGTGTTATCCCAAGACGGATAACGCGTACACTTAAATGGAGATGTACTCAAGTTGGCCGAAGAGGCGCCCCTGCTAAGGGTGTAGGTCGGGAAACCGGCGCGGTGGTTCGAATCCACTCATCTCCGTAAAATAGAAAAGGACACATTCAGTGTCCTTTTTTATTTTACTACGATTCGTGGTCGAACCTACCCTCGTGGCTCTGCCACGAATGTGGTTCGCAAGCAAGCCAAAGCCGTTGTCTGCTTGCAAGCATAAGGCGTGGCGCAGCTCTTTTGCGAAGCAAAAGCCTCCACTCATCTCCGCCTCTTCATTGGTTCATTCCAACAGGTTTTATGCCTGTCTTTTTTGTTTGGCTACGATGAGTGGTAGTTCGTGCCACTCTTTGCAACTCCGTTGCAAAATGTGGTGCGGACACGAGGCTAAGGCGGGGGAGCTTGCTCACCAAAGCCGTGCCGAAGTGCATTGCCGTAGGCAATGTATCCACTCATCTCCGCCACCTCACGGATTCATTCTTTGAGACACATTCAGTGTCCTTTTTTATTTTACTACGATTCGTGGTCGAACCTCCCTCGTGGCTCTGCCACGAATGTGGTTCGTTCTTTTGCCCTAAGGCGTTGTCAGCTCGCTAGCATAAGCCGTGGGCAAAAGCCTCACGAAGTGAGAATCCACGGAGCAATCTTCACGGGTTCTTTCCGACAGGTTTTATGCCTGTCTTTTTTGTTTGGCTACAATTCGTGGTTAAAGCATTTAAAAATCGCCACTATTGACAAAAAAAGGAAATCATGATATACTTTTGTTAAAATTAACATTAAGGAGCTAAGATATGAAAAGAATACTCTCGCTGATAATTTTGATTGTGCTTTGCACTTCGCTTTTTGCTTGCTTAAATGACAATTCATCTAATGCAAAAAATGTGATTACTGACACCATGGTGCGATATAATTGCAAGGACAACACATGCTACAACAAGGATATTAAGGAAGAGAGTGCTGATTGGATATCCCGACATAACGGCTTTGAGCTAGGCGCTTTAGAGCTTCACGGCTGTGAAAGAGATGGGGACAAATATAAAATTGTAAGCGATAAGGATTTTAAGATAAAGTATCTGGTAACACAAAGCTTAGGCTCGTTATCTACTGAAGGTGGTAGCAAAAACGGCGCTGAATCTCTTTGGGTAAACAACGATGGAAGCGTAGGCGTTCTTGGCACAGATA
Organism: Eubacteriales bacterium; assembly: GCA_045533435.1. GTDB lineage: Bacteria > Bacillota > Clostridia > Oscillospirales > CAG-272 > RGIG2000. The sequence continues at coordinate 31,819 of JAZSHT010000162.1, read as the reverse complement.
TAACATCAACCGTTGGAATTGGCGCATGCTTTGTTAAGGTAAAATACACCGATGGTAGCGAAAGCTCATTTTCTAAAACAGATTTCTTCAAGGATGCTGAAAAGAATAGCCACCTTGACATAATAAAATCTAATAATATTGATAAAGAAAAATCTCTTGCTTTAATTGAGGTTACTGTTGTTTACGAAATGTACTCAGGTGGACCTGGGTTATTTGGAATTTGGTGGCATGAATATACTAACTGGAGATGTGAACACACTTATGTGTTTTAAAGAAAGCTTGATTTTTAGCTGTATTGAGCTTAATACAATATAATTTACATACAAAAATACGCAGATAGGCATTTGCCCTCTGCGTATTTTTATTACCTGTATTAGTATTTTATTGCTTATTATCTGTCCACAAATTCTCATTTGCGCCGTTGTCGTTATCCTCGGGGGGATTAGCGTCATTTCCGCCGTTATCATCTGGGGTGTTATCATCGTTGTTGTCGCTGCCATTATTATCGCCAATATCTGAGTCCGTATCTAAATCGGTATTTTCAGTATCAGTAGATGTGTCAACGGTTGTGTCGGTGCTTGTATCAATGATTATGTCGCTATCTGCGTTGGTGCTAGCGCTTGTATCAGTATCGGCATCAGTATCGATATCGGGTATTAGGTCGCTCCCTGTGTCGATATTTGACTGTGTGTCGATATTATTGATATCGCAATCTAATACTGAGCTTTCGGTATTTACTGAGGTATCTGTGTTTACTAATATGTCGGTATCTGCGCCGTTACCGCCACAGGACATAAGTCCTATGGCGATAATCACGGTTAAAAATAATATGAGCTTTTTCATCATTTATTTTAGTATTTTAGCCAAAAGCTTGCATTAAAAATTGCAGACTTGCTATTTTCATCATCAACGCCCTCAAGAGCGCCATAGGTAATTGCCTGCGCTGTTGATGAAGTAATCACATCGGCGCTATGAAGATTTTGTATTTCTATTTCAGGGGATACGTATTTATTCATTTTCTGCCTCCGTAACTAATAAATTATCAATGCAATTCCAATATTCTTGGGCTACCTGCTCATCTGTTAAAGCAGTATTGTAAATTTTCGCCTCGTAAAGCTCGTAATCTGCGTACTTGCTTATTGCTTCAGCATTGTTTTGGTTGTACTGTGGATTATAGCCTATACCGATTACGGTATCATCGCCTGAGCCACCATAGTAGCTTCCGCTACCAAAGTCTGCCTGTGAAACAAGCATACCGTTTATGTAAAGCTTCATCATGTTTGTTTTACTATCATAGCTACCAACGATATGTAATAGCTTATCCTCCTCTGCAATAGGAGCTGAGCCGTTCATATTTACTGCCGCAGAATATCTATTGCCACCGTCAACGTTTTCATTAGGCTTTGTTGAGCCGATTTGGAAGTTAAGCTGACCACCTGCCTGCTTACGCAAGTAAAGTGTTACGCCACCACCGTTACAGGATGTAATAAGTCCTACGGTGCTACCTGGGAGCTTATCAAGCTTTAAAAAGATTTCAAAGGTTGTTGAGCCCATTATGAAATTCTTCATTTGCTCATCGGTTGTAATTTCGTTGAACTTAACGTTCATATAGTAATAACCGTTATCGCCCTTAGTAAATGCGGTTGTGGTCTTTTCCTCGCCGTTATGTGTTACTGTTGTTTCCTTAACTGCGCCGTTTGTAACATTTATTGTTGCATTGCCCGCTTTATCTGTTATTACACCGTTTGTCATATCTAAATCGAAGTATGCATCAGGCACGATAACTGTATTTGCAGGTCTATCTACCTCAGTTTTAACGATTGGCTGTGGCACTCTTTCGCCATCGTAAAGCATACCGTCATATGGAAGGTAAAGCTCTGCTGTTTGCAAGCCTGAAACGAAAATTTGCTTAATGCTTTCGTTATTATTTATATAAGCGTTTGCTTCGTTATTTATATTGCTTCTGTACCATTCGTTTGGAGCAGGATATAAAACATATGTTGCATCCGCATACATATACATTTGCTTGATTGTGCCTGAGCTATTTATGCCGTGGTGAGCTATTTGAACGAAGTCGGATTTTAAAGCATTACCGAATGTCTTGTTAAGGCGTGATGCGCCAACATCGGACACGTCGCCCACAAATAGCATCTTTTGTCCTTCAATTTTTACTGTAAATATAGTAGATGAGGAATTGAAGTCATAATTTGCTACTGTGCTTGGATATAAATCCTCAAAGGTTTGAAGAATTTCAATTTCCGCGTTTGCATAGTAGAATTTATAGCCGCTATGAAGCTTAACTATTTCTGTTTCTTCTAAGTATGTTGCGATAACATTTTTAAAGTTTGTATATCTTTGCTTTGAGTTATCAAGCATCCTGCTATCGCCTGCTTCAATATCCGCATCAGATGGGAAGTTATAAAGAAGCTGATTGATTGTTACCATATCATGATACTTTTCAACGAAAAGGTTAAATGTGCCGATATGGTCGCCGTGGCAGTGTGTGAAAATCCAGCCTGCGATTACAATATCGTTATCGCCTGCAAGGTTTTTAAGTACATTGTAAAGCTTATCAGCCTCTAAATAGTTATCGTAGCACCAGCCGCCATCGATAATGAAGAATGTGCCATCAGCTAAATGAATAACATAGGACATGCCTTCCTTAATTGACACATTGTCAGCTAACTGAATTTGTGTAATTGAGGAGTCATTTTTCTTTTCGTAGCTTGGCTGAGCTAAATTATCAGGTAAATTATTTAATGTTTCACTTGATACATTAACCTCATTTGCTAATGGATAATATGAAATATGAATTAACGCATTATCCTTCTTGTATGTATAGAAGTAATTTTCGTTAATTTGATTTTCCATAATAAGAGCATAGCCGTTTGCTTTAAGGTCGCTTACATACATTGAAAGCTCAATTTCGTTTGTGTTATTGATTTCAAACACAACCGTATCACCGCTACTGATGTGAGAGGTAAATGTAGCATTGGCATGACCGTAATCGGTAATACCGTCAATTTCAATCATATTGCTATATGATTTAAGGCTTACAATATGCTCAAGCACATTAAGAGCGCTTTCGTTATCCTTATAGTCGCCATCTGCTATTGTAACCTCGGCAACACGAAGAATATTTACCGCATTTAAATCTGTTCCCTCAGCATTTGATGCTAATCTATCGGATTTTACAGTGTTTTCATAGAAAATGTGTGTATTGCCGTCCTTGTCGGTAATTGAAACATAGCCGACAATAACAAACTCCATATTGTAGGATTGCTTTGTATCAGGGAAGCCTGTTAAAGCAAAGCGATAGGAATGATATCCCTCTCCCTTGCTTGAGTCAATATATGAATATTGAATTTCTCCGTTTTTCATAGCGGGAGCAACTACAACCATACCGCTTGCATTTGCTTCCTCAGAAAACAAATCACCCTTTAATGATTCTACTATTGATTTTGTAGATACGATGGTGCCGTATTCAACTGTCGCGCCACTTAAAATGCGTGTCATATGGTCAAATAAGACTTTGTTCATATGGAACTCGCCACGAATACCTGAGCCTGAGCCAAGATAAATAGCAACGCCTGCGGATTCAAGAATTGTGCTTCCATATTTAACTGTATTGGTTGAGCCTACATATCTGCCATCAACTAAAGATAAATATCCGTTAATTGTTACCTGGTTATTATTTTGCGCGCCACCTACAATAGTACCGGCATGTTGGCTTGCTGTAACAGTACCTGCATTGAAGCATCCCTCGATTTTTCCTGATTGGAATAATCCGCAAATACCACCGACATTTCCGCCTTCGCCTTTTAAATTACCTGCGTTGGAGCAGTTGATAATATATGTCTTTGATGAGCTTGAATCCCATATACAACCGACAATACCGCCTAAGTCAACGCCGTTTGATATTGCTTTACCGCTGATATCACCATAGTTTATACAGTTTACAACGCATGCGCTATTAAAAGCTACGCCGGTAATACCTGCAACATTCTTTCTGCCATATACAGTTGCATAGTTTACGCAGTTTTCAATCCTGCCGCTACTGTAAAGCTTACCAACCACGCCTGCAACCTTGTTTGAGCCTTTTACGCTACCTGTAACTGTTACATTTTTAATTGTTCCTGTTACTACGCCGAAAAGCGCATCAAATGTATCACCGCTTTTATCGGTTGGAGCATCAATATTAAGAGTTACAGTTTTTCCGTTTCCGTCAAAAACGCCTGTAAATGTGCCCTCAACGATTGCGCCTTCGTTTGATGAAACAGAAATATCTGCATTCAATATGTAGTGCGCCGAAAGATTGTTCTTAATAGAAACGAAATCCTCTGCATATTCAACCACATAAGGGTCAGCCTCTGTTCCTGAGCCTGACATAGCGCTGACAGAAAGCGCAAGCAAGCACACGAAAATGAAGGCTGTTACAAAAAACAGTAAAATTTTTCTTTTCATATCTTTTTCTCCTTGATTTTATTTGTACTTTATATTATAATGTGAATGAGCGATAGTGTCAATTATCGGTTATTTAATTGAGCGAAACGCTCATTTTATGAATGGTAGCTTGTAAATATTCACTCATTTTTAACATTAGGGAGGTCAAAATGGCACTCAAGGACAGGGAAAACGGTATTCTTGAATATTTAAGACAAAACCGAGAGGCTTCGGTTGATGAGCTTTGCGAAAAATTTTTCGTAAGCATTGCCACAATGCGCAGAGACCTTAAATCACTAGCGGAAAACGGCAAGATTATAAGAACTCATGGCGGAGCGTTTTTATCTAGCTCTCCCGGAGAGAGTGTTCCCCAAGAGCTTCGCGAAAGAGAGTTTGTAGAGGAAAAGGATATTATTGCGAAAAAATGCCTTGACCTTATAAATGATGGCGATTCCATTATGATAGATGCATCCTCAACCTGCTTACAGCTTATGAAAATTTTAGGCGCAAAAAAGTCAATCGTAGTTATAACGAACAGCACAAAATCTTCATTGATTTCTCCAAAAACGGGAGTAAAAACCTTTGTTTCAGGGGGAGAGGTGTCTAAAAACTCATTTAGCTATGTTGGCTCTGTTGCAGAGGAGGTTATAAGAAAATTCAATGCAGATATTTGCTTTTTCTCCGTTTGCTCATTATCCCCCGATGGAATACTCTCAAACAATTCCACCTCTGAAAATCAGCTTTGCAGGGTTATGCTTGAGCAGTCTAAAAAATCAGTTTTGCTATTAAATTCCCAAAAAACTAAAGAGCCTAAGAAGTTAAATACACTATGCTCTATTAAGGATATTGATTTCATCGTTTCGGAAAAGGATATATCAAATGAATTCCCCGAATACAAGGACAAATTTATTTGTTGATTTTTAATTAAGACATGCATCACTTACCGTTTTTACGCAAAAACACGCAGAGATTTTTCTCTGCGTGTTTTGTTGTTTATAGATATTTTTAGATTAAATTAAATTTAGCAAATGGTAGGCAGCTTGAGTCCTTGCCGATAAATACTTGGAATTCGCCTAAAGGCTCCTTCCGGGAGGGAGCTGGCATCGTAGATGACTGAGGGAGAATGCGTTACAATAAAGTCGTAATACGCTTCAAGTGCCGTTGGCTCCTTCCGTCACGCTACGCAGCGAACCCCAAAAGTTCATTTCATTCGCTTCGGGGAACCCCTGCCGCGTGCCACCTTCCTCTCGGAGGAAGGCTTTTAAATAAGATTAAAGCTTGCAAATGGTAGGCAGCTTGAGTCCTTGCCGATGAACACTTGGAATTCGCCCTTTTCGGCAACGAAATTAAGGTCCTTGTTCCAATATTTGAGCATTTCCTCGTTGATTTCAAAGGAAATTGTCTTTTCCTCGCCTACATCAAGCTCAATCTTTTCAAAGCCTTTTAGCTCCTTTTCTGGGCGTACACATGAGCATTTTACATCACGAATATAGAGCTGTACGATTTCCTTAGCCTTATATTTGCCTGTATTCTTGATTTTTGCGCTTGCCACTAAAGTGTCCCCTGACTTCATTGTATCGGCGCTTAATGTAAGGTCGCTATACTCAAATGTTGTATAGGACAAGCCATAGCCGAATGGATATAGTGGGCTATTTGGAATATCAAGATATGATGATGTAAAGCGAACACGGTTAAAGTCATCCTCAGGAAGCTTTGGTCTGCCTGTGGTGTAGTGGTTATAGTAAATTGGTACTTGACCTAAAACGCGAGGGAATGTCATTGTGATTTTACCTGATGGGATAGCATCGCCTACTAAAAGGTTAGCCAGTGCATTACCGCCCTCAGTTCCCGGCATCCACATATCTAAAATTGCAGGTGCTGCTTTATCAAGTCTTTCCATAGCAAGAGGTCTGCCTGCAAATAATGCTACTACAACATTTTTATTTACTTCAAGAATTCTATCAAGTAGCTTATATTGTACCTCAGGAATTTCGATATTAGCGCGACAGTTGCCCTCGCCTGAGTAGTCCTGATGCTCGCCTAAGCAAAGGATAACGATTTCGCTATTTTTAGCAAGCTCGCATGCTTCATCAATCATTGATGTATCATCTGAATTATATTCAATAGGACAGCCAAACGCAAATTTAACTCTGTCGCCATAGATTGCCTTTAAGCCATCAAATGCGGTAACGGTTTCCTCAATTTTACCGCCACATTGCCAGCTACCGTGGATAGCGCCTGTGTTTCCGTTTGGACCGATTACAGCAACGGATTTTGCATTTTTGCTAATTGGTAAAATTCCGTTATTTTTAAGTAAAACTGCGCTTGCTTCTGCTCCCTTACGAGCTAATGCTCTATGCTCGACGGAAAGTTGAACCTTCTTTGATTCCTCTACATTAACTGTACGGTAGGAATTATCAAGGACTCCAAGCTCTTCCTTTAGGTTAAGAATTCTAAGCACCGCCTTGTCAATTTGCTCTTCGGTTATCTTACCCTCGTTTACAAGCTCCTTTAAATATTTAGGATAGCAATTTGACATCATTTCAATATCAAGAGTTGCTTCCATTGCTTTATATGCGGCTTCCTTTCTGTCCTCACATGCGCCGTGGACAATCATTTCCTCAACTGCGCTGTAATCGCTGATTATAACGCCATCAAAGCCCCATTCGTCTCTTAAAATATCCTTTACTAGATGCTTATTACCGACACAGGGTACGCCATCTACGATATTAAATGCGGTCATTACCATTTTTACGCCTGCATCAACTGCTGCCTTGTAGGCTGGTAAATAATACTCTCTTAGTGTTCTTTCGCTTACATCAACTGTATTATAATCTCTGCCTGCCTCAGCTGCTCCGTATGCGGCAAAGTGCTTAACGCAAGCGGCAATATTGTATTTGCCCATATCCCCTTGGTAGCCCTCTACTGTGGCTTTAGCCATTTCGGAGTTAAGATATGGGTCCTCTCCGCTTGACTCCATAACTCTGCCCCATCTTGGGTCTCTTACTAGGTCAACCATTGGCGCAAATGTTACGCCAACGCCATCAAGGCTAGCTTCCTTTGCAGCCATAGCAGCAAGGTCCTTGGCTAGCTCACGGTCAAATGAGCATGCAACAGCTAGGTTGATTGGGTATAATGTTCTATGTCCGTGAATTACATCCTGCATAAAGATAGGTGGTATTCCGTTTTTATTTTTTGACATGTAGTAGTCATGACCCTCAATCATGGTTTCTGCGCCGATTAAATTAAGCAGCGTGCCTGCTTCGTGAATCATGTCCTCATCAAGATGTAATTTACTGTTTGGTCCTGTTACAACATTAGGCTTTTTAAGTGATGGCACAAATGTTGCAGTTGTAAGCTGCACAAGATGGTAAATTTTCTCATCAAGTGATAATTTTGAAAGCATTTCTTCTGTTCTTTTGCTCATGGTTTAAGCTCCTTTGCGGTTTAAAAGCTGTCAGCTATTAGATGTCAGCGAGATTATACTAACGAAAATAATAGCTGCTGTCTTTGTTGTCTTATTTTAGCATATAATATTTAATTTTGCAAGGCGTTTAAGAATTTATTAAAGTCGGTTTTTTATTGTAATATACTTTTCTTATATTAAATCGAGGTAGTTTTTGACCAAAGAAAAAGCCATATAGTTTTGCGCTATACGGCTTTTGTGTTATTTATTTGAACAAGTGTAATGCGTTCATTATTACATTTCCGCTTCCATCATTGTTTATTTCAACCTCGTATTTAGAGGCTTGATTTGATGAAGCAGTTAAAATATCTTCTGTTTCTATAACTGCCGTTTCATATTTTGGAGTTACGTATTTCATTGTACTACCTCTTCATTTGAAGGCTTTCCTGCAATGTCGTAATAAGATACAAAGCTATATTTTTCGCCCTCAATCGGTGTACCATCTTGCATGTATGAATATTCAGTTGTTTCTTCATCGCTTACTATTACATATGCTCCCATAGCAAGCTTGGCATCCTTATATTCATCTGTAAAGCCAACTATTTTTAGGTCAAAGGAAGCAAAATTATAGCTTGATATTTCAGCAGTAACCGCATAGCTTGCTACTGTGCCGTCGCTACCAAATATATAATTATCGCCCAGCTTTTGCTTTGCTGCTGCAAATGCGCCGTATTTTAAAGTCTTTCCTGTTAATTTTTCATATTCCTTAATAGCTTCATTATCTACTGTAAAGCTTACCGCAATTCCGCCGCTACCGTTTTCAGGTGCGGAATAGCCAGAGCATGTGAATAAAGGATTTAGCTCCTTTTCAAATTTAAAGCCACAGCCCGCGCTTGCGCAAGTTACTATTTTTTGACCCTTATCCATAAATCCATTTGCATACGTAACAACAGCTGACTCATAATCGCTTATATGGTTAACTATCTTATCTCCACAATTTGAGCATTCAACAACACAAGGACTTAATTGAGATGTGCTATGATTACCGTTATAGAATGCATCGCATACGCTATAATCATAAACGATATAGACGCCACTTTTTTCAAGAAGCGCATTATAGTCAGTGGCAGAAATTACAGTAGCATTTAAGATGTGATTCTGTCTATTTTTGGAATCCGCAGCAGATGCTCGGAATGCTTCAGCCTGATCTTTTGTGCCTGTATAGAAGATTACCTCAACATTTGTTGCGCCCTCGAAGGTAGCTTCCGGTATAGTGGCAACAGTAGATGACATATAAACAGTCTTTAGTGAAGGACAATACTTAAACGCGTCATACTTTCCAAGAGTAGTTAAGCCCGCTCCCATCCTTACAGTTTCCAAGTCGCTACATCCATAAAATAGCGCTAAGCCAATAGTAGTTACGGTATTAGGAATAGCGATTTCAACAAGTCCGCAGTTTTGGAACATTTTTTCACTCAAAGATGTAATTGTGGATTTTTCAAAGCCGATAACTCTTTTAAGTGAAGTACAATCGATAAAATGCTGAGAGCCTTTAACCGAGGTAAGACCAGCAAGATTGATTTCCTCAAGTGCGCTTGCACCGTTAAAAACATTAGAATTCACAAAGGCAAAGCGAGCGTCCTCAGGGAAATCGCAAACCTTCATATTGGTGGCTCTAAGAAAATGATTACACTCGATTGATGCAATAGTTACGGGTAAATAAACATATTGAACGATAGGGCTATCCTGGAAAAGTCCAACATAGCTGCTATTAGGAAGAGTGGTAAATGTAAGACCTCTTAGGTTGGCAACAACTATACAGTTGTAGGTATTCTCGCCGATTCTTTGGAGACAGGTTTTCTTATCCGCATCCAAAAAAATTTGTTGCAGGCTATTGCCGTCGTTTGCATAAGTGATTGTAAGGTCCTTTGCTTTAATGCTTGTAACGGTTGCACCACCGTCAAGTGTGTACCATACAAGCTCGTCTCCGTCCGCATCATATAATGCGCATTCCTGTGTTCCGTTTGTAAGCGTTACTGTTACTTTTTCGGTTTTATCGTATGCAGTGCTAACTGACGCGCTTACCGAAATAGCAAAGACACAAACAAGGATTGCTACCATAAGGGTAACTAAAAGAATTCTCTTTTTCATTGTTTTTCTCCTTTTCAAATATATTCTGTGATATAAAAAGCCATTTGACAAAATCGCACAGAGGTTCCTTTATCAAATTGCAATTTTAACTATTTAAATCCGTATTAGTGGTATCAACTGCATTTTCTCAATATTATGATACAGAACTTTTGTCAGTCTATCAAGACATATGTATGCGAAATATAGACATTATTCAGTATTTTTTTCTGAAAGTATTAATTGTATCATTATCTATGGTATAATGACAATACAAAATCTTTTTTATTAAGAGGCTTATATGCTATACGAAATCCATCACTCAACGCTTTCAAATGAGGCGGTTCTTTGGCGCAATACTAATCTTAATGTTCCTGCACATATCCACAATAGCTTTGAATTAATAGTAGCTGCAAAGGGCGAATCTGAAGTAATAGTAGGAGAAAAGAAGTACACTGTCTGCGGAAATGAATGCGTTTTGGTATTTCCAAACCAGTTTCACCAAACAAAAAGCTATGAGAATTCCGAGCTTGCTATTTTGATTTTTCCACAGCAGCTTGTAAAAGCATTTAGCCAAAGCTACGAGGGCTATGTACCTAAGAACAATAAGTTTAATTTAGATAGCTTTTTCATTAACAGAATTACTAACTTTAAAAAAAATAAAACCACAATAGAATTAAAGGGACTGTTATACTCTATTTGCAGTGAATTCGATAGCACCGCAGAATACATAAAATCCAAGAATAATAATGACCTGATTTTCAAAATTTTCAACTTCGTTTCTGAAAACTATAAAAAGGAATGCTCTCTTCACGAATTAGCAAAAGAAATTAACTATAATTATGCTTATTTATCGCAGCTTTTTCTCAAGGTCATAGGCATCAGCTACACCGAATATGTATGCCGTTACCGTATAAATGAATCGTGTTATCTTTTGCTGAACACAAATCACACCGTGCTTGATATAGCTTGCGAATGTGGCTTTGACTGTCTAAGAAGCTTCAACAGAAACTTTAAATCAATAATGGGAATAACGCCAACAGAATACAGAAATCGCGATGTTACAAGATGTTGATGATTTAGCTAAAATCGTTTTTTGAATGCTAAACAACATTGGCATATACACCGTAGCAATATAAAATGTAAGACTTTACAGCTACAAATATAAAAATAAATAAAAACACATGCTATTTATAGGAGCGAAAATATGGATTTACAAGCTTTACTAAATAAAATGACACTTAAAGAAAAGTGCTATCAGCTTCAACAGGTAAACTCAAATATCTATATGGCAGATAAAAACATGCCAATAACAGGTCCTGAGTTTTATTTGCAGTTTGATAATGACTACAAATACGATGTTGCATCGGTTTACAACTCCTATGGTGCAAAAAGAAACATAGCAATACAAAATGAATTTTTAGAAAACAGTAAAAACAAAATTCCTCTTGCATTTATGCTTGATGTTATTCATGGATACCGCACTATTTATCCTATCAATTTAGGTCTTGCTTCATCCTTTGACAGGGATTTAGTGAGAGAATGCTGTCAAATGGCAGCTAAGGAAGCAAGCGTTGATGGAATTCATCTTACATTTGCGCCTATGCTTGATGTATCAAGAGATGCAAGATGGGGCAGATGCATGGAATCCTGCGGAGAGGATACCTACTTAACGTGTGAAATGGCGCGTGAAAGTGTTATTGGCTATCAAGGAGACGGCGGAAAACACACAATAGGTGCAAGTGTAAAGCATATCGCGGGATATAGCGCGCCTATGAGTGGCAAGGATTACGATTCCTCGGATATTAGCGAGCTTACATTAAGAGAGGTTTATTTGCCACCCTACAAAGCGGCGGTTGATGCAGGGGCTATGGTAGCAATGCCTGCGCAAAATGCATTAAATGGTGTACCTGGAAATGGAAATCCCTTTATTTTAAAGGATATTTTAAGAAATGAGTGGGGATTTGAGGGCGTTACAATCAGCGACTACGGCTCTATTGAAAAGCTTGTTGCTCACGGCTACTGCGAAAATAAAAAGGATGCCACATATGAAGCATTAAATGCTGAAATTGACATGGAAATGGTGTCAACCTGTTATATAAATAACATTGAAGCTCTTTTAAATGAAGGCAAAATCACAATGGAGCAGCTTGATACTGCTGTTATGCGCGTGCTTAAATTAAAGGAAAAGCTTGGACTTTTTAAAAATCCATATGGATGGGCGGATATAGAAAAATCAAAGGAAGCTTTAGGCTGCAAGGAGCATAGAGAAATAGCAAGAAGAAGTGCTATGGAAAGTGCGATTCTTCTTAAAAATGACGGTGTTTTACCATTTAGCAAGGATGTAAAGCGTGTGGCGGTAATTGGTCCACACGGAGATGAAAAAAGAGTGGTAGGCTCTTGGTGGTGCGCTTACAATCAAGATGAAACGGTTACTGTTTTAGAGGGAATAAAATCCTATTTAAACGACACAGAGGTGGTTTTTTCTAAGGGCTGCGACCTTGATTTGAACAGCACGGACTACTCTAAAATTGATGATGCGGTGGATGTTGCAAGAAATGCTGACTGCGTTATTTTATGTGTTGGCGAGGACCAGCTTGATAGCGGAGAGTCAAACTCAAAATCTAATTTACATTTACCAAGTGTACAAGCTCAGCTTATTAAAAGAGTATGTGAGGTAAACAAAAATACTGCGGTAGTATTATTTACAGGCAGACCCCTTGTGCTTACGGATATTGAAAAGGATGCTAGTGCAATACTTAATATGTATTTCCCCGGCACAGAGTGCGGTAATGCGGTTGCAAATCTTATTTTTGGCGAAAAATCTCCATGCGGTAAGCTAACAATGTCCTTCCCAAGAAATGAGGGACAATGCCCCATTTATTATAATCATCACAGGACAGCCAATTTGCGTACAGATGATAACAAAAGAATTCTTTACGAAAGTGGATATATTGACAGTCCAAACTCCCCTCTCTATCCTTTCGGCTATGGTTTATCCTACTCTACATTTGAGTATAGCGATTTTAAATTAAGTGATAAGACATTAACAAATAATACGGAAATAATTGCATCCGTTAAGGTTAAAAACACAGGTAAATATAAGGCAAAGGAAATCGTTCAGCTTTATATACGCGACCTTGTTGGCTCGGTGGTAAGACCTATTAAGGAGTTAAAGGGATTTGAAAAAATTGAGCTTGATGTAGGAGAGGAAAAAACGGTTAAATTTATAATAAACGAAAGCATGCTTCGCTTTGTCCGTAGAGATTTAACATTTGGCTCTGAAAGGGGCAAATTCCAAGTATTTATCGGCAAGGATAGCCGATGTACATATTTTGATGAATTTGAGCTAATATAAAAAAAACTCCTTGGAGTGTCGATAAAAGACACTCCAAGGGATTTATATAAAATTATAGTTTTATTTTAGCATATGAATTTATTTTTTCAAGTGCTGTTTGTGATGCAATTACATACACGCTACGCGGTTACATGCACAGCCTTGCTGCGATTACATTCCGTACCTTGTACAGATTCCATACAATGCGTTGCATTGATTACATACAACACTTCGTGTTGATTGTTTTTTAAGGAAAATCAATTTTCCTTAAAAAACAGGATAACCAGCCTTTTCGTGGGCTTCAATAAGCTCATCGCACATTGCTACAATTTCATCGGTGGATAGCTGTGCGGCGGTGTGTGGGTCCATCATTACCGCTTGGTATAGCTTTTCACGGCTCATTTCATGTGCGGCTTCAATAGTTAGCATTTGTGGATAGATGTTTGAGCTATTCATAGCAGCAAGCTGTAATGGAAGGTTACCTACATATGTTGGCTGAATTCCATTTCCATCAACTAAGCATTTTACCTCAACGCAAGCTTCGTATGGAAGGTTAGGAATAACTCCGTGATTAAGCACATTACCGCCGATGGCGTATGGTTTATTTGTGTAAATTGCTTCCATTATATGCGATGCATATTCCCTTGAGCGTGTATGCTCAACTCTGTCCCCTGACATAAGGGACTCGTACTGCTTTTGCCAGCCCTCAATTTGGCTTACACAACGGCGTGGATATTCATCAAGAGGAATATTGAATTTTTCAATTAGGTCCTCTCTGCCTGGCTTTATGTAAAATGGATTATATTCTGCATTATGCTCGCTTGACTCGGTACAATAGTAGCCCAATTTATCAATATAGTCGTATCTTACCATATCCCAATGCTTTTCGCTTGCGTTCTTTTCCTTAGCGCGCTTTTTAATTTCGGGATAAAGGTCATTTCCGTCCTTATCGGTAATTTCAAGAAGCCACGCCATATGGTTAATGCCTGCAATTTTTTCATGTCTGCCCTCTAATTTATCCTTCATATCAAGGGATTCTAAAAGTCCCTGTGAGCAAACCTGAACGCTATGGCAAAGTCCTACCGTTTTAACCTTGGTGTAGCGAAGCATATAGCCTGTGAGCATAGCCATTGGATTTGTGTAGTTTAAAAACCATGCATTAGGGCAAACCTCTTCAATGTCCTTGGCAAAATCCTTCAAAACATGAATTGTTCGCATTGCACGGAAAATACCGCCTACACCAAGAGTATCGCCGATTGTTTGGCGTAGTCCATATTTTTTAGGTATTTCAAAGTCAATAATTGTGCATGGGTCGTAAAGTCCCACTTGAATTGCGTTTACAACAAAGTCGGCATTTTTTAAAGCATCCTTTCTTTCATTAACGCCAAGGTACTTTTTAATGGTGGCTCTGCCTTCGTTTATGGATTCGTTCATTTTTGTAATTAAAAGATAGGATTCCTCAAGTCTTTGTGCATCAATATCGTAAAGTGCAATTTCACAGTTGTGAAATGCTTCGCACATCATTGTATCTCCTAGTACATTTTTTGAAAACACGGTGCTTCCTGCACCCATAAATGTAACCTTCATTTGTTTTCTCCTTAATTTGCTTTAATAAAGTACGGTAATATTTCAAGCGGGCTATCAACTGTAACTGTCCTTCCGCCCTCATATTCAGTTATTCCAAGGTATTTCCATTTGCCATTTGGCAAAGCTACCTCTCTCTTAATTTGTCCTTTTACAACCACAGGGGCGACTAAAATGTCGCTTCCTAGCATAAATTGGTCGCAAATTCCCTCGTAGCCTTGGCTTGGAAATTCGTATTCCATAAATCTAACAATAGGCTCGCCGCTTACTGCTGATTTTTTAACCTCGTTAATGATATATGGCGCAAATTTCTTATGTAATTTTGCGGCTTCTAAGCATAATTTGGCGTGCTTTTCATCAAGCATTCTCCAAGGCGCCCAAGAAAATTGCATCATAGGAAGTAATGCGCTTACCTGCGCCATTCTCACAAAAAGCTCCATATCCAATTTAAAGTTGGGGTCATAGTTAAGACTCCACCAGCCTGCGCCAATCATATCGGGACAAATAAAGGGATGTCCTATAACGCCCTGCATCAAGGCTGACGGAAGGATTGTATCAATACCGTCATAATCCCAGCTGTGATTTCTGTCGCGAAGTCTTTGGATAACGGGCTTGCCGCCGCCCTTAAAGGTGTCCTTATATTCGTGGTATTCGTATCTAGCGCCAAATTCATTCCAAGCGATATTCAATTCCATTGGAGTATATTTTGTTAACGGTCCGTTTACGAAGTTTTGCGGATGAAACATTTCGATAGTTCCGCCGTCAAACTTGAAGCCGTCAACTCCGTATTCCTTGATAAGAACCTGAAGTCTTTTGTCAAGATACTCTCTGTCGTCTTCCTTGCACATATTGAGTACGGCGCTAAAGCCGTTCCACCATTCTATAATAGCAATCTTGCCATCATCTGTACGGTAAAAGTATTCCTTATCTCCGCAAGCGCCGTCAAGATAGTTATGGTATGAAAAATAATTCATACTGAAGGACTGACCGTCACAGGTAACAAAGGGCACAACCCAAAGCATAACCTTAAAGCCAAGAGAGTGAAGCTCCTCAATCATTGACTTAGGGTCGGGGAATTTTACAAAATCCCACTCCCAAATGCCGTAGCGTGTGTGCCAGCCCTCATCAATCATAATAACGCCCGGCTCATAGCCGTTATCCACGATACCGTGAGCGTATTTCAAAATCGCCTCTTGATTTTGGTGGTAGTCAAGCTCCATCCATGTGTTATATTGGGCGGTTTCAAAGAATTTAAGAGGGGGCACCTTGCCTGTGAATTTAAAATGATTGTTTGATGCTTCCAGATATGCATCCTTCAGTGTTTTGCCCTTATCCCATAGGATAATTTCACTTGTGGCTGATAGGTTAAACTCACCGTTTTCCACGGTTACAACCATTGGATTTTCACACCAGATATATCTACCCTTGGTGGAAACGAAAAGCGGCATTGTCTGATTCAAGCCCTTTTCCATATCAATAAAGTATTTTGTGTCCTTGTGAATGGGCATTTTCATAGCATCAGCAACGCTACCGCCATACCAAAGCTCATTTTCTAGGATTTTTACTTGTAAATGCATGTTAAAGCTCCTTATCAAATCTTGGTTTAATTATATCATTTTATATATTGTTTTGCAAGTATGTTACACTTGATTTATTTTATCTTTTATGATAAACTTATAATATAATTTTTTAGGGGGATTTTATGAAAATTACTAGCTTTAAAATGGATTATGAAAATTACCGCGGTCTTGAATGTACTGTGCCATGCGATATGTATAGCGTGCTTTTAAACCACGGTTATATAGATGAGCCATACTATGGCACAAATGAGGAAGCGTTATTTGAATATTCAAAAAAGGACTGCACCTTTTATACTGAGTTTGCTTTAAGCGAAAATGAGCTAAATAAAGAAAAAATCGACTTGATTTTTTACGGTCTTGACACTATTTGCGATATATTTGTAAATGGCACATTTATTGACCATGTTATGAATATGCACCGTAAATACGAGTACGATATTAAGTCCTTGGCTAAGGAAAAGAACACACTTCGCCTTGAATTTAAGTCCCCTGTAAATTACTTCTACGAAATGGAAAATAATCATCATTTATATATGGATGGTGGCTCAACCGTGGGCGCTTGCCATCTAAGAAAAGCGTTTTATATGTCCGGCTGGGACTGGGCGCCAAAGTTACCTAATATAAGTATTTTCCGTGATGTTGAGGTGTGCGCTTATGATGTTGACAAAATTGAAGATTTTGAAATACTTCAGCACCACGAAAATAACACAGTTACTCTTGATTTAACCGTAAATACCAAGCACTGTGTGAATAATTTAGATATTGTATGCGAAATTGATGGTCAAAGCATTTGCCTTGAAAACAACAAGGGACAAATAAAAATTGAAAATCCTAAGCTATGGTATCCTAATGGCTACGGAGAGCAAAATCTATACGATATTACATTTAAGCTTTATAAAAATAGCGATTTAATCGACACAGTATCAAAGAAAATCGGTTTAAGAACAGTTAAGCTATGCCGTGAGAATGATGAATACGGTCAAGAATTTTGCTTTGAGGTAAATAACATTAAGATTTTTGCAATGGGTGCAAATTTTGTGCCGATTGATAGCCTACCATCAAGAATGACAAATGAAAGACTTGAAAAAATCGTTCAGGACTGCATTTTTGCCAACTTTAACTGTATAAGAGTTTGGGGTGGCGCTTTCTATCCCCACGACTATTTTTACGATTTATGCGACAAATACGGTCTTTTAATTTGGCAGGACTTTATGGTGGCGTGCGCTAATGTATGGTTAAGAGAGGAATTTGTGGAACAATTTACTGCTGAAGCCATATACAATATTAAAAGAATAAGACATCACGCGTCCCTTGGACTTCTTTGCGGTAACAATGAAATGGAGATGGCTGTTTTATATTGGCCATGCGCTGATGGAAATGACATGTTAGTTCGCAAGGACTACCTTGAATTATACGAAAGCATTTTGCCAAAAATATGCGCTGAGCATGCTAAGCAGCATGATTACATTCCATCAAGCCCAACATCCGGGGGTAATTTTGATGATCCCAACGGTCATAACCGTGGAGATGTGCATTTTTGGGATGTTTGGCACGGAAATTGTGGATTTGATGAATATAGAAAGCACAAATTCCGCTTCTGCTCCGAATATGGATATGAAAGCTTACCAAATATAAAGACGGTTTACAGCTTTTGCCCTGAAAACGAGCGAAATTTAGTTTCCTACACCATGGAATCTCATCAAAAGAGCTGTGGCGGTAATGTTAAGATAATGAAATATTTAGCTGATCAATATTTAATTCCAACCACCTTAGAAGCCATCGTTTACGCTTCACAGCTAAATCAAGCAAACGCCATCAAGTACGGTGTTGAGCATTTTAGAAGATGCCGTGGCTATACAATGGGCTCTGTTTATTGGCAGTTAAATGACTGTTGGCCTGTTGCATCATGGTCAAGCATTGACTATTACGGCAGATACAAGGCGCTTCACTACTTTGCTAAAAAATTCTATCAGGGAGTATCTCTTGGCTTATTTAATGAAAATGGCAAAATCACAATAAATATCGCCAACGAAACATTAAGCGACTTTAAGGGATATATTAAGGTTGGAATTATAAAAAATGACCTTACCGTAATTTTTGAGGATAAAAAGGATGTGTCCGTTTCCTCACTTACATCAAGTGATGCTTGCGCATACGGTAGCGATTTGATTGAAAATAGCCGTGATACATATTTCTATTGTGAGCTATACAATGAAAATAACGAAATTTTAGCAAGAAATACAGAGCTTGGCACTCCGCCTAAGCATTTTAAATTTTTAAATCCTAACATTTCAGTAAGCGTTAAAAAGGAAAATGGTGTTGCACAAATTTCGCTAAAAGCAAGCGCATTTGCCAAAAATGTTGAGGTGTCCTTTAAAAACCACGATATTGCACTTAGCGACAACTATTTTGACCTAATAAGCGACACTCCTTACACTATTTTTGCAAAAACCGAGCTTTCAGCCGAGGAGCTACTAAGCGAGATTAAGACTATGTCTGTTTATGATATTAGTGAATAATGAAAGCGAAGCTTGAATTTCACCGTTTTGTAGGGGATGGCGCCCACGACATACCGAAAACCGCGCGGACACGCCCCCGTCCCCTGTCCTGCGCGTGAATTATTGCTTCGCACATAAATTGAGGCGAGCCTCAATTAAAGGAGAGAATATGAAATCTAAACACACAGTAGCATTGTATTTTTCAATGCTTGCAGCTGCATTTGGCGCAATATGTATTGCTGCATCAAAAAAATTTACGGAGATGGCAGGAGCTAATGTAGCGCGCATTTTTTGTATTTCCATTGTTGTTTTAGGCGCAATTTATCTACTTTATGCGCTATTCTCCGTTGATGAATTTCATTCTGTAATGAAATTTGGACAAGCAAACGCAAAAATAAACTCCCTTTATTTCGTTATTTTTGCAATTATTGCCCGTATTCTTTTAAGAGTACAGTACGGAGTGAGTGCATCCTCACTTTACGGAGTGATTTTATTTGGAGAAACAAGCGCGCCTATAATATTGGTGCTTGTATCAATGATTTTAAGCGGAATAGCGGTATTCCCATTTTTCCTATGGTCGCTTGGTATGCTCGATTTCACCTATCCCACATTTCACCGTGTAGGGGATACATCTCTTGATTATTCACAATTTACGGTGGGCAAATGGGAGATTTTACCGATTTGCATTTTATGTACGCTTACCGCGTTGCTTTCAAGCCACATTTTAGTTCTTTTCGCGCTTTTAGGCTTCATTTTATATTCTATGTCGCCATCATATCGCGGTGGATTATTCAGTCTTATCGGCTCGCTTACTGTCGGTCTTGCGATTTTCGTTTGCGCTTTTGGTGAAATTAGTTCAAGCGTTACATTCTTCCCTGAGCTTTTTGAGCTTGCGCCTGTATTTATAATTGTTACTATTATTTTAATAAGATTTTTATTTACCGACGGCAAAATTATGGCAAGGGGAGTAATCGGTATTTCCATAGGCGGCTTAGCGCTTAGCTTTATTTTAAGCCTTATTTTATCCGGCATAACCAACGGCAAATCAATCCCTGAAAGATACGAAAAGGATTACATTTTGCCTATCAGCGTGGTGATTGCTGCTATTCTTATAATAGCCGCCGTTATTTTTGATATCAGAGCATATTTATACAAAGCTAAAGTGGAAAACAAAAAGCTCACCAAAAAAATTGTAAATGCAATTGCTTTTTCCCTTGTTTTCTTATCTGTTTCCGTTGTCTCATCCTCATTTATAATAAGAGGGGATATGAATATTTTCAACGGCAGAGATAAGCTTCCGCCACCAAATATCAGCTATACGCTTATTGATGACGCATATGTAATCAACGAGGGCGTGCGCTACGGCTTTTCAAGCAAGGGACTTATTGCTCTTGAGGTTATGGATAAAAGTGCAAGTGAAATTAAGCTATACGGATACATACCGTTTACCGACAAGGATGCTGAGCTTAGCGATAAGGCGCGTGAGCTGGTTGAGAGTGGCGAGTGGCTACCTGAAATTACCTCATCAAAAAATATTGTTTACGCAGTAGCGAGCGGATTTTTAAAGGACAACTCAAATGTTACGGAGCTTCACTTAGGCAGAGTCTCAGAGGATGTGAGCAAAAGAACTATTATTCACTATTTTGAGGACCTCTCAATTGAAAATTGCGCTAACCTATCAAGCATTTATTTAGGCTTTGATTTTGCAGACAGCTTTGATTGCGCGTGCCTTAGTAAGAACGCATTCAGCCTTGATAGAAGCGCTAAGCTCTATCCTGTTTCCTTATACAATACGGAAAAATATTATATTTCACTTGAGCCGTATCAAAGAAAAATGTATTATCTATATGATGTAGGGCTTTCAATGTCATCTCAGGTGTTTACTCTTCTTTCTGAGGGAGCAACAACAGAGGAGGCCCCCAATATTCTTGGCAGCTTTGAATTTAAGGGCGAGGTTTTCGGTGTGAAAATTAAAAACACCTATACTCAATATGATAAATGGGAAATTATCAATGTTCCTCTTTTCTCAGCAGGCACAAGAGTAAAATGCCCCAACGGTCGAAGTCAAATGACTGTCAATTATAGCGTGGGCGGCTCATTCTTTATTGAAAAAACAGTTTTAGGCATAAAATATCAGGAAACCGCTGAATTTAGCGGAAGCGGAAATTGTGTCACGGATAAATCATACGATATTTTTGATAGCGCAGTATTGCGTGTAAAAAATGTTGATAAGCACAATCGCTATTTCGACGGCTCAATTATGGTTGGCACTGAGCTATACTATATAAAGGATGATAAATAAAAAAAGAGCCCAAGGCTCTTTTTTTATTTTGCTTTTGTTTCGCAATATAGACAACGGTAAACGCGGTTTTCTCTGTCTGTGAGCTTAAAGATGTGTGGAAGCTCCTGCTCGCAGGATGAGATACAGCGTGGGTTTTTGCAGGAGATAACATTTTTAAGTGTTTCGGGAAGCTCGGCATGCTTCTTTTCTGTAATAACTCCGTTTTTGATGATGTTTACTGTAACATCTGGGTCAACATAGCCTAAAATTTCAAAATTTAGCTCAATGTCCCCATCAATTTTGATTATATCCTTTTTGCCAAGGCGATTGCTTGGTGCATTTTTGATTATTGCAATAGGCAAATCAAGCTCATCAAGCTTTAAAAGTCCAACAATTTCCATTGCCTTGCCTGCGGTAATATGGTCGATTACAAGACCGTTTTTGATAGCATCTACTCTCATAATCTTCCTCCTTACTTAATTTCCAATAATTTAAGGATAAGCGCCATACGCATATACTTACCGTTTAAAGCTTGCTCAAAATAGCATGCTCTCTTGTCATCATCAACGCTAACGCTAATTTCATTAACTCTTGGAAGTGGATGCATAATGCAAAGGTCATCCTTTGCGTTTGTGAGCTTAGACGGTGTTAAGATGTAGCTATCCTTTAAGCGTAGGTAGTCCTCTTCGTTGAAAAATCTTTCCTTTTGTACTCTTGTCATATAAAGAATGTCAAGACTTGGCATAGCGCCTACTAAATCAGTAGTTTCTACATATTCAATTCCATTTTTGTCAAGGACATCTGTCTTAACATAGCCCGGTATTTTAAGCTCATCAGGGGAAATAAGCACAAACTTAACATTATCGTATCTTGACATTGCGGCAATAAGTGAATGTACTGTTCTGCCGAACTTTAAGTCGCCACAAAGACCGATTGTTAAATCGTTAAATCTGCCTTTTTTGCGCTTGATTGTAAGTAAGTCTGCAAGAGTTTGTGTTGGGTGGTTATGTCCACCGTCGCCTGCATTTACAACAGGAATAGTTGCATTCATTGATGCAACTAAAGGCGCACCCTCCTTTGGATGGCGCATAGCCATAATATCTGCATAGCAGAATATCATCTTAGCAGTATCTTCAACGCTCTCGCCCTTGGCTTATGATGAGCTTGAAGCCTCACTAAAGCCTAAAACATTACCACCAAGCTCGTACATTGCCGCCTCAAAGTTAAATCTTGTTCTTGTAGATGGCTCAAAAAATAGCGTTGCTAATTTCTTACCGCGACATTTTTCGCTATACTTTGATGGATTTGCAATTATATCAAGAGCAGTTTCTATAAGCTCATCAAGCTCCTCTAAGGAAAGCTCCTTAATATCAATTAAACTTCTCATATAAGTCCTTTCGCTTTGCGAAAGGAAGCAGTGCGCCGTTAGCCGTTAGCTGTCAGCAAGTTAGACGGAACGAGGCTCTCGGTGATACTTCTGCAAAGCATTTTCATTTTTCACTTCGTGAAAGATAGCTGTTAGCCGTTAGCAGTCAGCTGTTGGCAAGATTGCTAACGACAGTCTATCATTTTTTCGCAAAGCTTTATATTTTGGTTTCGTTAATAAATCGTAAAGGTAGCCCGCTAACCGCTAACTGCTGGCGGCTAACCGCTACATACGGCGCTTACGCGCCGTAAACCTCACGATACTTCTTAATTCTCGCTACATTTTCAGCGTTTTGAGGGTCCTCTTCAAGGTACTCAATAATATCATAAACATCAACTACTGAATATACAGGGAAGCCGAATTCCTCTTCAAGCTCAACCATTGCGCCCTTTTCGCCTTGACCCTTTTCCTTACGGTCAACCATTACGAAGCAAGCAGCAACCTTAACGCCCTCAAGTCCCTTCATAATTTCCATTGTTTCACGAATGGCTGTGCCTGCTGTGATAACATCCTCAACAATTACAACCTCTTCCCCTGCTTTTGGCTTGTAGCCTACGAACACACCGCCCTCGCCGTGGTCCTTTGCTTCCTTTCTGTTAAAGAAGAATGGCACATCAAGACCGCTCTTTGCAAGTGCGATTGATGATGAAACTGCGATTGAAATTCCCTTGTATGCAGGGCCAAATAATGCAGTACGCTTATTACCTACCTTATCAAGATAAGCTTTTGCGTAGAACTCGCCTAATTTTGCAATATGCTCGCCTGTCTTAATTTCGCCTGCGTTAATGAAATATGGGATTTTTCTACCACTTTTTGCAGTAAAATCTCCAAATTTAAGTACGCCTGCACCTTGTAAAAACTGTATAAATTCTCTTTTGTATTGTTCCATGATATTTCACAAGTGGTCAGTGTTCAGTGGTCAGTGGTCAGCAATTTGCTTTTTGCCCACTTACAATAAACACACACTTACTCCTATTTAATATTTTCTTTTATTTCGATATAATCGTTAGTCTAGCCATCTGATCACTGACCACTGACGGCTGACCACTAATGAATTTGTAGATTAGTCTACAAATTCATTTACACAGCGTCTGTACGCTGCAACAGGGTCGCTAGCGCCTGTAATTGGTCTGCCTACTACGATGTAGTCGCTTC
The DNA here is from genome assembly GCA_045533435.1 of Eubacteriales bacterium. Taxonomy (GTDB): domain Bacteria; phylum Bacillota; class Clostridia; order Oscillospirales; family CAG-272; genus RGIG2000. Next base: position 7,982 of record JAZSHT010000162.1, on the reverse strand, counting down.
CGATTTTCTTAGCCTCGGCTGGAGTCATAACTCTTACTTGGTCGCCCTTATCGCCATCGGCAAAACGAACGCCTGGGGTAACTGTTACGAAGTCCTTGCCGCATACATTGTGTACCTTTTCTGCTTCAAGTGGGGAGCAAACGATACCTGCAAGTCCTGCTTTTTTAGCGTTTTGCGCGTAGTGCATAACTACCTTATCCATTGGCTCGTTAATAAGAAGGTCATCTCTCATTCTTTCCTCGCTTGTTGAGGTTAACTGAGTTACTGCGATAAGAAGTGGGCATGTGCCATCCTCGCGGGTTAGTCCCTCTAAAGCTGCTTCCATCATAGCGATTGTGCCTGAAGCATGAACATTTGTCATATCAACATCAAGGCGTGAAAGCACCGCCATAGCCTTTTTAACTGTGTTTGGAATATCGTGAAGCTTTAAGTCTAAGAAAATCTTATGTCCTCTACGCTTAATTTCTCTTACGATTTCAGGTCCTTCTGCGTTAAAAAGCTCCATACCGATTTTAACAAATGGCTTTTCCTCTTGGAACTTATCAAGAAAATTAAAAACCTGTTCCTTGCTTGCAAAATCACAAGCGATAATTACATCCTTTCCCATTAGTGTGCTCCTCCTATAATATCCTTTAAATTTTTAATACCGTATTTTTCCATAACATTTGGTAATTCCTCAATGATTTTTGGGCATACCATTGGGTCAACTAGGTTAGCAGCTCCGATTTCAACTGCGCTAGCTCCTGCAAGCATCATTTCAATTACATCCTCGGCACATTCAACTCCGCCGCCGCCAACGATTGGAATATTAACTGCTTCATAAACCTGATATACCATTCTAATTGCCACAGGCTTAATTGCAGGGCCTGAAAATCCGCCCATTTTATTTGCAACAACAGGCTTCTTTTTCTTTAAGTCTATTTTCATACCTAAAAGCGTATTGATTAAGCTAATACCATCAGCGCCGTTTTCCTCACATGCTTTTGCGATTGCAACAATGTCGGTTACATTTGGAGATAGCTTAATAATTACAGGCTTATTTGTAACCGCCTTAACCGCCCTAGTTACTGCGCCTGCATTCTCAGGGGATACACCGAAGCTCATTCCACCACCATGCACATTTGGGCATGAAATGTTGATTTCAAACCAACCGATAATATCCTCTTTATCTAATTTCTTAACTGTTTCAACATATTCCTCAATGGAAAATCCGCTTACATTTGCCATAACCTTTTTGTTAAAGCATGCTTTAAGCTTAGGTAATTCCTCGGAAATTACCTTATCAACGCCAGGATTTTGAAGTCCTACGGAGTTAATCATACCTCTTTCGCACTCGGCAATTCTTGGTGTTGGATTGCCAAAGCGTGGATTTAGCGTTGTGCCCTTAAATGAAAATGAGCCAAGACAGTTAATATCGTATATTTCATTAAATTCGTAGCCGAAGCCGAATGTTCCGCTGGCAGGAATTAATGGATTGTCAAGCTCAATGCCACATAATGTGGTTTTTAAAGCATCATTCTTTACCATATAATTTCCTCCTTAACTAAAACCGGTCCATCCTTACAAATTCTCTTGTTGCCGTATTTTGTTTTGCAGGAGCATCCCATACATGCACCAAAGCCACATCCCATTCTTTCCTCAAATGAGAATTGACCGCTTGTTTGCGTATTATTATATACCGCTTTAAGCATTGGCTCAGGACCACAGGTGTAGAAATATGTATAATCTACCATATTAAATGCATCTGTTACAAAGCCCTTTACTCCATATGAGCCATCAGCAGTTGTAACAAATACGCTTGCTCCTAATTTTTTAAATTCGTTTTCGTAGAAAACCTCATCCTTGGTATTAAAGCCTAAGATTACGCTAACATTCTTTCCCTCTCTTACAAGCTCCCTTGCAAGCTGATACATAGGCGGAACGCCTGCGCCACCACCGATTAAAAGTGGCTTTTCTCCGCTTAGAGAAATATCGTAGCCGTTACCAAGTCCCGTTAATACTAAAAGCTCGGTGTCCTTTTCCATTTTCGCCATAGATTCAGTGCCCTTGCCTACTACCTTATATATTAATGTAAGCTCGTTTCCCTCTACACAGCATACTGAGATAGGGCGGCGTAAATAAAAGCCATCAAGCTTGATATTTACAAACTGTCCGCACTTAATGTCGGTGCAGTCGCCTTCAAGCACCATTTCATAGGTGTTTTTTGCTATTTCTTTATTTGTTTTGATTTTAAAAATTAAGTCTTTCATGTTTACCTCGCGAATATTAGGGGATAGGGGATAGGGGATAGGATATAGGCGATTTGTTGAGTGTCTAACTCACAAAAGAAATTTCTTAAATCTGTCCGTTTGTGTATCCACCTATATCCTATATCCTATATCCTGTATCCTATATCCTAATTACGCATCGATTGTTGAGATTGTAATCGTAATTTCCTCTAATACATCAAGTAAAATTCTTACTGTGTCAAGGGAAGTGAAGAGTGAAATATTATTTTCGATTGCAAGGTGGCGGATTTCGTAGCCGTCCTTTTGTTGTGTGCCTTGGCTTGATGAATCGCTTGTATTGATTACATATGCAATATGGCCTTGGCGCATTGCCTCAGGAATATCCTTTGAGCCCTCTCCAATCTTGTGTTTAATTCTTGTTCTAATGCCATGCTCCTTTAAGAAGTTAGCTGTGCCCTCTGTTGCCTCAATATTAAAGCCAAGGTTATAGAAGCGGCGGATAAGTGGAAGCGCTTCCTCCTTATCATCATCTGCAACAGTTACTAAAACTGTACCGTAGTTTTGTACCTGCATGCCTGATGCTTGAAGCGCCTTATAGAATGCACGATTTAATGTATCATCATAGCCGATTGCCTCGCCTGTTGACTTCATTTCAGGGCTAAGGTAAGCATCAATACCGCTGATTTTCTTATAAGAGAATACAGGAACCTTGCAGTACCATCTCTTCTTTTCCTGTGGATAGAGGTCAAAAATACCTAATTCCTTTAAGGATTTGCCAAGGATAACCTCTGTTGCAATATCTGCAAGAGAGTAGCCTGTGGACTTAGATAAGAATGGAACTGTTCTTGATGAACGAGGATTTACCTCAATAATATATACATCATCGTTTGAGTCAACGATAAACTGAATGTTAAATAAGCCGATAATACCGATACCAAGACCTAATTTCTTTGAGTAGGATAAAATCTTGCCCTTTACCTTATCGGAAATTGAGAAGGATGGATATACGGAAATTGAGTCGCCTGAGTGAACGCCTGTTCTTTCAACAAGCTCCATAATACCAGCAACGAATACATCACGGCCATCGCAAATAGCGTCAACCTCAACCTCTTTACCCTTAATGTAGTGGTCAACTAAAACAGGCTTGTCCTCATCAATTTCAACGGCTGTCTTTAAGTATTGGCGAAGCTGCTTTTCGTTACCAACTAATTGCATTGCACGACCACCAAGAACGAATGAAGGTCGAACTAAAACAGGATATCCTACCTCCTTTGCAACCTTAACGCCATCCTCAATGTTAGTTACAGCTTGACCCTTTGGTTGTGGGATATTTAATTCCTCAAGGATTTTTTCAAATAAGTCTCTGTTTTCAGCTCTGTCAATAGCCTCACAGTCTGTACCGATGAGCTTTACTCCTCTTTCAGCTAAAGGTGCTGCTAAGTTAATAGCAGTTTGACCGCCTAATGATGCGATAACGCCATCTGGCTTTTCAAAGTCAATTACCTCCATTACATCCTCAACTGTAAGTGGATCACAGTAGAGCTTATCTGAGGTTGTATAGTCGGTGGAAACTGTTTCAGGGTTATTATTTATAATAATAGCCTCGTAGCCACTTTCCTTAATTGTCTTAACCGCATGTACTGTTGAATAGTCAAACTCAACGCCTTGACCGATACGGATAGGACCTGCGCCTAAAACGATAATCTTCTTTCTGTCTGTTAAAATAGACTCATTTTCGCCCTCGTTTGAGGAATAGAAGTAAGGAATGTATGCGCCAACATGGGCTGTATCTACCATCTTAAAGCTTGGAACAATCTTATTTTCGTGGCGGAGGTTGTAAATTTCAACCTCTTTCATGCTCCAAAGCTTTGCAATGTACTTATCGCTAAAGCCCATTTTCTTTGCTTCTCTTAAAGCTTCAACATTTCCCTTGTTGTCAGAAAGTGTCTTTTCCATGTCAACAATACGCTTAAATGCTTCAAGGAAGTAAGATGTAATCTTTGTTACCTCATGAATTTTTTCAACCATTGCACCGTGGCGGAATAATTGACATACTGCGAAAATGTTATCATCGTGGAATTCGTTAATATACTCAAATAGCTCCTTATCGGAATAGCTATCAAACTTAGCCATATAGAAGTGGCAAACACCGATTTCAAGTGAGCGAACAGATTTAAGTAAGCATTCCTCAAGATTTGAGCCGATGCCCATACATTCGCCTGTTGCCTTCATTTGTGTGCCTAATTTATTTGGAACTGTTGTAAACTTATCAAATGGGAAGCGTGGGAACTTTGCTACCACATAGTCAAGGCTTGGCTCAAAGGATGCCTTTGTTCCTGCAACCTCAATTTCATCAAGTGTCATACCAACTGCAATTTTTGCTGTTACTCTTGCAATAGGATATCCGCTTGCCTTTGATGCAAGCGCGCTGGAACGGGAAACTCTTGGGTTAACCTCAATTAAGTAATATTCGCTTGTTTCAGGATTTAAAGCAAATTGAACATTACATCCGCCCTCAATCTTTAATGCTCTAATAAGCTTAATTGCGCTATCATTAAGCATCTTTAAGTCATGGTCGTTAAGTGTCATAATAGGAGCAACAACGATTGAGTCGCCTGTGTGAACGCCAACAGGGTCGATATTTTCCATACCGCAAATTGTTATTGCGTTATCAGCGCCATCACGCATAACCTCAAATTCAATTTCCTTAAAGCCCTTTACGCTCTTTTCAACAAGAACCTGATGAACAGGGGATGCATCAAGCGCGCCTTGTGCAAGCTCCTTATATTCTTCCATATTATAAGCAAAGCCACCGCCTGTACCACCAAGTGTAAATGCAGGGCGAAGTACAACAGGGAAGCCGATTTTTTCAATAGCGCTCATTGCCTCATCCATATTGTTTGCAATTTCAGATGGAATTACAGGCTCGCCGATTTCTTGGCAAAGCTCTTTAAATAATTCTCTGTCCTCAGCTCTTTCAATAGATGCGCTTGATGTGCCAAGAAGCTCAACTCCGCTTTCCTTTAAAATGCCCTTCTTTTCAAGAAGCATAGCCATATTAAGTCCTGTTTGACCGCCAATACCCGGAACGATAGCATCAGGACGCTCATATCTTATAATCTTTGCCACATATTCAAGTGTAAGTGGCTCCATATAAACCTTGTCCGCAATAACTGTGTCAGTCATAATTGTTGCAGGGTTAGAGTTTACAAGGATAACCTCGTAGCCTTCCTCGCGAAGCGCAAGACAAGCCTGTGTGCCTGCATAGTCAAACTCTGCCGCTTGACCAATAACGATAGGGCCTGAACCGATAATCATTACTCTTTTAATGTCTTTTCTCTTTGCCATTTCCTTTTTCTCCTATATATTAACTAAAATTTTAAACTAAATTATGCTTTATAGACTTCTTTTTCGTTGCATACTGTAAGTAAGCATTTGCCGTAAAGCTCACAGCATTCAAATGGTGTCTTTTTGCCCATTGACAAAAATTCATCAGGGTTTACAGTATATTTTGCATCTAAGTCAAATACCGTATAGCCGTTATCCTCAATGCCAAATCTCTTACGAGGATTTGTTGACATAAGCTCAACTAGCTTTTCCATAGTAATCATACCTGTTTTAACGAAGTGAGTATACATTACGCTAAATGCGGTTTCAAGTCCCACAACGCCCATTTTGCTTCCTTTAAGTCCTTGGCTCTTTTCCTCTATGCTATGGGGAGCATGGTCGGTGGCTATCATATCAATAGTTCCATCTAAAATTCCCTCAACCAAAGCAAGACGGTCGCTTTCATCTCTTATAGGTGGGTTCATTTTAAATCTGCCATCATCCATAATATCCATATCATTTAATACTAAGTAGTGTGGTGCAGTTTCGCAGGTAATATCAACGCCCTCTTTTTTCGCCTTGCGGATAATTGCTACCGTTTCCTTAGTGGAAATATGGCACACATGGTATTTACAGCCTGTTTCCTTAGCTAAGCGAATATCTCTTGCAACCATTTCCCATTCGCTTCGGGATGAAATTCCCTTCATTCCGTGTAAAGCACAGAAAAGTCCATCATGGATATATCCGCCAAAAAGCAAGCTATCAACCTCGCAGTGGGCTACTATCATTTTGTTTAGCGCTCTTGCTCTTAGCATAGCCTCACGCATCATTTCTTCATCCTGCACGCCGCGTCCGTCATCGGAAAATGCTATGCACAAATCCTTCATTTCTTCAAGGTCGGAGATTTTTTCGCCCCTTTGCTCAACTGTAATCGAAGCGTAAGGGTAAACACCAATTACCGCATCTTTTTTAATGATGTCTATTTGCTTACCTATATTTTCAGCGCTATCGGGTACAGGATTTAAGTTAGGCATTGTGCATACTGCTGTATATCCGCCATGGGCTGCTGCCATAGAGCCTGACTTAATTGTTTCCTTATACGAAAAACCCGGCTCTCTGAAATGCACATGCACATCACAAAATCCGGGTAAAATAGCAATATTATTTTTAGGAGCGCCAAAAGCATTAGATAAAGAATCTATGAACTGTGTATCAAACTGTCTTGTAGTGTAGTTTTTCATTACATTTACCTCATATTTCTTTGTCTTATGCGGCTTTAAAAATCCTTGCAAAAAAATAGCTTGTCTTGCGACAAGATATCATTTATTATTCCTGTCGGTCAACAGATTTTTGCATTTTTATGAATTTAAGCCGTAATTTCCTGCTTTATATTATAGCAAAAGGAACTCTCTTTGTCAATATACTATTTATAATTTCTTATATATTATTACATTATACAATTAAATATAGTAAATAGTATTCTGTTTTGTAATAAGTTACAAAGCTATCAGCGTTAAAGCTTATTTCCCAAATTTTAGAAAAATACTGTTTTTTTATTAAATTTTTGTACAAAAACATCAAAAAATATTACCTTGCTTATTGACATTTTTGTATATTTGTGATATTATTACCATAGAAAAGTATGAAAAAATATAGATTAGTCAGTTCAAGAATTTTATGACTTATTATTAGGAGGTGTTTGAGTTGGAAATAGCAATTATTGCAGACGACTCTAAGAAGGAGCTTATTACACAGTTTTGCATAGCTTACTGCGGTATTTTAAGCAAGCATTCTATCTGCGCAACAAGTACAACGGGAGCTTACATTTCCGAAGCAACCGGCTTAAAAATAGAAAAATTATTAAGTGGAGCTCACGGCGGCGAACAGCAAATCGCATCAAGAATTGCTTATGATGAGATCGATATTTTGTTCTATTTCCGTTCCAATACCCCACAAACCTCTCTCTATGGAGAAGGCTCAGGCGTAGAGCAGACTCTACTCCGCCTTTGCGATGTTCATAATGTGCTGCTTGCTACCAATATCGCAACAGCTGAAACCATCGTTAGCGCCCTTGACCGCGGCGACCTTGACTATCGCGAGTTTATCAACCCACGCTCTGAGTATAACCTCAGAAAAAAGAAAAAACTCTAGTCCTAACTTTTTCTTAGCGTGAAGAAAAAGTTAACAAAAAGAATCGAAAAGATTCATGTTGAGCAAAAGTCGTTAAAAAGTCAAGCAAAAAAGAAACCAGACAAAACAAACTAAGGCAACCGAAAATTCGGTTGCTTTTTGTTATTTAATTTAGTGCGGACAGGGGACGGGGGATTGTCCGTGCATTATGCAACCTTGCGGTTGATGATATACATCCCTTTGGGATGATGATATACAAGGCTCTGCCTTGATGATATGCACACCTTCGGTGTGATT